>JBFYOY010000027.1:0-22711 GCA_041303575.1 Actinomycetes bacterium
ATTGAAGTGAAAACTCCACTTGATCTTGAAGATGCTATTGCGCTGCCACGAGGCAATATCTTCCACAATGATTTAACGATGCCCTTCCGTGAAGATGGAACCGAGCCTTCGTGGGGAGTCGAAACCGATGACCCTCGAATCTTCATCTGTGGAGCAGGAGCTTCTAGAGGCGGGGGAGTTAGTGGAATTCCTGGCCATAATGCGGCCATGGCGATCCTTTCTAACAATTAGACTTCAGCCATGACATTTCGTCCCGAGACATCATCGATTACAGCAGGACGTCCTGAAGTTGCACCTGATGCTTCCCTAAACCCACCAATTGTTTTCTCATCTACGTATCACGCAGGTGGTCCAGTTGGTTATGGACGTTACGGAAATGAAAGTTGGAGCGCACTAGAGGCTGCAATCTCAGAGCTTGAGGGCGGAGAAACTCTTTCATTCTCATCAGGTATGGCAGCGATCAGTGCAGTCTTTTCAATCTTGCCAATTGGGGCACCAGTTGTTGCATCCAATCAGGGTTACAGCGGAACTATGGGCTTGCTCAATCAACACCATGCATCCGGTCGATTAGAGGTTCGTTTTGTAGACATCACCAACACAGATGAAGTTATCGCCGCGATGAAAGGTGCAGCTTTGTTGTGGTTGGAGTCTCCAACAAATCCATGCCTTGATATCGCCGATCTTCCTGCACTGATCGCAGCGGCTAAGAAACAAACGATTGGCGTTGGTGTTGATAACACCTTTGCAACCCCTCTTGTTCAGCAGCCATTAGCAATGGGTGCTGACATCGTGATGCATTCAGTTACTAAGTTTTTAGCCGGTCACAGCGATGTGGTTCTTGGCTCACTTTCAACCAATGACATGGCGCTTTTCAAACGGTTAGATGAGGCACGACGATTTAATGGATCGATCCCAGGTCCATTTGAAGCATGGCTTGCCTTGCGCGGAATTCGTACATTCCCTATTCGCTTTAGAGCTGCAGAAAGTAATGCGAAGCAACTGGTCTCTCGACTTGAGGCTCATGGAAAGATCACAAAGGTTCGCTACCCAGGCTTTGGAGCTGTCATCTCATTTGAAATTGATGGAAGCGCTGATCAAGCTGAAAAGGTGTGCGAATCCTCTAAGTTGATTACACATGCAACCAGCCTTGGTGGAGTTGAATCTTTGTGGGAGCGCCGCCGCCGTTGGGCGCTGGAAAGTCCATCTGTGCCTGAGCAGTTAATCCGTTTATCTGTTGGCTGCGAGCATATAGATGACATTTGGCAGGACATTGAGAACTCACTCTCGGTTTTATAGAGATTTTTTCAGCAATACCGAGTATTTTTAACCTATGTTGAAAGCTATTCGCCGATCCTTTGCCGCACTCACAGTGACGGTTCTTGCCTTTCGCGCGGTCGCCTCATTTCTATCCTGGGTAGAACACCAGGATGAATCAGTGGCCGATACATGGGTCGATGAAGATGAATTCGAAGATGCCTGAGGCTCAATATATTCCCGGTACCTGCAACATCGGTAAAGGTGAAGTTCGCAGAAGGCAGTTAGTTGCCCTTCTGGGACTTTTTTTCTCAATTTCAACTTTGCTTACCTTTAATACCGTTGATGCTCCAACAGCAATTCGTTTAGGAATCTTCTTTCCTCTGATGGTTGCTTCAGTTGGTTTTGTGCAATCGCGCTCAAAGTTTTGCTTGGCTTATGGATTTGCCGGAACCTTTAACGTGGGCAAGATGGGCGATATCAAACGCGTTGCAAGCAAGGAAGACAGGGCAGCAGATCGCAAAACCGCGCTTGTCATTTTAGGTAAATCTTTTCTTCTTGCGGCTCTAGCAACAACGGTGGTCCTAGTACTACCCTTTTAGTATGAAGATACAAATTCATACACGTCACGCAGATTTAGCAGAAGATTTCAAAGATATTGCAATTGAAAAACTCAACAGCATGGAGCGGTTTAGTGTCGTTATTGATCGCGTAGAAGTTGAAGTTCTTCATGAAGCAAATCCCCATCAGGGAAAACATAAACACAAAGTGGTTTTAACTTCACATGGATCAGGCCCATTGATCCGGGCAGAGGCAGCCGAATTTAATGATCTCGCAGCTTTTGATACTGCGATTAAAGCCTTTGCATTGCAGATCAGGAAGATCCACGAGAAATCAAAGGATTACGACCGCAAAACTGTACGAAAGATGAAAACTGAGATCTAAACGATCTCGCTTCCATCTTTACGTGTAGCTGTAAGGCTTGCAACCGCTGTAACTGTTAGCGCAGCAACGATTACGAACAAACTAACTTCGATTGGAACATGTGGCAGTTCAATACCGAAGATGTCATGGATTCCAACGCCATGGAAGGCTTCGATAAACATCTTTATGCCGATAAAGGCCAAGATGAATGAAAGCCCCTTAGATAAGAACACCAAACGTTGTAGTAAACCTTGAAGTAAGAAGTACAGCTGTCGCAGCCCCATCAAGGCAAAGATATTTGCACACACGACGATGTATGGGTCTCGGGTGATACCAAAGATCGCCGGAATTGAATCCAGAGCAAAGACTAAGTCTGTGAATCCAAGTGAAACAAGTGCGATGAAAAATGTCGTTGCACCCTTTGAACGCATGAAGGTGATTACGCGATCCTCTTTCCACTCTTCCTCGCCCTTATCTTCGACTAGAAGACGGTAGGCGGTAAAGACTAGGAAGGCACCAAAGATGAAGAATGCGCCAGAGAATTTCTCGATGATCGCACTGCCCGCGGCAATAAATCCACCACGCAGTAGTAACGCAATAATGATTCCCAATAACAACACCAGCTGTTGCTTGGTCTTTTCAACCTGCAAGCGACTCAAGATGATTACGAAAACGAAGATGTTATCGACAGACAGTGCGTACTCAGTGAGCCAGCCTGCAAAAAACTCCTTTTGAGCATTTGCATCGGTCGTCCAGTTTGGCATCAAAATTCCGAAGATGATCGCAGCCGCTACATAGATGAATGTCCAGATCCCTGCCTCTGTCATGGTTGTCTCTTTGTTGCGCCGAACAATTGCAACAACTAAGTCAAAGACAATTACTAGTGAGAGTATGCCAAGGGTCAAAAGCCATGTAGTAGTAGATTCCATGGCGGTATTGTGTCAGTTAGTGATGGACCCAAATGGTTGAAACCGCAGGAATTGTCATCTTTCCATCACGAGCATCAACGGTGCCTGCGCTCATCATGAGCAATTTGCCGGCGATTTCCACCTCAATTGGCTTTTCAGTCAGATTCATGTAAATCGAGAGATTACCTCTTTGAAAAGCCAGTAAAGATGAACTCTTCGACTCATGTTCTGGTGATTCCAGCCAAGTGATCTCACCTTGAGAAATCAGATGCTCGCCACGAAGCCTCAATGCAGTTTTAAAAAGATTGAGAGTGCTCTTTGGATCAGAACTTTGCTTTTCAACGGTTAACTCTTTCCAAGATTCAGCCAAAGGAAGCCAAGGTGTTCCTGTTGTAAATCCAAAGGGAGTTGCGTCTCCATCCCATGGCAATGGCACTCGTGCACCATCACGACCCTTTTGTTTTCCACCTGTTCTGAAATAAATTGGATCCTGACGCTGGTTATCTGGAATAACTCCATCTGGAAGCCCAAGTTCTTGACCTGCATACACATAACAAGAGCCAGGCAAAGCTAAAACAAAGAGAGCTAGTGCACGTGCCTGTACCTCACCAATGCGTGATGCAACACGTGGAGAGTCATGATTGCTTAGTGCCCAAGTTGGGAGCGCCCCTACAGAATCCATTAATTTGATAGAACGATTGACAACTGAATACAGGAAATCTGCTTGAAATGGTGCGTCCAATAGATCAAAGTTAAAGACTTGATGTAATTCATCGCTACGAACATATCGGGTTGAATTAACTGGTGGATGCACCCAAGCTTCAGCAACGGCCATAACTTCGCGATCTTTGTAAGAGTCAAATAGCTTTCGCCATTCACGGTAGATCTCGTGCACTCCTTGGCGATCAAAGTACGGAACAGTTGGCAAAAGCGCATAACGGATTTCAGGATCCATCGAAACATCAAGACGCAAAGCATCGCTGATTCCTTGCGGATCTGGATGATCAGTTAAAAGATTCTCTTTAACTAAACCATGTGCAACGTCGATTCGGAAACCATCGACACCAAGGTCTAGCCAGAAACGCAATGTAAATTCGTAATCACTTGCAACCTCAGGGTTATCCCAATTCAAATCTGGTTGTGATGAATCAAAAAGGTGTAAGTAATACTGTCCATCCTCTACTTGGGTCCATGATGGTCCACCAAAAAGTGAGATCCAATTGTTTGGTGGAGTTCCATCCTCCTTTGGATCATGGAAATGGAATCGGGCGCGTTCGGCCGAACCACGTCCTGCCTTTAAGGCCTGCTGAAACCACACATGTTGATCTGAAAAATGGTTAGGCACAACATCAACTAAAACCTTAAGACCCAGCGAATGTGCAACTTCGATAAGGTTTTTAGCATCATCGAGATTTCCAAAGCGCGGATCAACATTACGAGGATCAGCTACGTCATATCCACCATCTTTATTAGGAGATGTATAAAACGGGCTTAACCAAATCGCATCGACACCTAACTCTTGAATATATTGCAGCTTCGATGTGATGCCTTGTAGATCACCCTCACCATCACCATTGCTATCAAAGAAAGAGCGCGGATAGATCTGATAGATCGTCGCTTCTTTCCACCATGGTGCGGATTTCATGGTGTCAGGCTACGGATAGGCAAAAATCAATTCAATGTAAAAGAGATGTAACTACCCCTGCTTTGTTTCGCTTTTATAACGTTTATGCAGCCAGATACACTTAATCTATGAAATCCCCTGATTTTGCTTCTGAGTTCGGGGTATTGCCATGCAGCTAAATCTTCAAGAAGCGCTGGCTGAAGCAAGTTCAAGGATTCTAGATACGGATTCCTTTGTACGTGCGGTTCTTTCAGGTCGCAGGCGAAACATGACGGTGGATTTTGAGAGAACCGACATCCGCCTAGTTGAAATTAAAGGTGCACTTAACCTTCAGCTGATGCAGAACGATGGGCGGACAACCACAACCAAAAATCTTTTGCCTTCAGCTGTTGCCGTAGATCAATCGCTCAGCAGTGGTTACGCAAACATTATGGTCGAG
Source organism: Actinomycetes bacterium (assembly GCA_041303575.1). Lineage (GTDB taxonomy): Bacteria > Actinomycetota > Actinomycetes > Nanopelagicales > Nanopelagicaceae > Planktophila. Next base: position 5,150 of record JBFYOY010000027.1, read on the forward strand.
AGCACCAACGAGGTGTACTCCATAAGAGTGACCAAAAGCGGGGATGCACTTGTTCATATTGAAAAGCGAGCTTCAGAACAAAATCTTTCCCACGATAAGAAAAAGGATAGATTGCTAGATTCCAACGATCCATTTTTGCGCGAAGTTGGAATCGCCGATGCTAAGGGTGTTATCAAACCTTCTCGACAAGATAAGTACAAGCAGGTCGAAGAGTTCTTACGCCTTTTATCACCAGCTCTAAATTCGGCAATTGAAGCCGGGCAGATTCATAAGCCAACAATTGAAAATCCACTAAGAATCACAGATCTTGGCTGCGGACATGCTTATCTGACCTTTGCTGCCCACCAGTTCTTGCTTAATTCAGGTATTCCAGTTGTTGTTACAGGTATTGATATTCGCCCAGATTCAAGAGATCGAAATAATTTGATTGCGCAAAAACTGGGCATTACTAAAACTATTAACTTCAAAGCTGAGGAAATTTCAAAGACAACTGCAGATTCAGCTGATATTGCAATCGCTTTGCATGCTTGCGACACAGCAACCGATGATGCAATAGCTTGGGCGGTAAATGGTGGCACCAAACTTTTGTTGATTGCCCCATGTTGCCAACACGACATTCAAAAGCAGATCGATGTAGCACCAGAACCTTGGGCAGCGTTAACAAAGTTTGGCTTGATGAAAGAGCGCCTCGGAGATCTTCTGACTGATTCTTTCAGAGCACAATTGTTGAGACTTTCTGGATATCGCGTTGAAGTTATTGAATTTGTTGGGGGAGAGCACACACCAAGAAATTTGATGATCCGCGCGGTTAAAACCGGTGCAAAGCCTGAGCAGATAGATATTGATAGATATTGTGAAATGACCGCTCAGTGGGGTGTAAAGCCTGCGCTAGAGAAGAAACTTTCGACTCTTAACATCCGTTAGACTTGAGGCATGTCAAAGGTCCTCGCATCCCTTCCAGTTGGCGAAAAGGTCGGTATCGCTTTTTCTGGCGGTCTCGACACATCAGTTGCGGTTGCCTGGATGCGCGATAAGGGGGCAGTCCCTTGCACCTACACAGCAGATCTCGGCCAATATGACGAGCCAGATATTGACTCGGTTCCAGGTCGCGCAAAAGAGTATGGCGCAGAGATTTCACGTTTAGTAGATTGCAAAAACGCTTTAGTTGAAGAAGGTCTTGCGGCAATTGCTTGTGGAGCCTTCCATATCCGCTCTGGTGGAAAGCAGTACTTCAACACAACACCATTGGGACGTGCTGTAACAGGAACCATGTTGGTTCGCGCAATGCACTCAGATTCAGTTGAAATTTGGGGAGATGGATCGACATACAAGGGCAATGACATCGAGCGCTTCTATCGCTACGGCCTCCTTGCAAATCCAAACTTAAGAATTTACAAGCCTTGGCTTGATCAAGATTTCGTCACCGAACTTGGTGGACGTAAAGAAATGTCTGAGTGGTTAGTTGCGCACGGTCTTCCGTACCGTGACAGTACCGAAAAGGCATACTCAACAGATGCAAATATCTTGGGTGCAACTCATGAAGCTAAAAGCCTTGAAAACCTAGATACCTCGGTTGAGCTAGTCCAACCAATCATGGGGGTTCGATTCTGGGATCCAGCGGTAAAGATTGATACCGAGGATGTAAAGATCACCTTTAATCAAGGCCGCCCTGTATCAATCAATGGCAAATCATTTGATGATGTTGTTGATTTAATGAAGGAAGCCAACGCTATTGGTGGGCGCCATGGCCTTGGAATGGCTGATCAGATTGAAAACAGAATTATTGAAGCTAAGAGCCGTGGAATCTATGAGGCACCCGGAATGGCGCTGCTCTTCATTGCTTACGAGCGATTGATTAGCGCAATTCATAATGAGGACACAATCGCCAATTACCATGCAGAGGGACGTCGACTAGGACGTCTTTTGTATGAAGGTCGCTGGTTTGATCCACAAGCATTAATGCTTCGCGAATCATTGATGCGTTGGGTTGCATCTGCAGTTACTGGCGAAGTAACTATTCGTATGCGACGCGGAGATGATTACTCAATCATTAATACAACTGGACCAGGACTTAGCTACCACCCTGAAAAACTTTCAATGGAGCGAACAGAAAATGCTGCCTTTGGTCCGGTAGATCGCATTGGCCAACTAACCATGCGCAACCTTGATATTGCCGATACGCGTGCCAAGTTAGAGCTTTATCGCTCTCAGGGCCAGATTGGTGATGGCGAGTTTAAATTAATCGGCGAGATCGAATAACAAGGAGAACCATGCCAAAGAAAACTGTATTAAAAGTATTTGCGGTACTTGCCGTATTAGCAATTGGATTTGCATCATTTACAACAATGGGAGGAGAAGACACAGTGTCAGGATCAGCAGCAGGACTTCCTGCAGTAACAGGTAACGCAGGCGAGGCACCAACAATCACACCTCCAACAAGTGCAGCACCAGCAACTTTGCAGACACAGGACATCATTGTCGGAAATGGAACTGAGGTTCTGCCAACTTCAACCTTGACAGTTCACTACACATTAATGACATGGTCTAACGGTGCGTTGATCGAGTCATCATGGAATGGTGGACAGCCAGCAACATTCCCACTATCTGGCGTAATCGCGGGATGGCAGGAAGGTTTGCCAGGAGCAAAGGTTGGCGGACGTCGTCTATTGGTAATCCCAGCAGATAAGGGATACGGACCAAATGGTTCAGGCCCAATCGGACCAAATGAGACCTTGATCTTCGTTGTGGACATCATCGCTGTTTCATAATTAGCCTTAGATAAAACCCCACTGACCAATTGGTTGGTGGGGTTTTGTCGTTGTTCACCGTGCGTTAACCAAGCAATGAGTAACCTCACCTTATGAAGAAGCTCCTCGCCGAGTACCTAGGCACCACTCTTTTGGTCGCAATCGTTGTTGGCTCCGGAATCATGGCCACCGATTTAACTAAGGATGTTGGCTTACAGTTGCTAATCAACACAATCGCAACAGTCTTTGGATTAGCGGTTTTGATTTTGATTCTTGCGCCTATTAGCGGTGCACACTTCAATCCAGTCGTAACCCTTGTTGATTTAATCCAAGGAAAGTCTTCCTTACTTCAATTCATTCAGTATGCACTTGCCCAAGTGCTGGGTGCGATATCTGGTGCATTACTAGCAAATGCAATGTTTGATCATGCAATCATCGAGACAGCAACAAAGGTTCGAACTGGCAGCAACCTTTATTTGGCCGAACTCGTTGCTACAGCCGGATTAATCTTGGTGATTAACGTGCTGGTTAATCAAAAGAATTTAACTGTTATCCCTTCAGCCGTTGCTGCCTGGATCGGAAGTGCTTACTTCTTTACAAGCTCAACCTCATTTGCAAACCCTGCTGTGACAATCGGTAGAACCTTTAGTGACTCATTTGCTGGAATTGCACCGAGTAGCGCACCTGCCTTTATTGCCGCCCAAATTCTTGGAGCCTTAATCGGCCTGGGACTAGTGAAAGTGTTGACACATGACAAATAAACCAACCGTCCTCTTTGTATGCGTTCACAACGCAGGCCGTTCACAAATGGCTGCAGGATTCATGCGCGAACTTGGGCAAGGTCGAGTAGAGGTACTTTCTGCAGGTAGCGCCCCCAAGGATTCAATCAATCCAATTGCAGTTGAAGCCATGGCTGAAGTTGGGATCGATATCGCCAATAACACCCCCAAGGTTTTGACCACAGAAGCTGTTGAAGAGTCCGATGCAGTAATCACTATGGGTTGTGGCGATGTGTGCCCCTTCTACCCTGGAAAGCGGTATGAGGATTGGGTACTTGATGACCCTGCAGGACAAGGGATTGAATCGGTACGGGTTATTCGGGATGAGATTAAGGCCCGAGTTGAAAAACTATTGGCTGAATTACTGATTTCTTAAAGCCATTTCACAGTTTCACCTATTAATGTGTGGGGGTGGCTGTGGATCAGAAGATATTAAAGGCTCTGGAATCAGAATCCATAGAAATCCTTAGAGAGACCGCAGCGGCTTTTCGCAAGCCTGTGATGATGTACTCGATCGGTAAAGATTCATCGGTCCTGCTACACCTAGCCAAGAAGGCCTTTTATCCAGCGCCAATCCCATTTCCACTTTTGCACATTGACACCACCTGGAAATTCAAGGAGATGATCTCCTTTAGAGATGAGGTTGTTGCAGAGGCTGGTGCAAAACTTTTTGTTCACACCAATAAAGAGGGTGTTGCATCAGGTGCTAACCCATTTACGACCGGAATCTCTGAGTACACCCGCATCATGAAAACAGTGGCGTTGCGACAGGCGCTAGATGAGCATGGATTTGATGCAGCAATAGGTGGATCGCGCCGCGATGAGGAAAAGAGTCGCGCAAAGGAAAGAATTTTTAGTGTCCGCGATGAAGGACACAAATGGGATCCTCGAAATCAACGTCCAGAGTTGTGGCGAACTTACAACACACGTTTAGCACCAGGTCAGACAATGCGAGTTTTCCCTTTGTCAGATTGGACTGAACTGGATATCTGGCGATACATCCTTCAGGAGAATATCGAAGTAAATCCTTTGTACTTTGCTAAAGAGCGACCAATGGTTAAACGTGGAGAACAATTGATTATGGTTGATGATGAACGTTACCCATTGCTGGAGGGTGAAAAACCAGAGATGGTCAATGTTCGCTTTAGAACTTTAGGTTGCTACCCACTGACCGCGGCGGTTGAATCAACCGCAACAAGCATTACTGAAATTGTTGAAGAGGTATTTTCTGTGAAGCTCAGCGAGCGGGCAACACGTTTAATTGATGGCGCAAATGAAGATTCCATGGAGAAGAAGAAGACCGAGGGTTACTTCTAATGGAGAGAGCAATAATCAGACTTCTGACATGTGGCAGCGTTGATGATGGAAAAAGCACATTAATCGGCCGTTTATTGGTGGAAACCGACAGCATTCCGCACGACACCATTGATTCCACTCGAAACATTCGTCGAAGTGGTTCAACAATTGCCGCTGGTGAAATTGACTTTAGCTTGCTAACTGATGGTTTAGAAGCAGAACGCGAACAAGGCATCACAATTGATGTTGCATACCGTTCAATGTCACTGCTGGATGGCAAGAGATTAATCATCTCTGATGCACCAGGACATGAGCAGTACACACGCAACATGGCAGTAGCTGCATCCCGCGCGGATATCGCCTTAGTTCTGGTGGATGCCACAAAAGGTGTCCGCACTCAGACATTACGTCACTTGACCATCTGTTCTTTAATGGGAATTAGCCGTGTAGTTGTTGCCATCAACAAGCTAGATGCCATGGATTACAGCCAGGCTGTGTTTGAAGAGATCCGCGCAAATGTACAAACAGCGCTAACTCGAATGCACCTCGATGATGTTTTGTTTATTCCACTTAGCGCTTTAGCAGGTGACAATGTTGTTCAAGGCTCGACCAATATGGACTGGTATCAAGGACAGACCTTGCTGGAATCAATCCAAGAATGGCGTCCGGCTGAGGTTGTAGATGCTTCACCTCGCATGAGAATTCAACTAATTTCACGTGCCGATAACTTCCGTGGTGTGTCAGGCACTGTGCACAGAGGAAGCTTCAATGTGGGCGATGAGATCAAAATCTTCCCTAGCAATCAGGGAGCAAAGATCTCAAAGATCATCACCTATAAAGAAGAGATTCAAACCGCGCTTGATTCAGATGCTGTCACACTGCTGTTAGAGCCTGAAGTTGATGCAACACGTGGTGATTTGATCGCAGCTGCTGCAGAGGAGTTGCACCCTTCAGATCGCTTCAATGCAGAGATTGTTTGGCTCCATGATGATCCACTGATCCATAGCCGTTCATATCTTTTGATTGCAGGTTCAACTCAAACACCGGCAACTGTTACCCGTATTCGCCATAAGATCGATGTCAACACCGGAACCGAAAATGCTGCATCAAATCTAGGTGTCAACGAAATTGGATCAGTCGAGATTGCAACTGATGCACCACTAACACTGTTGCCTTATACACAATCTCGCGAGTTTGGAAACTTTATTCTGGTAGATCGCTTGACCTTTAGAACCGTTGGCGCAGGAATGATTCGCCACTCTTTACGACGTGGCGAGAACGTTGTCTTGCAAAAGTACGAGGTTAATAAGAGCGCCCGAGCGGTACAAAAGAATCAGAAAGCGCAAGTTATTTGGCTAACTGGGCTTTCTGGTTCAGGAAAATCAACAATTGCCAACGCCGTTGAAAAGCGTTTACATGCTCTAGGAATGCACGGGTATGTTTTAGATGGCGATAACCTGCGAATGGGGCTCAATGCAGATCTAGGGTTTACACCTGAAGATCGCGCGGAAAATGTTCGACGTATTTCAGAGGTAGCAAAGCTTTTGGTTGATGCAGGGTTGATCGTTCTGGTTGCTGTGATTAGTCCCTTTGAAGCAGATCGTCAACGAGCTAAATCCCTCTTTGATGAAGGTGAGTTCCTCGAGGTCTTCGTAGATACACCGGTAGATGTTTGTGTTGGTCGGGATCCTAAGGGGCTCTATAAGAAAGCCAATAAGGGAGAGATCCCGAACTTCACAGGAGTTGGTCAAGGGTATGAAACCCCTAAGAACCCAGATCTACATCTCAAGGGAGATGCTAATCTGGACGAGAATGTTGAGAAGATTCTTCGAAGTATTATTTAGTAGTACTTTTCAATGAATATATTTTTGCGAGAAAGCCGCTTGAGAATTCTTTGATAGTCGGAACTAAATTTCTCAGGGTTCCTGACCTCTTTTTGCCATCCGCCTGACTGCATTTTCTCTATCAGCATTTGCTCTTCAAAGTATTTTTTCATTGTTGGATGATCCTCCAATCCCAAGAAATTTAAAAGTTTTTCATAAGAATCCTCACGATTATTAACTACCAAGGATTCCAACCGCATTTCAAGTTTGCTACTAGGTGGAAGAGTTAGCATCGATTGATGCGCTTGCTCAACTCTCTTCTCCCACCAAAATAATGCTTTCTCAGGTGTAGCTGGACCCCAGCGTTCCTTTGAAACGGACAAAGCGACATCTCGTCCATCTCGGACCATATTGATGAACTTTGCTTCAGGAAAAATCTTATAAATATATTTAGCATTTATGATATTGGTCGGCGTTGAATCACCGAAGAAAACAACATCTGAAGATTTGATTTGGGGAGTTGATAAGGAAAAGAAGAACTGCCTCGAAGCCGCCAAGGGATCTTGCTTGTATTGCACTTCAAATATTTTTAGTGCTTCATCGAGTACATCTTTTTCAATTCCCTGCACCAAGCCTCGTTGATTGCCCTTCTTGCCAACTTCACTCCACCAGCGCCCATTAATTCTTTCAGAGAAGATCTTTAAATCACTCCTGCCTATCAATGGCAGAATTTTCGAAGCTACTGCGTTACGAAGCTCTTTTAACGAACGCTCCTCGCTTAGCGGACGGTTAAAATTAAAGTCGATTAAACCTTTACGATCCGTTAAATACTTAATCTCACGAGGAAGGCTTGAATGAAAAGATGGGTGCCGAGCAAGAAGGTTCATGATTATTGTCGTACCGCTTCGCCCGGTTCCGCCTGAAAAGACAGGTATCACTTTTTCTTCCATCCCCAGACTGTAAAGGAATTTCCCACGACACTTAGTATTTAAATGAATAAATAAGTAGAAAAAGGGGAATTCACAGAGAAATCTCATACTCCATCGGCCGTGCTTACCTGAGGAAAACCACATTCAGATTATTCTTAACTCATTATCAAGTAAGCAAAGTTAGGTGTTGCGTAACCATGGTCAAGGAAAATCATCGCCGTTCGATCGCTAAAGCATTAACTTGGCGAGTTACTGGAACCCTTGATACCTTCATATTGTCTTATCTCATTACCCGGCAATTGAAGTTTGCGATTGCTATTTCCGCCGTAGAACTTGTAACCAAGATCGTCCTGTATTACTTCCATGAAAGAATCTGGGAAAAAATTAAGTGGGGTCGGACAGCTTCTGCATCCGAGAACAGCTAGAGTCGATAAATGAGCAAATTAAGGGGTCTTCCACCTACTCCAATATTTATCGGTGGAACGGGCCGCAGCGGCACAACAGTGCTTGGTGATCTGCTAAATGAGCACTCTCTAGTACGGACTAGCAACCCAACCGAGATCAAATTCTTAGCCAATCGTGGCGGTTTCCTAGATGTTGTCTTTGGCTCTATGAACTCTCAACTTGAAAAACGAGAGAAGATCTCTATTTTCCACTACCGTACTTATCGTCAGCGGGCCCAAAAGGATCTTCTGCAAAGGCAAGAGCGTTTTCAAGATTTTAGTGAGAGATTGTGGGAAAAGTGGTGGCAGATAGATGCACCAGCACCGCATGGCCCAGGGTTGCACGCAGGAATAGATAAAGCAGATCTGCAAAACTTGCTATCTGATTTTTCTAGATCTTTGAAAAAAGACCCCATTAAAACCGCAAGAAAGTTTATGAAGAGTTTTGTTGCCCTACAAAAAGATCAAAAAGGCGAGCAGTATTGGGCTGAGACAACCCCCATGAATATCTCCTATTCACATCGTTTGATTAAGCTCTTTCCTAAAGCAAAATTCATCGTTATCCGTCGCGATCCACGAGATGTCATCGCATCACTGTTAACAAAGAACTGGGGACCAAACACACCATTAGAAGGTGTCGAGTGGATAGAAACGCGAATCAGGGCCGATCATGAAGCTTTAAAACATGTTCCATCAGCGCAGGTGCTTTTCATTAATTTAGAGGATCTTGTTAGTAATTCTCCTCAAGAAGGTTACAAGAAGATATTAAGCTTTTTACAGTTGCAAGATGATGCTGCTATGCGCGCTTTTCATGAAGAGAAGATGACGGCAGAGAATGCTTCATCTGGCCGTTGGAAAAAAGAGATTAATGATCCGGAGTTTGAATTAGCAATTGATGCGATGAACCAAAGATTGCAACAGGAATCAATTATTTAGTTGCAAGTATTGCTTGAGCAACCTTTAGGTCTCGCTCAAAGACCATTAACTGTGGACCATCTAAGGTCTGAGTCAGCGTTGCCTTGATGTTTGCGTCAACTAGCTTCTGCAAACTCATCTGAGCTTCTATGTAGTTGCTAGGTGTTTGCAACGGCTTTAGTAATCCGTACTCATCTTTCTTGCCTGCCTTGATGGGGGTAATGATTAATCTCTTATTGGATGAAAATCCCCACTTAAGTACAAGAATCAGCAAGGCTAAGCCTGCAAATCCACCAAAGGATTGCACGAAGAGACCGTTATTGATTCCACCTAACATGACGTTAGTGTAAAAGGTTTTATATACTAAAGCACGTGCGACTCAAGCGATGCTTGGAATGAAGAAGATTGATTTAGCTACGATGAAAAAAGCATACGAAGGAAATTAACTTAACGATTGCCTTTAAAGAGTTTCCGAACTAGGTATTGAAATCTCACGATTAGCTTTGATGTGAATGAAACCTTCGCACCCTTTGGGACGATAGTTCTTTCGATGTAAGGCTGTGAACTCTTGATAACCTTGTGAAAATTTTCGATACTAATCTCATCCTCTAAAGCCTCTTGCTTGCTGTAGGAATCAAACTTTCCGATCTCATTGCCCCCACAAAAAGGACACTTTTCTAGCTTTGTTGAAATGCGCTTTTGGCATTGGGGATTAAGGCACAGCGGCATAGTTCTAAATCTAAGAGGCCATGAATGAGTTAGCGAGTTGAATCCACTTAAAGTGTGCTGGGACTTGATTTCGGGCTTACTTACGTAAGTGGGTGGTGAGGGACTCGAACCCCCGACCCGGTGATTAAGAGTTAACGGAAGTTAGGGCGTACGCACTACTTAAACGGCACCATACATCGATTTTGTGGGTTTGGATACGCTCACTGACCGATATGGGTATCAAAACCCGCATTCGGGTTGCTACCAGGTTGCTATCCGATAAAGGGCGGCTGGAGAGTGAAACATCAAGGAGAACTAGGCTTGCCCAAGATTGCTAGTTCGAACACTCACAATAGGCGGATGCCCAAGAGTTCTCCTTGATGCCAACTTAAGTATCGAGCCTGATCAGCAGAGACTCAAATAGGGATTCCCCGAGGTTCTATTGAGATGTCAGTCGGTGGGGGCAGAATAGAGATATGGCGGTAAAGATTCCCGAGACGCAAGCCAGAGCCCTATTTCTCAAGAACAAACTTGAACCGCTGGTGCCTTTTCCTGGAACGCAAAAAGCTTGGAAATCAAGATGTTTGATAACAGGGAAAGTGGTTTCTCCTACTTACGGCAAAGTTCGAGACTTCGGGCATCGTTGTATCTACTGTTCGCGAAACGTGGTTGACCCAGTCGAGGCAGTTAAGTTGATGAAGAAGTCTGGCTTTAAAACTCTTATCGCTTACCCAGGAAGCAACACTCCTTGGAAATCACAGTGTCTAACTTGTAAGAAAACAACTTCACCCACTTACTGGAATGTAGCAAAAGGGATTGGATGTAAGTTTTGCAGTAAACGAGCAGTCGACCCCAAAGATGCGGTAGAGGCGATGAAAAAACGAGGGCTGAAAACTCTCGAACCATTTCCTGGAGCAGTGACCCCATGGCGAGTTCAGTGCTTAACCTGCAAAAAGAAGTTTAAAGCACCTTTTCATAGTCTCAGTAATATCAGTAGATGTAAGTTTTGTTCAAATGTTGCCGTGGATGAAGCTGAATTACTGGCACGCCTCAAAGAACTCAAACTTAAACCTTTAGAAAAGTATCAAACTGCAAAAACCCCTTGGAAATGTAAGTGCCTAGTCTGCGGAAATATAGTCCAACCCCTTTGGACGCACATAAAGAGCGGAAGAGGTCATTGCGCCTATTGCTCACAGAAAAGAGTTGACATCCCTCTGGCTCTAAAATCAATGAAAAATTTTGGACTAAAGCCCCTTGTTGATTTTCCTGGAAGCAGTAAGCCTTGGAAGTGTAAATGTCTAGTTTGTGGTTTAGATGCATCTCCGAGGTGGAGTGATTTACAGCGTGGTCAAGGAGGTTGTAGTAATTGTGCTGATTGGGGATTAAATTACGGAAAGCCTGGTTATGTTTATTTGATTACTAACAAAAAACTTAATGCTCACAAGATAGGCATTGCCAATTCTTACAAAAGCAAAAAATATGATGACAGAATGTACCAACACAAAAAACAAGGGTGGATTCTGTACAAGAAGATTAGTTTCAAAACAGTTCAAGAAGCATCCAACATTGAAACCTCTGTTCTTAAATGGCTTCGAATGGAAATTGGACTGCCTGCATTTTTATCACCAAAACAAATGCCGAAAGGCGGACATACTGAAACAGTCGATGCTTCAGAGATAGACCTGCTCACCATCTGGGCAAAGGTTAAAGAATTGAGTAAGGCGAAATAGTGAATTATAAGTGCAGAGAATGCAAGAAAAAGTATTCACCAAAAATTAATACTGAGTCATTCTTTTGTTCTCGAGATTGCAAGGACAAGAACAGAAAAAGGGAAAATAAGTCTAAGCGGATCGCATCCAAGTCTGATCGCGTCTGTATAGGCTGCGAAAAAATAATTCCTAGGTCCGCGCGAGCAGACAAAAAATGGTGCTCTGAGGAATGTGCCTTAAAGGTTCGTGGCCACACAATGAATGCTCAGAGACGAATTCAAACCTCGGAAGAGATAGAAGGTTTTAAACGTCGCGAGATCTACGAACGAGATGGATGGATATGTCAGTTATGTAGGAAGCCAGTAAACCCAAAACTTACTTTTCCAAATCCCGCCTGCGCTACCTTAGACCACGTCATTCCATTGAGCCGAGGAGGAAGTCACAGGACAACAAATGTTCAACTGGCTCACTTGCGTTGTAACACCTCGCGAGGGAACAAGGTTCCTAATCTTTCTCCCAGACCACCTTTAATTCGTAAGGAGAAGATAGTTTTCACACCGTCCGAAGCATCCAATCTAATTGGAGTCTCTAAGGCGGTACTACTCCGGGCAATTGAAACACAGAAAGTTCCAGTTATTCAGGATGCAAAGTTCGGTGGCCGCTACCTGACAGAAAAAGTAGTTGCTGATTTAATCCGAACTGGTGTTCCAGGAAGTTTAAAATGGAGGAGAGAACAACCTAAGATTGCCATTGATAAAACTCGTAGTTCAGACTGTCCAAATTGTGGAAAGCTGTTCATCGTCAATCAATCGCAAAAGAAATACTGTTCTGCTGCGTGCGTCAGGGAATCTGCAAATTCTCGTCGCCGACAAAAACCCACAGAAATAAAATGTTCAATTTGTGGCAAGGAACTGATAAATCGTCAACTGAATAAGAAAATCAATCTTTGTTCTAAAGAATGTGTAAATGCTCATAGAAGGAGTAAAAAGATAACGGTACGTACCAAGATTTGTTCTGTTTGCAATAAAGCCTTCAATCTTCCGAGCAAGCAAGGGCATCCACCTGCTACCTGCTCCGCCGTCTGTGCAAAAAAGTGGCCATCAATCAAATCCAAGGCTTGGTATAGAAATAATAAGGCAGGACGTTGATTACCAAGTCAATAGGTCTGGGCAAAGGGTGAAGAATTGAGTAAAGTGGCAAAGTGACCAGAGATAAGCAGCTAGTTGGAGCCGCAGGTGAGCATTTAGTTCTCTCAAGGCTACTCAATCTTGGATACCTAGCCGCACAAGCACCCAGAGGAACTCGCAAAGTCGATGTTTTAGTAAACCATCTAGAGAACAAGCCACCTTGTTTAATCCAAGTAAAGACAAGAACTGGAGTGGATGCCGACCAAGGTTGGCATATGTCGGTTAAACACGAGGAAATGCGCGATCCAGATATGTTCTATTGCTTCGTAGCATTAGGAGAGATTGAAAGCAATGTTTATGTAATTCCATCGGGCATTGTTGCTGATGCTGTCAAAGAATCTCACGCAACTTGGCTCAGGACTCCAGGTGCTAAGGGACAACAACATAATCACACCGATATTCGTAGAATCAAGAATCGCTATGGAATGGTTCTTGAAGCAGCACCTGATGGTTGGATGGATAAATACCTTGAGAACTGGAAGTTGCTAGGTTGAGAAAGAATTTAACTTTATTTCTTTCATTGTTATTGGTAATTACCTTCGTACCAGGTTTTTACGTTGCAACCGCAGATGGTCTTATGATTTCCGAAGACCGTTTAACCGGTTATAACCGTTCCCTATTTAAACATTGGATTGATGCAGATAAAGACGGTTGTGATACTAGAGCCGAAGTATTGATTGAGGAAGCAATAGTTAAGCCTAAGGTGGGAAAGAAATGTGCTTTAACTGGAGGTAAATGGCTTAGTCCTTACGATGGGAAGACAACTACAAAAGCAACTACTTTAGATATTGACCACGTTATTCCTCTTGCAGAAGCCTGGCGTTCTGGCGCTTGGGCTTGGAGTGCAACTAAGCGTCAGGCATTTGCTAATGATCTAGATGAAAGCAAGGCATTAGTTGCTGTTTCATTGGGACTAAACAGAGCAAAGGGAGATAAAGATGTCTCTTCTTGGCTACCCCCAAAGGATGTGTGTAGCTATGTGGAGAATTGGATCTCGGTAAAAGTTAAGTGGGCTCTAACCGCCGATTTAAAAGAATTTAATTTATTAAACACGTATATAAAGTCTTGTGGGTTAATTGAACTCGAGTCAACGCCAACGCCAACGCCAACGCCAACGCCAACGCCAACGCCAACGCCAACGCCAACTCCGACTCCGACTCCGACATCAACATCGACACCAACGCCCAGTTCGTCCCAACTCCCAACAGTCACCCCGGGAGCTTTTTGTTCACCAGCAGGTGCCACAGGCAAGTCTTCCTCAGGAATTTTGTACACCTGTAAAACTTCTCCTACAGACACTCGCAATCGTTGGAGACAATAATGAAAAGAATTTGGAATGAATTGTTAACGATTCTCGCTTTAACTTTTTTGTTCGCATTCTCTTATCCAGCGTTTGTTGATTCAGTATCCGAGTCAACGAACCAAATTCTCGGTCTCATCCAATGGGTCTGCTGGGTAGCATTTGCCGCAGACTTGGTATTTGGCTTGGTGAAAGCTGAAAGTAAAGTTACGTACCTCAAGCGCCATCCACTAGAAATTGCGTCTACGCTTCTCCCATTCTTGAGGCCACTCAGACTTATGCGAGTGATTTCTTTTGGTGGACTTGCGCTGCAGAAAGTGGCAATGGGTAGACAGTTTGCAATTACTGTAAAGGTTGCGATTGCAACTGCGTTCATCGCCTATGTCTCTGCAGTGCAGATCACAATTCTGGAAAGGCCTGTAGAAGGATCAAATATCAAGAACTTTGGAGACGCCCTATGGTGGGCCGTAACAACCGTGACCACGGTCGGGTATGGTGATCGTTACCCAACGACCACAGAAGGTCGGTTCTTAGCGGTTTTATTAATGTTGATGGGTATTTCATTGGTTGGCGTGATTACCGCCTCCGTTGCTTCATGGTTTGTGAAGATGTCCCAAGATGAAAAGCCAGCGACCTGACCGCCCCACTCCGCCTATTTTTTACAGCTGAGCGTCACCCCACGCTCACAATCGTCAGATTTATGACCAAACATTTACCCAGATTTCCTGGCAATGTAGTTTGCTGTCAGCGGGAGCCAGCATAATTAGGGCATGTTCTTAAGTAGACTCAATCGCCCATCCAGCCTTGCTCTCTCTTTGGTTTTGGCAACTGGAGTTTTGGCGGGCTGTTCCTCAGAGCCACCAATCGCAATGCCTGCCGCTCAGGTGACTAGATTCGTGCTCGATCTCTCTGGTTCAAATGATGTCAATAATCAGTACGAGCGCATGAAGCCAAGCATTTACAAAGAACTTTCTCTAGATTCATTGGGTAATCCTTTTTCTGCAAATCCTTCTGGGCCAATAGACCTGTCGATGACATTTATTGTGGGGAGTGCTTCACAGGCAAGTGTTTCATCGATAACTAAGTCTGATTTCGGATTTAAATTGTTTGCGGACTTAGAAAAAGTCTATGGGCGTACAGGGGATCAAATCTCAACAGATTGGCCCCTTGTACTTGCAGCTTATAGACAAGCTTTAGGTCTCAAGAGTGCCAGTGATGCCAACAAGTGCGTTAACGAGATTTATGGAACTATGGAAGTCAACCTTGGTGATGACATTTCTAAAGAGATTGCAGCGCGTCTTTGTGACGGAGCATTTTCTACAATTGATTTGATAGAAAATCAGATTCCAGCTTCATTTATTCAGGCATCGGGTTCTGATGTTTTTGGTGCCCTCCGAGAAATCGATACATGGGTAGAAAAAGTTAAAGCAGAACAACAAGGGTCGAGCATCAAGGTCATTTTCGCCTCAGATATGGTCCATTGGACTAATGGCCAACGAGATCTTTTAGGGTCATCGGGACTGCTCAGGGGTTTAATCGGAAAAAATGAGATTTGTTCAATTGCCAAAACACAGGCTGATCTTTCCGCACTAAATCTTCAAGGTGTAAGGGTCGACATTATTGGTCGAGGCAATGCAAAAAGTGTCTCTGCTGACGAAGGAGAAGCCCTAGCTATTTTTTGGAAATGTTTTGCAGAAGCATCTGGATTTGATCTTCAAACTTCTACTGACGGGAGAGCTTAATGGCTAGGAAAATTTCTAAGGGTATGAAGGCTTGGGCACAGGAAAGTGGCACCCGTGATGGAAAGGCTGAAATTCCTAGCGAGGCATGGGGAACAGGATCAGTTCCATTTTTCATTGAGACCTTAGCTGAGTATCAAAAACGTGCGAAAAACTTGATTCTCACATCACGCAGAGAACTTAACGCAAAGATTGACGCAATCCTTAGTCGTGCCAAAGAGATTCACTTCTTAGAGAAGGAACTTGTGAATCAGGAAAGTTACGTGGCAAAACGTGAAGCCAGAATTCAGGATATAAAAGACACATTAAATGGATACAAAGAGGAGCAACCGATTGGACGTTTTGCTCGAGTACAGGCGATTAGTTCGATAATTCATTTTCCAGTGTTAATAATTCTGGCAGCGGGTGAGTATTTTGTAACAAAGGATGCAGTAGTTGCCATCATTGGTGGAAAAGGATTGGAGCCTCAGACCGTTGCGATCGCAGTCGCCTTACTCACGATCATGGGTGCGCACCTTATTGGAACTCTATTGAAAATGAAGTTGGACCGTCAGCGTCCACAGGAAAACTGGGTCAAACGCATCACCCTTATATTAAGTATCAGTCTTTTTACTACTGTGTTTTTTCTAGCGGTGCTCAGAGCAGCAAACACAGCTGATGGAAAGTCAGTTTCACTTGAGAGAGTCCTTGGGAAAGAAGATCTTTCTAGAGTTCTTTACTTAATTGTGTTTTTCTTCCTTTTACAGACAACCTTCTTGATTGTTGGTGCCGTAATGGCATTCCTTCATTACTCGCCAATATCTCACGAGCTGCATTCTTCTAAGAGGAGCTTAATCCTTGAGAAGCAAAAAGTTAAAAATACCCAAAAGAAGTTGGCTAAACTCGGATCGGATCTATTTTTGAGCAGAGAACTTGTCAATGCTGAAATTGAATCCATAAGAGCCCAAGTTGAATTGTTGGGAGCCGAGTATGTCGCTATTTGCTCCTCTTATAAAACGGCAAATATTCATGCAAGAAGAGATGAATTGGATGCCTCACACCCTGCCATGCAAGAGCCCGCTTTTGAATTCGAAGTCAATCAATTTAATGACATTATCGAATTGGCTGAAAAGAATTTCACACGTGAAAGAAACAGCCAAACCTCATGATTTCGTTTAGGCCGTCGTCTACTTTTAGGAAATTTCGCAATGTGACATTGAAGCAGTACGTTTTCTATGGATTTATTTTTCTTTTTGGTTTTGTATATCAACCTAATTGGGTTCGGGATAATTTTTGGCTAAAGGCAGAGTTCTATGGGTCTCTCCCATTTCAGTTCCCGTATACCCTGTTCTTAATAACCTATTCTTTTCTTTCGGTGTGCGCATCAATTCTCGCAGTCAGGGTAATAAAAAGAAACCTTTAATCCGTTGACTGAGTTGAAAGCCGCCGCTAATCTTTTTCAATGGATCCATTTTATGCAATCCCAGGCTTTATAGTATTTACGATTGCTGGCCTCGTAGTCTTAATACGCATCATAACTTCACCGATACGTGGAGCAAAACATGTAAAGAATGCCTTAAGTTCAAATTCAAATACTTCAGATAAAGAAGAATCAAAAGAAATCATAAAAGATACTGCCACGCGAGTGTCCAGCTACTTTGGATTCTTGCTATCGTTCTTAGTGCTTATGATGATGTCTTTTTTGGTTGCAATTCTTCATTTGCCATACTTAATTAACTTAATTCTCGGAATCTGCGGCGCTGCGGCTCTATATTTCTCATATGTATATTTTCAAAACAAACTGCCTTAGGAAATTAGAGTCCCAATCTTCTCGATTCGGAATTGTAAATCTATTCTGATTGAGGTTCGATTGAAGCGCTTGGTAAAAGTAAGAAAATAAAATTTACGATAGGAACGATGATGAACCAACCATTTTTCCCGGCATCATGCAATCTCCTCACGGAGCAAGTCAATGACGGAAGAAATGTGACTAGAAAAACCAGATTCG
>JBFYOY010000028.1:0-28380 GCA_041303575.1 Actinomycetes bacterium
TCCACACAATGGCTGCCGCCCACCGAAACCACGTCGAGTTTAAGGAAGGAAGAGAATAAATGGCTCGTTATACCGGAGCAGACTGCAAGCGTTGCCGTCGCGAAAAAGTAAAGCTCTTCCTGAAGGGCTCAAAGTGCGATGGACCAAAGTGTCCGATCGAATCACGTCCTTATCCACCAGGACAGCACGGCCGTGGCCGTTCAAAGGAATCTGAATACCTATTGCAGATGCGCGAAAAGCAAAAGTGCGCACGTATTTATGGTGTTCTAGAAAAGCAGTTCCGTGGTTACTACGAAGAGGCTAACCGCAAGCAGGGCAAGACAGGTGAAAACCTTCTCGTCATTCTTGAGACACGTCTCGACAACGTTGTGTTCCGTGCAGGCTTTGCAAAGAGCCGCGACATGGCACGTCAGCTTGTTCGCCACGGTCACTTCTTGGTAAATGGTAAGAAGGTAAACATTCCTTCATTCCGTGTCTCTGCAATGGACATCATCGATGTTCTTCCAAAGTCATTGGATCTAACACCATTCATCGTTGCTAGCGCAGAGCTTGGCGAGAAGGCAGTTCCAGCATGGATGGAGGTTGTTGGTTCACAGATGCGAATCATCATTCACTCAGTTCCTGCTCGTGCAGTCATCGACACACAGGTTCAAGAGCAGCTAATCGTTGAACTTTATTCCAAGTAATTTTTGAAAGTCTTGTGCGAAAGCACAAGACATGCGGGCAGTACTTAGTAGGGCCCCTGATTGAAGGATCAGGGGAAAGAGCGGAAATCAAATAGTGGATTTCCCCGAATGAAGAGGAGCAGCAGTGCTAATTGCACAACGTCC
Source organism: Actinomycetes bacterium (assembly GCA_041303575.1). Taxonomy (GTDB): domain Bacteria; phylum Actinomycetota; class Actinomycetes; order Nanopelagicales; family Nanopelagicaceae; genus Planktophila. Next base: position 831 of record JBFYOY010000028.1, read on the forward strand.
AACTCTCAGCGAAGAAGTAGTTTCTGAGCACCGTTCTCGGTTCATCATTGAGCCGCTAGAACCAGGCTTTGGTTACACACTTGGCAACAGCATGCGTCGTACATTGCTTTCATCTATTCCAGGTGCAGCAGTTACAAGCATTCGCGTTGCAGGTGCACTTCACGAGTTCACAACTCTTGAAGGAGTTAAGGAAGATCTCACCGATATCGTTTTGAACATCAAGAACTTGGTGCTTTCATCAGATAACGATGAGCCAGCAGTTGTTTACATCCGCAAGTCAGGTGCCGGTGCAGTTACTGGCGCAGATATCGCGGTTCCAGCTGGTGTAGAAGTTCACAACCCTGAGCTTCACATTGCAACACTTAACGGCAAGGGCAATCTTGAGATTGAACTTACAGTTGAGCGTGGCCGTGGTTACGTTACAGCGGTACAAAACAAGCAGGCTGGCGCAGAAATCGGTCGCATTCCTGTTGACTCAATCTATTCACCAGTTTTGAAGGTTACATACAAGGTAGAAGCAACTCGTGTTGAACAGCGCACAGACTTCGATCGCCTTGTTGTAGATGTAGAAACAAAGCCATCAATGAAGCCACGCGATGCAGTTGCATCAGCTGGTCGCACATTGGTTGAGCTATTTGGTCTTGCACGTGAACTCAACCTTGATGCTGAAGGCATCGAGATGGGGCCATCTGTAATGGATGCAGCACTTGCTGCAGATCTTGCTCTTCCAATCGAAGATCTAGATCTAACAGTTCGTTCATACAACTGCTTGAAGCGCGAAGGCATTCACACAGTTGGCGAGCTAGTTAACCGTTCAGAGGCTGACTTGCTAGATATCCGTAACTTTGGTTCAAAGTCAATTGATGAGGTCAAGGCAAAGCTTGTCTCAATGGGAATGTCTCTTAAGGACAGCCCAGTTGGTTTCGATCCAACCCAACATCAGAACTACAACGCATCAGTCGACGATGATTTCGTCGATGCAGAGCAGGCCTAGGAGATAAGAAATGCCAACACCAAGCAAAGGTCCTCGTCTGGGTTCAGGCCCATCACATGAGCGACTACTTCTACGCACACTCGCAGAGCAGTTGTTCGAGCACGGCAAGATCACGACAACAGAGGCAAAGGCAAAGCGCCTACGTCCTTTGGCAGAGAAGCTAGTTACCTTCGCAAAGAAGGGCGATCTAGCAGCTCGTCGTCAGGTCATGGCACAGATTCAGAACAAGAGCGTTGTACATGCACTCTTCACTGAAATCGGTCCACGCTTTGCAACACGCGAAGGCGGATACACACGTATTACTAAGGTCGGTCCTCGCAAGGGTGACAACGCACCTATGGCAGTAATTGAGCTACTAACTGAGAAAGACAAGTAATAACTTTCTTTCTTAGAAATTATTCTCATGACGGAACCCACTCTCTACCCTGAGAGTGGGTTTCTTCGTTTGCGGCTTGATCTTGCATACGATGGAACAAACTTTTATGGCTGGGGAAAGCAACCAGATCGTCGTTCAGTACAAGAAGAAGTCGAAAAAGCGATCGGAACAATCACACAAACAAAGATTGATTCAATTGTTGCTGGCCGAACAGATGCCGGAGTTCATGCATCAGGCCAAGTAATTCATGTTGATGTTCCGGAAAGCATTAATCTCGATGAAATTGCCTATAAGTTAAATCGAATTTTAGATACTGATGTTCGAGTCATGGGTGTCTCAATAGCACCACCAGCATTTCATGCGCGGTTTTCAGCGTTGCGTCGCCACTACACCTACAGAATTTTAGATGCCAACAAAGTAATTCCACCGCTTCATAGATATGACGTAACATCTTGGTACAAGCCATTAGATGTCGATCGGATGAATGAGGCAAGCAAGTTGTTATTGGGGGACCATGACTTTGCTGCCTATTGCAAGTTCCGCGAAGGTGCCACAACCATTCGACAGCTTCAACGTTTTGATTGGGTGAGGGATTCAGAGGGATATTTAGTAGGAGACATTGTGGCTGATGCCTTCTGCTATTCCATGGTGCGCAATTTGGTTGGGGCTGTGGTCTGTGTGGCCGATGGTCGTTTTGGCCCCGAGTGGATCCAGGAGACCCTAACCAACAAGGTTCGGGTGTCAGATAGCTTGGTATTTCCAGCCTGTGGCCTCACCCTTCGCCAGGTCGATTACCCCTCAGATTCAGAGCTGCTGGAACGGGCGGCAAAAACTGTGGCGCGTCGTGAAGCGCAAGATGCTGAGTAAGGAGGTACAAGGGCCATTTTGACCCCTGAGCCTGACGCGGGTACCCTTACTCCTCTGCGCCTGACAAAGGCGCCGTCATTAATTTCTAAAAGAAGGTAGGCAAAAGCGTGCGTACATACAGTCCAAAAGCTGGTGATGCGGTCCGTAACTGGCACATCATCGATGCACAAGATGTGGTCTTGGGCCGTCTTGCAACACATGCTGCTGTTCTACTTCGTGGAAAGCACAAGCCAACATTTGCTCCACACATGGACATGGGCGACTTCGTCATTGTTATCAACGCAGAGAAGATCGCGTTGTCAGGTAACAAGTCAGCGCAAAAGTGGGCTCACCATCACTCAGGTTTCCCAGGCGGTTTAACTTCTACCGTGTACGGCGAGCTTCTTGAGAAGCACCCAACACGTGCAGTTGAAAAGGCGATTAAGGGAATGCTTCCAAAGAACTCTCTTGGAAAGCAGATCGCATCAAAGCTAAAGGTTTACGCAGGTCCGGAGCATCCACATGCTGCTCAAGCACCAAAGCCATATGTATTCAATCAAGTTTCACAAATCGTGAAGTAAGGGAAAAGTAAATGTCAGAGAACTTTGATCTAATCGACAACGAAGAAGCTCCTACTTCATACTCAACATCGTCACCAGCTCCAGCAACTAACCGTCCAGCTATCAAGGCACCAGGTGCAGGTACTGGTCGTCGTAAGGAAGCTGTTGCACGAGTTCGCCTTGTTCCAGGAACAGGTCGTTGGGTTGTAAACGGTAAGGCTCTTGAGAACTACTTCCCAAACAAGGTTCACCAACAACTAGTGTCAGAACCATTCCGCACAGTTGGTGCAGAGAACCAGTACGACGTTTTTGCTCGCATCAACGGTGGTGGAGTTTCAGGTCAAGCTGGCGCACTTCGTTTAGGTGTTGCTCGTTCACTCAACCAGATTGATGAAGAAGCAAACCGTCCAGCACTTAAGAAGGCTGGATTCCTTTCACGTGATGCACGTGTTATTGAGCGCAAGAAGTACGGTCTTAAGAAGGCTCGTAAGCGTTCTCAATACTCAAAGCGTTAATTCACTTTTATCAAAGGAGTTCCAATGGCGCTTTTTGGCACCGATGGAATCCGTGGCTTAGCCAATCGTGATCTCACCGCAGAACTCGCATTAGATGTTTCTGTTGCTGCTGCCCACATTCTGGTTGAAAGCTCATCCAATAAAGACCATCAGCCAACCGCAATTGTTGGCCAAGATTCACGTGCCTCAGGCGAGTTTCTAGAAGCGGCGGTTGTTGCTGGATTAACTAGCGCCGGAATCAATGTTTATCGAGTTGGCGTACTTCCTACTCCTGCAATCGCCCACCTAGTCGCTGAAATGAAATGCGATCTTGGTGTGATGATCTCTGCGTCACACAATCCAATGCCAGACAACGGAATCAAGTTGTTCGCACGCGGTGGCGGGAAGTTAGATGATGCCATCGAGGCACGTATCGAAGCCCGCATGGGTGAAGATTGGGAGCGTCCAACAGGTCGAAATGTTGGCCGTGTAATCAATGATGATGCTGTCACCGAAAAGTATTTGAACCATCTTTTATCCTCTGTAGAAACCCCATTAAAAGGGCTAAAGATCGTTGTTGATTGTGCAAATGGTGCATCTTCATATGTTGCTCCCGAGGTCTACCGCCGTGCAGGTGCAGAAGTAATTGCGATCTTTAATCAACCAGATGGTTGGAACATCAATGATGATTGTGGATCAACCCATTTGCACCAACTTCGTTCAGCGGTTCTCAAAGAGGGCGCTGATCTAGGAATCGCACATGATGGCGATGCTGATCGTTGCCTAGCAATTGATGCTGCTGGAAATGAGATCGATGGCGATCACATCCTTACAATCTTGGCGCGTGGCTTTAAAGCACGTGGTGTTTTGAAATCTGAAACCGTTGTCGGCACAGTAATGAGCAACCTTGGCTTTATGCATGCGATGAGGGATTCTGGAATCAATGTAGTTACTACTCCAGTGGGCGATCGTTATGTCCTTGAAAACATGATTGCAAATGATTATTCGCTAGGCGGCGAACAATCAGGCCATGTGATCATGCGCCAATTAGCCAACACAGGCGATGGCTTGTTAACCGCACTTCAACTAATGCAGGAAGTTGTTCGCACAGGAAAGACTCTTCAAGAGCTAGCCGCCACAATGGTGCGATTCCCGCAGGTGTTGATTAACGTTAAAAATGTGGCCAAGGATAATTTGCCAGGAAACACAGCCATTGCAGCGGCGGTGAAATCAGCTGAGGATCAATTGGGTGATTCTGGCCGAGTTTTATTGAGAGCATCTGGAACAGAACCCCTTGTAAGAGTCATGGTTGAAGCCGCCAGTGATAGCCTTGCTCAAGAAGTTGCGAAACAACTTGCAGATGTAGTTCAAGCAGAGCTTTCTATTTCGACGAACTAGGAGTAATTAAGTATGTGCGGAATTGTGGGTTACACAGGGCCACAATCTGCCTCACATCCTTTGATCGAGGGTCTTCGTCGCCTTGAATACCGTGGTTATGACTCGGCTGGAATCGCCCTTGGAACTCAGGGCAAACTCTTCATTGAAAAGAAGGCTGGGAAGCTCTCCAACTTAGAGAACTCACTTGATGCCTCACTTCCAACTGTGCATTCAGGAATCGGTCACACACGTTGGGCAACACATGGCGGACCAACTGATGGAAATGCCCATCCTCATGTTGATAATGAAGGAAAGCTAGCTGTTATTCACAATGGAATTATTGAAAACTACACCGAGCTTCGCTCACAGTTGGAAGCTAAAGGCCATAAGTTTTCATCTGAGACAGACACCGAATCTGTTGCTCACTTATTGAGCGATCTGCGAAAAGAGCACAACGGGGATTTAACCGCCGCGATGCGTGATGCGGTGAAGGCGCTGCGTGGATCATTTACCTTGCTAGCAATTCACGCTGATGCTCCAGATGTAATTGTTGGAGTCCGCCGTAACTCGCCATTGGTGGTTGGTTTAGGTGATGGTGAAAACTTCATGGCATCTGATGTAGCGGCTTTTATTGAGTTTACAAAGAAAGCTATCGAACTGGGCCAGGATGAGGTCGTCACAATGACACCGACATTTGTTGAGATCACAGATCTTGATGGCAAAGCGGTAAAGCCAAAGCGTTATGAGATCTCATGGGATGCAAGCGCTGCACAAAAGGGTGGCTTTGCTCATTTCATGCTCAAAGAGATCTTTGAACAGCCAAAAGCGGTTGCAGATACTTTGATTGGACGCTTGAGCGATAACAATCAGATTTTGCTAGATGAGCTGCACATGAGCGTTGAAGAGATTCGCTCACTGAAGAAGATCACCGTTATTGCATGTGGAACCGCCTATCACGCCGGCATGGTTGCTAAATATGCAATCGAAAAGTGGGCAAAGATCCCAGTTGATGTTGAGATCGCTAGCGAGTTTAGATACCGCGATCCGATTATTGATCCAAGCACCTTGATTATCGCGATCTCGCAATCAGGTGAAACTATGGATACCTTGATGGCTGTGCGCCACGCAAAGGCTGCCGGAGGAAGAGTCTTGGCTATCTGCAATACAAATAGTTCAACGATTCCTCGCGAATCAGATGCTGTTTTGTACACCCATGCTGGTCCTGAAATTGCAGTGGCATCTACCAAAGCGCTTCTTACTCAGATCATCGCGGTTTACTTAATTGGTTTACACCTAGGTCAAGTAAATGGATCTCTCACGGATTCAGAGGTTAAGTCTCTCTACAAAGAGCTTCTTGAACTTCCCGGAAAGATCGAACAGATTTTGGAAACCGTTGAACCGCTGCGCGAACTAACCAGAACCTTTGCACAGAACAACACAGTATTGTTCTTGGGTAGAAATATTGGTTATCCAGTCGCACTCGAAGGTGCGTTAAAGCTCAAAGAGCTTGCATACATCCACGCCGAAGGTTTTGCTGGGGGAGAGCTTAAGCATGGACCTATCGCTCTAATTGATCAGGGAACACCTGTAATTGCAATTCTTCCAGCAGGTCACGAGCATGCTTTGGATGAAAAGATGCTCAGCAATATTCAAGAGGTAAAGGCACGTGGTGCACGAGTAATTGTTATCGCTGAAGAAGGCGCACATGTAGAAGGTGCTGAACACATTATTCGCATTCCAATTGCACCAGCTTTATTCCAACCTATTCTTGCAACCGTTCCATTGCAGGTATTTGCATATGAAATGGCGGTTGTTCGCGGTAATGATGTTGATCAACCTAGAAACTTGGCTAAATCAGTTACGGTTGAATAATGCAACGCTTAGCACAAAACCGCCGACGTCAGATGGATCGAGCTCTTCGCTGGTCCTTGTTATTACTCTTTGGCTTTTTGGCGGTAACGCAACAAGTACTAACTAATGGACCCCTTGTGGCCTATGACAGAGAACTCAATAGCCAACCAAAGCCTCAGTTCGATGGTTTTTCTGGTTTTGTTCTACGACGATTGGATGACCTAGGTCTTAGAGGTGTCACCGCAACGGTTCTGCTGATTGCGGCAGTGTTCATTGCATACAAGTTTAAAACTTGGCGTCCTTTGAACCTGGCGGTTTTATCTTTACTTTTACTTAATGTCACAGTTGGTGGATCAAAGATTCTTTTAGGACGCACAAAACCACGTGATGGTTTTGATTTATTGCATGCTGGCGGCATGTCATACCCAAGCGGTCATGCATCTAACGCTGTTTTGTCATGGGGAATTTTGGCCTACTTAATTTATCGATATGCAAAGGTAGATCGATATCAGGGACGTTTGGCCAGCGCGGGTGTTGCTCTGATAACTCTTACCGTTTGTACAGTCTCGTTGATTCGTCATACACATTGGTTTAGTGATTTGCTAGGTGGGGTTTTTATTGGCAGCGCTTTACTGGTAGCAGTAATTGCCGTTGACAGGTATGTTCCCTCGAAAAGCCAGTTGCACTAGACTTCAACAATGTTCGAGCGAGCTGAAGTACGGATTGATTTAGATCGCATAGCTGCCAATATCAAGCATCTCAGAGCGCTTTCCAGCACCCCTGTTATGGCGGTTGTTAAGGCTGATGCTTATGGCCATGGCTTAGTTCCGGTTGCAAAGGCGGCGGTAGAAGCAGGTGCAACGGCCCTGGGTGTTGCCTTACTTGAAGAAGCAATAATTTTGCGTGAAGCCGGCATCACTTCGCCGATTCTTGCCTGGCTAGTTCCTCCAGGATCAGATTTTAAATTAGCTGTAGATAACAATATTGAGTTAGCAGCATCATCGATTATTGCACTAGAGCAAATCGGTGCAGTGAAATCTCAGAACCGTCCTCGTGTGCAGCTAGAAGTTGATACCGGAATGAGTCGCGGTGGATTTCTTGATGAATGGGGCAAGATCGATGGCCACCATGTTGCCAACATAGATATCGTGGGAATCTTCTCTCACTTTGCTCGAGCCGACGAGCCAGAAGAAAAACAAAACGATTTACAGCGCAACCGCTTTAAAGAGATGGTTGCAACGGTTGAATCATTTGGTTACACAAATATTGTTCGCCATCTTTCTAACTCTGCTGCAACTCTGAAAGATGCCCAATCTCGATTTGATATGGTCAGAACCGGAATTGCGATGTATGGAATGTCGCCCGATGTAAAAACTTTGGGGGATAGCGCATCCCTTGGATTAAAGCCTGCGATGCAACTGCGAGCAAAGCTACATCTAGTAAAGAGCGTTCCCGCGAATACACCTGTTGGTTATGGTGCTGCAGCCGTTACATCTGCTGAGACAAAACTGGGAATTATCGCAATGGGATATGCCGATGGAATTCCTCGTGTAGCACAAGGTGCTGGAGTCTTTGTAGATGGTAAACGAGCTCCAATAATTGGAAGAGTCTCTATGGATCAATTTGTAGTTGATTTGGGGCTAGATTCACAGGCTAAATCCGGGGATTGGACGGTTGTCTTTGGTGATGGCTCTACTGGCGAGTACACAGCTGATGATTGGGGCGTAGCAAGCGGCACAATTAATTACGAAATAATTACACGAATCGGACCTCGTGTGCCTAGAATCTACTCACATCATGTCTACTAATAATGCAGCGCTGCAGGTCGAACGAGTTAATGTCTCCTTCGGCGGACTTCGCGCTCTTCATGATGTGTACCTAGAAATTGGCAAGAATGAAGTAGTCGGTTTGATCGGTCCTAATGGTGCCGGAAAGACAACTTTGTTTAATGCGCTGTGCGGCTTGGTTACTCCAGACTCTGGCGAGTTCCAACTCAACGGCAAGAAGAGTAATTTCCCAAAGCCATACGAACTAGTTGATTTAGGCATAGCGCGAACTTTGCAAGGCGTGGGCCTGTTCGGAGATTTAACTGTTCTTGAAAATGTGATGATCGGTGCGCAACATCTTGCGACCTCCGGATTGATCTCTGCCGCACTTGGCCGCAACAAAAAGGATGAAAACCAAATTCGCGACAAGGCACGTGTTGCTCTCGAGCGGGTTTATGCAGGAGGTATCGCTCATCGTCGTGCCGACACTTTGTCATACCCAGACACTAAGCGCGTTGCGATTGCGCGTGCACTGGTAAGTGAACCAACAATTTTGATGCTTGATGAGCCTGCAGGTGGTTTAGGCTCTCAAGATATTGAGTGGATGAACCAGTTAATCAAAAACCTAAGTGTTGATATGTCTGTTCTTTTGGTTGAACATCATATGGATGTAGTCATGTCTGTTTGCAGCAAGTTGTATGTTCTTAACTTTGGTGAAGTAATTGCAAGCGGTGATGCAGAGACTGTTCGTCGTGACCCTGCAGTTATGGCCGCATACCTTGGAACAGGAGGCAACCATGTCGCTTAATGTTTCTAACTTAACTGTTCATCATGGTGCTATCTGCGCTGTTAATCAGGTTTCATTGGCCGTTCCAACCGGAAAGATGGCAGCGATCATTGGCTCCAATGGTGCTGGCAAGACAACCCTTCTTCGCGCACTTTCAGGGCTTAACAAGCCAACTAGCGGTGTTGTTAATTGGAATGGCCAGACCATTACAGGTACTAAGCCTGAAAAGTTGGTTCGCCTTGGCATCTCACATGTCTCTGAAGGAAAATCTGTTGTTGCTGATTTAACAGTTAAGGAAAATCTTGAGCTCGGTGCAATCTGGCGCAAAAACGGGAAAGAGATGAAAGAGTCTGTTAATCAAGTAGTAGATATCTTCCCTCGTTTAGGTGAGCGCATTAATCAACGATCTGACACTTTGTCAGGCGGAGAACGTCAGATGCTGGCAATTGGTCGAGCAATTATGTCCAAGCCAAAACTTCTTCTATTGGATGAGCCATCTTTAGGTTTAGCGCCATTGGTTGTTGAGCAGATTTTCCAGACAATTAGAGATTTAACAAATGAGCTGCGTTTGACTGTATTGCTCGTAGAACAAAATGCGATGGGTGCACTACAGATTGCAGACCTTGGCATTGTTTTAAATCTAGGAAAAGTTGTCGCCGTTAATCACGCCCAAGCTCTCATGGATGATCCTGCAGTGCGTGCTGCATATCTGGGGTACTAACGATGCAACTACTTAATACCCTTCTCATTGGAATTACAGCAGGCTCGATCTATGCGTTGATGGCGATTGCATTTGTATTGGTATGGCGCAGTACTCGAGTCGTTAACTTTGCTCAGGCCGGAATGGCTCTGCTTTCAACCTACTTTGGTTATGAAGCGGTTTCACGAATCGGTTCTTTCTGGGTTGCACTTCCGGTAGCCATGATTGGTGGAGCAATATTTGCAGCGCTAGTCGAATTAATCTTGATGCGCATGTTGGTCAAGCATGCATCATCTGGTCCAATCGCAGGCGTTGCGCCAATCATCGCAACTCTGGGATTACTCGGTGTTATCCGCGCAGTGATCAGCATGATTTGGGGTGGACAGGATCAGCGAATCGTTGCGCCAATTTCAAATAATGGATTCACGATTAATGGATCTACCTTGGTTTTCTCGCCACTCAAGCTTTTGATCTTGGTGGTCGTAGTTATTCTGCTGATTCTTCTCAGTGTTCTTTTCCAGAAGACAAACCTAGGTTTGGCACTTCGCGCCTCTGCTCACGCACCTGAAATTGCACGTCTTTCAGGCGTACGTGTTGATGCTGTTCGCACTTTGGGCTGGGCGTTGGCAGGTGCAGCAGGTGCGGTCGCGGGCTTCTTCCAGACCGTAAATGGCAACGGAAACTTCTCACCAGATTCAATTGAGTTCTCACTGCTTTTGGTTTCAGGATTTATTGCAGCGGTTATTGGCGGCTTGGATAGCTTGCTTGGAGCGGTTATTGGTGGCTTGTTCCTAGGAATCGCAATCTCCTTTGTGCTTATATATGTCAGCAGTGGACTTTTCTTCATCGCACCTTTTGTAATTCTGTTGGTTGTCTTGTTTGTTCGACCTCAAGGAATCATTGGAGTAAAGGCGGGTCGCCGTGCTTAAGAAGAAAGATTCTTACAAGAAGAAAAAGGACAGTACGCACCTTCCGTTATTTATTCTTGGTGGTGTCGTTCTGTACTTCCTCAGCGGGATGGTTGATGAGCTTCGTGTTTATCAGGGTGCATCGATTGCGGTATACGTAATCGCAATCTCATCACTAATTTTGTTAACTGGATACTCAGGACAGGTTTCTTTAGGTCATGGTGCGTTATTGGCCATTGGTGCATATAGCGCTGCGATCTCTAAAAATGAGTTTGGTTTTCCAGTACTTGCTTCCTTTATTGTTGCGGTGATTATTACCGCTGCAGGTGGTGCGCTATTGGGTGCAGCCGCGGCCCGTCTTTCAGGTCCTTATTTAGCCGGTACAACTTTGGCACTTGCAGTCGGTTTGCCTTCACTTGCAAATCAATTTGAAATCCTTGGCGGAGAACAAGGTTTGATCTTTGATGTTGGTTTTCCACCATTGTCATTAGGTGAAGATTTCACACAGTACAAATGGTTTTTCTGGATCGCAGCTCTAGCGGCGCTGATTTCAATGTGGCTTGTTAACAATATTTTGAAATCTCGATATGGACGCACCTGGAGAGCAGGACGCGCCAATGATGTCGCAGCACAGCTTGCTGGAATCAATACAGCCCGTTCTAAGGTTCTCGCCTTCACCATTAGCGCCGGTATTGCAGGGCTTGCGGGAGCTCTGCTTTCAATGACAATCGGTACCGTTTCGCCGAGCGCTTTCCCATTAGCTCTTTCCTTCTCTTTGCTGACAGGCGCGGTCTTGGCAGGAATTACCACCCTTGGTGGCGTGGTTCTTGGTGCCTTTGTTTTGGTTGCAATCCCTGAAGTAGCCGATGTGATTGCACATAGGTTGGGAGCCTCAGAGGGCGTCACCACCAATCTCCCAGGCTTGATCGTCAGCGGATTATTGATTTTGACCGTCCTTTTCGTACCAAACGGCCCGGTTGAGCAGCACCGCGCTCGCAAGGCAAAACATGAAGCATTACTGGGCAGTAAGCACAAGTAAATACAGTAATCTCGGACAAAACCCTCGATGGAAGGAAACACATGAAAGCACTTAACCGTCGCAAGCTGATTACAGCTTCAGCGGTACTGGCAATTGTTGGATTAGCTGCAACAGCTCTTCCAGCACAAGCAGCAGAAGTTGGAGTCACCTCTACACAAATTAAGTTGGGAATGACTCTTCCTATGACAGGTACTGCGTCACTTGGATACAACAAGATCCCAGGTGCGGCAAAGGCATACTTTGATTACGTCAACGCAAATGGCGGAATTAACGGACGAAAGATCACTTTGGTTGTTAAGGATGATCGCTACGTTCCAACTGAAGCGGTTGCAAAGACAAATGAGCTAATCCTTAAAGATAAGGTCATGGCTCTTCTTGCACCTCTTGGTACTGCAAATGTTAAGGCGGTAGCTTCATCTGTTAACCCAGGTCGCCGCGGAATCCCTGTTCTCTTTGTTAATACAGGATTTAGTGGATTCGCAGACAAGAAGAAGTACCCAACTACTTACACGGTTCTTCCTTCTTATGTAATGGAAGCAAAGATCATGGGTCAGTACATCAAGGAAAACTTTGCTGGTAAGAAGATCGGTCTTCTGTACCAGGATGATGACTTTGGAACAGATGCGCTCGCAGGCTTCAAGACCGCTGGAGTAACCTTCGCGGCTCGTGTGCCTTACGCATCAGGTTCACAATCAGCAACTGCAGCAGCAGGATGGATCACTAAGTTCAAGGCAGCAGATGTTGATGTTGTTATCTTGTTTGGTGTATCTAGCGCAACATCTGCAATGCTCGGAACAGCAGCTCAGCTCAAGTATGCACCTCAGTGGATGCTTGGCTCAGTTGGTGGAGATGCAACAACTATTAGAGCAACAGGAGTGCCAGCAGCGGTCTTGACCAATGCGATTGGATTCTCACCAGTTCCAGCAACAACAGATATGAAGGATGAGTACGTAAAGTTCTTCTCTGATATCTACGCAAAGGCAGTTCCAGGATCACCATTTGATCTCAACGTACTCCTAGGAATGAACACAGCATTTATGACTGCTCAGGCAATCAAGGCTGCTGGACCACGCCTAACACGCAAGAGTCTTATTAATGCGATCAATACAAAGGGTGCAACCTTTGCAAACTCTGCATTAGTTCCAGCTGCGTATTCACGCACTAGCCAAGTTGGTCTAACTGGTTACTGGGTTGGTCGTTACTCATCAACTGGTGATCTAGCTCCTGTTGGCGGTTCATACGTTACCTACACAACCGATTCAGGATCTGGTGCTGTTGTTAAGTCAACATACAAGCGTCCTGCAATGCCAGCGAAGGGATTACCTAACTAATGAAGAAAGTAAGAATTCTCTCGCTTCTTTCAGTTGCAGCACTGGCAACAACAGTTCTAGTCACAGCACCAACAGTTGCTAATGCAGCTCCAGCGTGTGATGGCAAGAGCCCAGTACAAACTTGTGTCGGTGTTACAACTGATGGCGCACCTTACGCAATGCAGGTTCCAGCAAACTTCAACGGAACAGTTGCTTTGTACTCACACGGATACCGTTACAACGTTGATATCCCATCAGCAATTCCTCTAATTGGCGGTTACAAGATCACCAATACACCAGAGCCAGTCCCTGGTGGAAACGCTGAAGTTGCTAAGTACTTCTTTAGCCAAGGTGTTGCAATCCTGGGTTCAGGCTTTGCTCGTCAAGGCTGGAACCCAGATTCAGCGATCAAGACAAATGTTGAGTTAATCGACACATTTAAGAAGCAGTTCCCAAAGACAACCAAGGTCGTTGCATGGGGATCATCTCTAGGTGGCGTAATTACTCAGGGTCTTGCTGAAAAGTATCCGGACTTAATCGATGCAGCCGCACCTTTGTGTATGGCCGATAACATCGCACCCCAGTTAACAATGGCTGGAGATTTCCTATGGGGCGTAAAGGTCCTCTTTGATCCAACGATCAAGGGTGGAAATTACTCAGCAGGTGCAGCAGGTGTTGCAGAGTCATACGCTGACTTGGGCAAGGTATTTACAGTCATGGGCAAGTTGCAGGCAGCGCTTGCAACAGGTGCATGGCCAGATACTTCATCTGCGACAGGTAAGGCATTACAGGCTGCCGGCGTTCCATCACGTAGCGCATTGTTGCTACTTGGTTTGATGGCTGGACTTCCAACACAATCTGCACACTTTGACTCAATCTCAGGTCCAGAAGGTGCTCTTAAGTTGACCTTCCCATTGGCGTTAAGCCCAGCACTTGCAATCCTTGAAAATGGAACAAATGCTGCTGCACTTGCAGTTCTTGCAACACAGGATGTTGAGAACCAAGCGGGAGGCGCAATCTTTGATAACACAAAGACTGATTACGCAGCTCGCATCGATGGTGAGCGCGTTATCTTCAACGCTGCACTTTCAGGTAACACAGTGATTGATGCACTCCTTGGTGCGCTTTCACCTGCAAACCCAGGTGCACCACGTGCGGTTGCAAACCCTGCAGCTGTCGCAAAGATGAACTCACTACATGTCAACACAGGAAAGATTAATGTTCCAACCATCTTGATGGTTGGCGTAGCTGATCCAATTACTCCTGCAGGTGCCTCACAGCGCCTAGTTGATTTGTATGCAGAGCAGTACGCAGCTGAAAAGGCTGCTGCTCGCAAGGCATACCAAACAACACGTGATTACAAGAACCCAGCAAACAACCTCTTGATGCTTTGGAATACAACTCCAGAGAGTTACACAAAGTTCAATGAAGCGGGTTCTCCAATCACGACTGTTCCAGCGGCACAAGGAACAAATCACTGTAATTTCACAACAGGTCAGTACTTGCTTGTTGCTAGATCTCTTGTGACAGCAGCAAACACAGGAAAGCTACCTTCAGGTGGAGCGTTGTACACAGCTATTCGTAAGGCTGGCAACATTTCAATCGACAAGGGAATCAGCGTTCCATTGTTGAAGTACTACACAGACAATCAATAATCGAGGTAAGTAAAAAGCGGGGCCAGATTTATCTGGCCCCGCTTTTCTATTACTCTTCATCAGTGATCACAATCGCTACACCTGAAGCCATGCATAAGCTTGGCCTGCAGCTTTCAGCTCATCTGCGTGCTGGCGATTTACTGCTTGTTAATGGTCCTTTGGGTGCTGGCAAAACTGTATTGGCCCAAGGTGTTGGCGCAGGTCTTGGAGTTACAGGAGTTACATCTCCAACCTTTGTTATCTCACGAGTTCATAAGGCAGCTATTCCATTTATTCATGTTGATGCATATCGCCTTGTGGACTCTGAAAACCCCAACCTTTACCTAGATGATTTAGATCTAGATATCGCTAAATCAATAACCTTTATCGAATGGGGTGGGGCTGAATCTGCTCGGTTGAGCGAAGATCGGCTAGAGATCACAATTGATCGCAGCAACGAAGAGCGGACTGTTGAGATCACACCAGTTGGTTCGCGCTGGGCAGGATTTTCACTATGAGCAAAGTTCTAGCAATCGATACTTCAACATCTCGTAGCTGCGTAGCAATTATTGAAGGCGCCAGCATTCTTTATAGCGGCTTTAGAGATGGAGCCACAGCGCATGGTCCATCGTTACCTGCCTTGGTTCAGGAAGCGCTATCGGTTAGCGATGTTGATGAAGTCGTCGTTGGAATGGGACCAGGTCCCTTTACCGGTTTACGAGTAGGAATCGCATTTGCACACAGCTTTGCTTTAGCACGTGGAATTCCGGTTCGTGGAGTTTGTTCATTAGATGCGATTGCAGCACAGATTCAAGAAAGTGATTTCATCATCACCGTGGATGCGCGACGTAAAGAGGTTTATTGGGCACGTTATGCAAATCGGGTACGAGTTGGTGAGCCTGCAGTTAACTTTCCTGCAGATGTAACCGGTGCCAAGATTCACGCAGATTTATTTCCTGACATGGTTTCTTTAGCGAACTTGTCTGGCGATGTAACAGAACCGATTTACTTGCGCAGACCAGATGCGGTAGCAACGGTGGACCGTCCATGACTATGTATCGCCAAGCAAATGCTTTTGATCTTCCAGTTTTTGCATCATTGGATAAAGAGTTGTTTCCATATTCACCATGGTCTGCATCCCAATACAAGGAAGAGTTTTCTGCACCTACTCGTCACTTTGTTGTGGCTGTAGATGAGCAGCAAAGCATCATCGCTTATGCAGGGGTTTTCGCTCCAGGAGAAGCCGAGGCAGATGTTCTGACCGTAGGCGTTGTCCCAGCCCATCGCGGGAAAGGCATTGCTCGCCAATTAATGGCGATGATTACCGATTGGGCACAACAACAGGGATCAATCGCAATGATGCTTGAGGTCAAGGTAGATAACGTAGAAGCAATTGGTTTATATGAATCCCTGGGGTACTCGAAGTTAAACACCCGCAGGGATTACTTTGGGCCAGGTTTGGATGCCCTTGTTATGCGATTGGAGCTGCCATGAGCGAGCCAATTGTTTTAGGTATTGAAACTTCATGTGATGAAACCGCGGTTGGAATTGTTAGAGGCAGAACTCTTCTTGCAAATGTGATCGCATCCAGTGTTGAAGAGCATGCGCGTTTTGGGGGTGTTGTTCCTGAAATCGCAAGCCGTGCACATTTAGAGGCGATGATTCCTACACTGCATCAAGCGCTTAAAGATTCAAAGATCTCGCTGAAGGATATTGATGCCGTTGCTGTAACTGGTGGTCCAGGTTTAGTCGGAGCATTACTGGTTGGTGTTGGATCAGCTGCAGGTCTGGCGCTTGGATTAAACAAACCAATTTTTGCGGTCAACCATTTAGCAGCACATGTCAGCGTTGATTACTTGACTCATGACAACCCATTGAATCCAACAATTGCACTTTTGGTAAGTGGTGGACATTCTTCGCTTTTGCAAGTTGATGACATCACCGGATCAATTACAAAACTTGGCGAGACAATGGATGATGCTGCCGGTGAAGCTTTCGACAAAATTGCTCGTGTTATGAAGCTAGGTTTTCCTGGTGGTCCTGCGATAGACAAATTAGCCCGCGAAGGTAGTGCGAGCGCCATTGATTTTCCGCGGGGCTTAACAACCTCAAATGATTGGCAGACTCGACCATTTGATTTTTCATTCTCTGGATTAAAAACCGCGGTTGCACGTTATTTAGAGGCAACACCTGATTATGCAAAGGCCGATGTTGCAGCCTCCTTCCAAGAGGCGATCGTCGATGTCCTTTTGTTAAAGGCGCTGGCAGCGTGCAAGCAATCAGGAATTGATTCATTGGTTATCGCCGGTGGGGTAGCGGCTAATTCAAGGCTTCGCGCCGTAGCTCAAGAGCGTTGTGAAAAGGCGGGCATCCAGCTGCGGGTACCAAGCCCTGGCCTCTGCACAGATAATGGGGCGATGGTCGCCGCCCTTGGCTCACTGATGGTCTCGGCTGGGCGTACCCCTAGCCCTGTGGCCTTTGACGCGGATTCCAGCCTGCCTGTAACCACCGTAGCCCTTTAATACCCATTTGCTGCGCGGGGCCTCTCGATTTGCTGCGCGGGGCCTCTCGATTTGCTGCGCAGGTTTGCCCCGCCTAGAGTTTGCGTTAGCACTCACGGCCCGAGTCTGCTAATTCAGGCCGCACGAGGAAACCACAGGTAAAAACCTAGAAGGAGCACACCATGGCAGTTAAGCCACTAGAAGATCGCATCGTTATCAAGACAAATGAGGCTGAGACAACAACAGCATCAGGTCTTGTTATCCCAGATACAGCAAAAGAGAAGCCACAGGAAGGCACTGTTGTTGCAGTAGGCCCAGGTCGCTTTGATGATGGCGTACGCGTTCCAATGGATGTCAAGGTCGGCGATGTAGTTCTTTACAGCAAGTACGGCGGAACTGAAATCAAGCACGGTGGAGAAGATCTACTTGTACTTTCAGCACGCGACATTCTCGCTGTAATCGAGAAGTAAATGGGAAAGAACCTTCAATTTGATGAGCAAGCACGCCGCGCCATGGAGCGCGGTGTCAACATTCTTGCTGACACAGTAAAGGTAACTCTTGGACCTAAGGGTCGTAACGTTGTTATCGCTAAATCCTTTGGCGCACCCATCATCACAAATGATGGTGTAACAATCGCCAAGGAGATCGAACTTTCAGATCCTGCAGAAAACATGGGAGCTCAGTTAGTTAAGGAAGTTGCGACAAAGACAAATGATGTCGCAGGCGACGGAACTACAACAGCAACTGTTCTTGCTCAGGCAATGGTTAAAGAAGGACTTCGTAACCTTGCAGCAGGTGCACAGCCAATGGATATCAAGCAGGGAATCGAAGCGGCCGTAGCAGCGGTTTCAGAGAAACTTCGCGAGCAGGCAACTCCAGTTAATGGAAAGCCACAGATCGCAGATGTTGCAACCATCTCAGCTCAAGATCGTGCAATCGGCGAGCTCATCGCAGAGGCGATGGACCGTGTTGGTAAAGATGGAGTTATTACAGTTGAAGAAGCATCAACAACTGGACTTGATCTTGAATTCACAGAGGGAATGCAGTTCGACAAGGGCTACATCTCTCCATACTTTGTAACCGACCAAGATCGCATGGAAGCAATCCTTGAGGATGCTTACGTATTGATCTCAGCAAACAAGATCTCTGCGCTCGCAGATTTATTGCCATTGCTTGAAAAGGTTGCACAGGCATCAAAGCCACTTTTGATCATCGCTGAAGATATTGAAGGCGAAGCGCTTTCTACGCTGGTTGTTAACCGTATGCGTGGAGTCTTTGCATCTGTTGCTGTTAAGGCACCAGGCTTTGGTGATCGTCGCAAGGCAACACTTCAGGACATCGCAATCCTTACAGGTGGACAGGTAATCTCTTCAGAGCTTGGAATGAAGCTTGAGGGAGTAACACTTGAAGATCTAGGTAAGGCTCGTCGCATCGTTGTATCAAAGGATGCAACAACCATCGTTGATGGCGCAGGCGATAAAGCTGCAGTTGCTGCTCGTGTATCTGAACTTCGTAAGGAGATCGAAAACAGCGACTCTTCTTGGGACAAGGAAAAGCTACAAGAGCGTCTAGCAAAGCTTGCTGGTGGAGTTTGCGTAATCAAGGTTGGCGCACACACCGAAGTTGAGTTAAATGAAAAGAAGCACCGCCTAGAGGATGCAATCTCTGCAACCCGCGCAGCTGTTGAAGAAGGAATCGTTGTTGGCGGAGGAGCTGCACTTGTGCACGCTGCCGATGCTCTAGAAGGCGATCTTGGATTCACTGGCGATAAGGCTGTTGGAGTTCGTTTAGTTCGCAAGGCTTGTGATGAGCCTCTTCGTTGGATCGCAGAAAATGCTGGACTAGAAGGCTACGTAGTAGTTGCAAAGGTTCGCGCAATGAAGCACAACGAGGGTTTCAACGCTGCAACAGATGTCTACGGCGACTTGGCCGCAGATGGTGTTATCGATCCAGTTAAGGTAACTCGTTCTGCGCTAGCAAACGCTGCATCAATTGCTGCAATGTTCATTACAACTGAAGCGGTTGTTTATGAGAAGCCAGCAGAGCAGGCAGCTGCAGATGCTGGTGGACATGGACACTCACACGGTCCAGGTGGACATTCGCATTAATTTCTTGACCCAATAAGGTTAGAAAAGAAGAAAGCCCCGCGGAAATATCCGTGGGGCTTTTTCTTTTCCTTGGAGGAAGAAAGTTATGAGGCGTGTGAAATATCTGGGTTGATGTCCTTGCCCAAGATCGCTAGGCGGTCATCTTCTGAAAGACCTCCCCAAATTCCATATGGCTCTTCTACTGCAAGGGCGTGCGCACGGCATGCAGCAATTACTGGGCATGAAGCGCAGACAGCTTTGGCTGTGTTCTCGCGATTGCGTCGACGAGGTCCGCGCTCTCCATCTGGATGGAAAAACATCTCAGAAGGTAGCTCGCGGCATGAACCTTGGTACTGCCACTCCCATTCATCTGCAACGGGGCGGGGTAAGCGTGAAATTTCGGCCATGCCAATACTGTACAACCGCGCCATAAGTTGTTCAAGTATTTCCGCTCCAAAAGTTGTTCATTTGACCATTTCAGGTGGTGAGATGGGCCACTTCACGCCACGATAAGCCTATGGAAGAGGAGCTACTAACCGTTGCAGCGGTCGCCCGCCGCATAGGCGTAGCCCCAGCCACCCTTCGTACCTGGGATCGCCGCTATGGCCTGGGACCTTCTACCCACGAGGCGGGCGAGCATCGCCGCTACTGCCCAACAGATCTAGCCAAGTTAGCATTGATGCGTCGTTTGATTACGACAGGTGTTTCACCAGCAGATGCTGCAGAAAAAGCCAAGGCCCATCAAGGTTCAGTAAAGATCGAAAAGCTAGTTGACTCCTTTGAAGTCCGCGAAGAGCTGGTCGATTCAATTCATAGAGCAGCCAAGATTTTAGATAAGACATTTATTGAAGCGGTATTAAGAAAAGATATTGCTGAAAACGGCGTCATCTCTACATGGACAGAAGTCATTGTTCCGCTTTTGTTTTTGGTGGGTAATGAATGGGAAGAAGATGGCTCAGGAATTGAAGTAGAGCACATGCTTTCAGAGCTACTTAAGCGCATCATGCGCGAAGGTGTTCCTGAAATTAAAAGCCCAAAAAATGCACACCCTGTTTTGCTTGCAGCTGTTGGCGAAGAGATGCATTGCCTTGCTCTACATGCACTTGCTGCAGCACTTGCTGAAAAAAATATTGAAACCTTCTTCTTAGGGGCAAGAACTCCGCTTGAAGCAATTGATGCCATGGTTCGCCGATCAGCACCGCCTGCAATATTCCTGTGGGCGCAGTTAACTCAAAACAGTGATTCAAAGTTCTTCCGTGACATTCCATCAATCCGCCCGGCACCACGAGTAATTCTGGGTGGGCCTGGATGGGACATGGAGCAGTGCACCGATGTCATCGTGGCGCAGGATTTAACCCATGCCTGCGCTGAAATCGAGGGTGCTTTAGGGCTCTAAAGCCCCGATAGACTTGGACCTTCATTGATCGGGGAGGCCACATGAGCGATACAGACAAGGTCGCGATGCTTGGACTGACCTACGACGATGTCCTACTTCTTCCAGATGCATCTGATGTAGTTCCATCTGAAGTCAGCACAATTACTCAGCTGACACGAAACATTTCTATTGCAGTGCCGCTGGTTTCATCAGCGATGGACACAGTTACCGAATCTGAGATGGCTATTGCGATGGCAAAGGCTGGCGGAATTGGAATCATCCACCGAAACCTTCCGATCGATGCTCAAGTAACCCATGTCAAACTTGTTAAGAATGTTGGTTTAGCAGGTGCAGCAGTTGGTGTCGGCGATGATGGATTTGCTCGCGCACAAGCATTAATCGAGGCAGGTGTTGATGTTGTGGTTGTCGATACTGCACATGGTCACCACCGTGCGGTTCTGGATTCAATCGCTCGAATTAAAAAGTTTTCACCAACAACTGAAATCATCGGTGGCAATGTTGCAACCCGTGCAGGTGCGCAAGCTCTGATCAATGCCGGTGCAGATGCTGTAAAGGTTGGCGTTGGCCCAGGTTCGATCTGCACAACCCGAGTTGTTGCAGGTGTTGGAGTTCCACAAGTAACAGCAATCTTGGAAGCATCAAAGGCATGTAACAAAGCTGGCATCCCATTGATCGCTGATGGTGGGTTGCAGTATTCAGGTGACATTGTGAAAGCGTTAGTTGCTGGTGCAAATTCAGTAATGCTTGGTTCACTACTTGCAGGATGCGAAGAATCTCCAGGCGAATTAGTAGAAATCAATGGCGTTAAGTACAAGGCCTACCGCGGAATGGGTTCACTTGGTGCGATGCAATCGCGTGGTGAACAAAAGTCATATTCCAAGGATCGTTACATGCAGGATGATGTTTTGTCTGAGGACAAACTTGTCCCTGAAGGTATTGAAGGCAAGGTTGCATTCCGTGGCAAGGTTTCAGAGGTTGTTCATCAACTCGTTGGCGGACTTCGCTCAGGCATGGGTTATGCCGGTGCTCCAGATATCGAAACCCTTCGCCGTGAAGGTCGCTTGATTCAAATTACCGCCGCTGGCTTGCAGGAGAGCCACCCACATGATGTGGCACATGTTGCCGATGCACCGAACTATCAAAAGAAGGGCCGCTAATGAATAACATCGAAATCGCCCCAGGAAAGCGCGCACGTACCGCTTACTCCTTTGATGACATTGCGATTGTGCCTAGCCGCCGAACTCGTGACCCAGAGAATGTATCTACTACCTGGCAGATCGATGCCTACAAATTTGATCTTCCGATGCTTGCAGCTCCAATGGATTCAGTTGTTTCTCCTGAAACAGCGATTGCAATTGGAAAGTTAGGCGGTCTGGGAGTTCTTAACCTCGAAGGTCTGTGGACCCGCTATGAAGACCCACGTATTCCTTTAGGTGAGATTGCATCAATGCCAGATAAGCATGCAACTAAGCGCATGCAAGAGATTTACAACGCTCCTATTCGCCCAGAATTAATTAAAGAGCGCATCCAGCAGATCCGTGATGCGGGTGTAACAGTCGCCGCATCTTTATCTCCAGCGCGTACCGCAGAGTTTCATAAAGCGGTTATTGCAGCAGGTGTAGATATTTTCGTAATCCGTGGAACAACAGTTTCAGCAGAGCATGTTGCTGCAGAGGATGAAGCTCTGAATCTGAAGAAGTTTATTTATGAACTTGATGTGCCAGTAATTGTTGGAGGAGTAGCAACATCGACCGCTGCGCTTCACCTGATGAGGGCTGGTGCTGCAGGTGTGCTTGTCGGCTTTGGTGGCGGAGCAACTCACACAACTCGCAAGGTATTAGGCGTTGAAGTACCAATGGCATCTGCAGTTGCTGAAGTTGCAGCTGCGCGCCGCGAATACCTTGATGAATCAGGTGGACGTTATGTTCATGTGATTGCAGATGGCGCAGTTGGCCGCAGTGGAGATATTGCAAAGGCGATCGCATGTGGCGCAGATGCAGTGATGATGGGTTCACCATTGGCAAAGGCTGTTGAAGCACCTGGACTTGGATGGCACTGGGGATCAGAAGCTCACCACCCAGTTCTTCCACGTGGAGAGCGTGTAAATGTTGGAACCGTTGGAACCTTAGAAGAGATTTTGCTGGGACCTTCACACACTGCAGATGGTTCTATGAACCTCTTTGGTGCATTACGTCGCGCAATGGCCACTTGTGGCTACTCCGATGTTAAGGAGTTCCAGCGCGTAGAGGTTCTTATTCATCGTGGCTGAAGTTCGCGGAGTACTGGTTGTTGATTTTGGAGCGCAGTACGCACAATTAATTGCCAGACGTGTTCGCGAAGCACATGTGTATTCAGAGATCGTTCCATCCTCAATTACAGCCGAGCAGGTTAAGGCAAAAAATCCATCTGCAATTATCTTGTCTGGTGGCCCAGCAAGTGTTTATGCTGAAAATGCCCCAAAGGTTGATGCTGCAATATTTGCTTTGGGTATCCCAGTTTTTGGAATTTGTTATGGATTTCAGGCAATGGCTGCAGCTCTTGGCGGAGTTGTTAGCCAGACAGGTAAGTCAGAGTTTGGTCGCACCGATACAAATGTTGTAACTACATCTAAGTTATTTACAGGCCTGCCAGCACAGCAAAAGGTATGGATGTCACATGGTGATGCTGTCTCACAAGTACCAGCGGGTTTTTCAATATGTGGTTCAACTGCAGATACTGCAATTGCCGCCTTTGAAAATGAAACGGCGCTGTTGGCAGGAGTGCAGTTCCACCCCGAGGTTTTACATAGCGAGTATGGCCAAGCGGTTCTTTCTAACTGGCTAGTAAACATCGCTAAATGTGATGCAACCTGGACTACTGCAAATATTGCTGAAACCGAAATCGCAAAGGCCAAAGCGGTTATTGGTGACAAGCGAGTAATTTGTGGCTTATCTGGAGGTGTTGATTCAGCGGTAGCTGCTGCAATTATTCAAAAGGCTGTTGGAAACCAGTTGACATGTGTTTTTGTTGATCATGGTTTGTTGCGTAAGGGCGAAGCGGAACAAGTAGAACGTGATTTTGTTGCCTCTACTGGTGTTCAGTTGGTTGTTATTGATGCGAAGCAGCAGTTCTTGAGCGCATTAAAGGATGTAACCGATCCTGAAGAAAAGCGAAAGATTATTGGCCGAGAGTTCATCCGTTCATTTGAAGCAGCAGCTCGAGATATCGCATCTGGTGGAGAAGTTGAGTTTTTGGTTCAAGGGACTTTGTATCCAGATGTCGTTGAATCTGGTGGCGGAACAGGTACGGCAAATATCAAGTCGCATCACAACGTTGGTGGCTTACCTGATGATCTGCAATTTACATTGGTCGAACCTTTGCGCACCTTGTTTAAGGATGAGGTTCGCCAAGTTGGATTAGAACTTGGTTTGCCTGAAGAGATTGTGTGGCGTCAGCCATTCCCGGGCCCTGGTCTTGGAATTCGAATTATTGGTTCTGTGACACAGGAACGACTTGATCTACTGCGCGAAGCGGATGCAATTGCCAGAGCCGAGTTAAAGTCTGCTGGGTTAGATCGCGAGATCTGGCAATGCCCAGTTGTTTTGTTGGCCGATGTTCGAAGCGTTGGAGTGCAGGGGGATGGCCGCACATATGGGCACCCAATTGTTCTGCGCCCAGTTTCCTCTGAGGATGCCATGACCGCCGATTGGTCACGTGTGCCATACGAGGTGCTTGAAAAGATTTCTACCCGCATAACAAACGAGGTGCGAGAGGTAAATCGGGTGGTCTTGGATCTCACCAGTAAGCCACCTGCCACCATTGAATGGGAATAAATTAAGGGTTTTCACAGGGTTTCGATTTACCATTAGGGCCATGTCAAGGGGAGTCAATGTGAAGAGAGCGCTGATTGCGGTAATAGCACTGTCACTTGTGATTTCACCTTCTGCCTTTGCTGAAGCAAAAGGTAAGTCAGTTAAATCTGCAAAGGTTCCAGCGGTAAAGTGCAAAGCAACAAAAGCTATTGGTCACACTCCACCATCGGTAGCACCAGCTGAAAAACTTCCTAAGCGCTTGACTCGCAAATTCACCTTTGAAACAAATTGCGGAAACATTGTTGTCACAACTGTTGGAGCAAAAGCTCCAATCACAATTACACAATTATCAACACTTGCACGAGGTGGATTCTTCAATAACACCTTATGCCATCGTTTAACTACCCAAGGTTTATATGTATTGCAATGCGGAGATCCAACAGCAACTGGTGGCGGTGGACCTAATTTCACTTACCGTGACGAGAACCTTCCAGCGCAAACTTTAAATAACTATCCTGCAGGAACTGTTGCAATGGCCAACTCGGGACCTGGCACAAATGGCAGCCAGTTCTTTTTAGTTTTTGCCGACACTACATTGGGTTCAAATTACACAATTTGGGGAACGATTACACAAGGTTTAGATATTGTTCGAGCGATTGCAAAGGCTGGCGTTAAGGGTGGCGGAGCAGATGGTGCTCCAAACCAACCAATGGCAATTAATCGAGTGATCGTCTCCAATTAACCTTTTGGGAATCAAGCAGTATTTACGATTTTAAAAGCTTCAGCGATTCGACCTTCTGGCAATCCGCCCATTCCTGCATTGCGTAGACCCCACTCACGAACCATTTTCTCTAACTCTTTATTGTGTGCCGTTTGCGAGACATGGGCATGCAAGGCGGCCATCTTTAAATCAAAGGTGTCGGTGATATCAACCCAGTGATCTGGTTGAGCAAAACCAGATACCCACACCTCTTTGACTCGCCAAGGCTTTAACCCTTCATTTTCAAGAAGATCTGTAAATGCAAATGGGTTTCGAGCATCGGGATATACCGCCTGAATTGTTGCTTCTCCAGCTGCCAAGTGATCGGGGTGGCTTGCGCCAATTCGCTCCCAGTTACGTTCTGGACTTTGGCAGACAATTCGATCAGGTTGGGAGATGCGAATCTGTCGAACAATATCTTTGCGAAGCTCAATAGTTGGCTCTAGATGTCCATCCACATAATTCAAAAAGGTAATGTCAGTTACGCCGATTGCCGCACCTGCTGCGCGTTGCTCACGCTGGCGAATCGCTGGCATCTCTTCTTTGGTAAAGCCAGAGTCTTCTCCACCTTGATCGCCATTTGTGCAAAACACATATGCAACCTCAATACCCTTTTTGACCCATTGGGCGATTGTTCCTGAAGCGCCAAAATCTGAATCATCGGGGTGAGCGTTGATGACCAAGACTCGCTTGATCTCGGTATCTGCGATCGGTTCCATGTGTGAAGACTAATAGACTCACCCTCATGACTGAAATCGATCTGCTCATCGAGGGTTTAAACCCTCAGCAGGCGGAGGCGGTCACTCATGCAGGCGGACCGCTGCTTGTAGTTGCGGGTGCAGGATCCGGAAAGACCCGAGTCTTAACTCGTCGAATCGCATACTTAATGTCTCGTAGACATGTTTCTCCATATCAAATCCTTGCAATCACCTTTACCAACAAGGCAGCAGGTGAAATGAAGGAGCGTGTTGCTGAACTTGTTGGACCAATTGCAAAATCAATGTGGGTCTCAACTTTTCACTCTGCATGTGTTCGAATTCTTCGCCAAGAAGCTACACGACTTGGTTACAGCAACTCATTTAGCATTTATGACTCGGCGGATTCGCAGCGACTAATAACTATCGTGGCAAAAGAGTTAAACCTTGACCCAAAGCGCTACCCAGCCCGCCAATTTCAATCAATGATTTCTAATGCAAAAAATGAGCTTCTTGGTCCGCAGGATTACCTCAATGCAACCACCAATCAATTTGAGCAAGTTGTTGCCGATGTATATGCGGTATATCAACAGCGCTTGATGCGTGCCAATGCAATGGACTTTGATGATTTGATTTTGAAGACTGTAGAAGTGTTGCAACGTTTCCCAGAAGCCAAAGCTCGTTTCAGATCGCGGTTTCGCCATGTATTGGTTGACGAGTACCAGGACACAAATCATGCCCAGTACATTCTTGTTAAAGAGTTAGTAGGCAGCGATCTTGAAGGGCAGCCACCAGCCGAATTATGTGTAGTGGGCGATGCTGATCAATCTATTTACGGTTTCCGTGGCGCAACGATCCGCAACATTCTGCAGTTCGAGCTGGATTATCCAAATGCTCGCACCGTGCTGTTGGAACAAAACTATCGATCCACCCAAAACATTCTTAATGCAGCCAACGCTGTTATTACCCGCAATGAGAGCCGCAAAGAAAAGAATTTATGGTCTGATGCAGGATCTGGTGCACCTTTAACTGGATATGTTGCAGAGAGCGAACATGATGAAGCCAACTTCATCGCCGATGAGATTAGATCGCTGCAAAGAGAAGGCGTTTCAACACCTGGTGATACCGCAATCTTTTACCGAACCAATGCTCAATCTCGTGTTTTTGAAGAAGTCTTTATGCGCAGCGCCTTGCCATACAAGGTTGTAGGCGGTCTTCGATTCTACGAACGCCGTGAAGTAAAGGATTTGTTGGCTTACCTGCGTGTTTTAGCTAACGTCGAAGATGAGATTTCTTTGCGCAGGATCATCAATGTACCTAAGCGCGGGATCGGTGACACATCACTTGATTATGTAGATCTATACGCTCGTGAGAACAACATTTCTTTTTGGCAGGGATTGCTCAGATGCAATGAGATCTCCTCTGTACCAGCACGTGCTGCTCAAGCGATAAATGAATTTACTTCAATGATTAGCGCGCTTAGCGTTTTGGTCGAGGCAAAGACCAAACCATCTGTTGTCGTAGAGGCCGCGTTAGAGCAATCAGGTTTATTGAAGGAGCTTGCAGATAGCACCGATCCACAAGATGAGGTTCGGGTTGAAAACCTCAAGGAGCTTGTAGCGGTTTCAATGGAGTACGAAGAAAGACCCTTTGAAGAGCTTGGTGAGGATGAGGAGAT
>JBFYOY010000029.1:0-9303 GCA_041303575.1 Actinomycetes bacterium
ATCGATGCCCAGGTTGTGATCAATTAATTCCTTTGGCCACTCCACATGTAGTTGCTTGGAAAGAGTATGACGAAGATGGTCGTCGTCATTGGCACACAGCATGTTGGTCAAAAAAGGATAAGCGCCGCCCCAATACAGAGCGCACTAGAAACGCTCCGCGCTTTTAATTAACGCTAAAACTCTTTTTAACCCAAGCGCCCCTTTAGCAACCGTGAAGCCCTGACGATTAATCGATCAGTTGCCGGGGTTCGCTTAAAGCTCAAGATTCTTAATGGAAGATTAAATCGAGCTCTAACAACTGTGCGCGCATAGGTGTATTCGAGTAAACCCTCTGGGCCATGAATTCGGCCATATCCGCTCTCTTTGACTCCACCAAATGGAACTGATGAGATCGCGGCAAATGAGAAGGTGGAATTAATAGCAACCATTCCACAGTGCAGCTGTGATGCGATTTTCTTACCCTGTCGCTTAGACCAGATATTTGCACCCAATCCATATCGTGAATTATTGGAAAGCTCTATCGCTTCCTTCATCGACTTGACTCGATTAATAATGATGATGGGACCAAAGGTCTCTTCGCGTACCGCAGTTGAGTTTTCAGGAACATCTACCAAGATAACTGGTTGAACAAATGGATCCTGAATCGATTTCATGCTGCCATAGGCAAACTTGCCCCCATCTTTGATCGCAGCCTTTAGGTGGGATGTAATCACGCCAATTTGCGATGGCATAGTTGAAGCGCCGTAATTGCCTTCCCCGACAGATGCGGCGGTCAGAGAAGATGCAAGAGCGATTGATTTCTCAATGAATACATCTGCAACTTTTTCATCCACGTAGACACGCTCTGCTCCAATGCAGGATTGGCCAGCGTTAGCCATCGCAGACCAGATAGTTGCATCAACAGCGCGGTCAATGTTGGCATCAGATGCAACAATCACAGGATCCTTGCCACCACATTCAAGAACAACAGGTGTCATTTGTGTTGCACAAGCTGCGGCAACTAACTTGGCAGTTCTTGTAGAACCTGTAAATGACAGTTTGTCGATCGCAGAGGTACACAAGGCATTTCCCGTCTCTGCTAATCCGGTTATTGTTGCAAACACGCCTGTAAATGGTGCTACGGCGTTAAAGCTTTGATCAATCCACATTCCCACACCTGGTGTGTATTCACTTGGCTTAAACACAACTGTATTTCCGGCAGCTAGCGCATAGGCGATTGAACCTATTGGAGTAAAGATTGGGTAGTTCCAAGGCCCAATGACTCCGACAACACCTAATGGAGATCTCTCTACAGTTGCTGACATATTGGCCATCAATGCACCTGGAGCGCGGTGTGAGGTGCGCATAATCTCTTCAGCATGGCGGGCAGCCCAACCAATGTGGTTAACCGCATTAGAAACCTCTAAACGCGAATCACTCAGCGGTTTTCCTGTTTCTAGCGAGATCAACTCTGAAATCTGTTCAATATTGTTAATGATGTATGTGCTCCATGCGAGCAAGGTTTTCTTACGGCCAGCAAACCCAAGTGCGACCCAATCATGTGAAGCCGCACGTGCTTGCGCCACAACCGCCGAGACCTCTTTAGTGCTCAAGATTGGATAACGCCCAACGACCTCGCCATTTGAGGGATTGAATGAGTTAAATGTTTTTGCCATGTCATTAAGCCTAGCCGTGTATCGATAGGATTTGAAGTATGAGCCAGACGGTACGTCCTAGTAGTGTCTTTGATGCAACACGTACTCCATTTCATGTCATTACAGAAGATGGAGTCGATCTGATCGGCGAGGTTGCAGCACCACTAGGTCAATCAAAAGGTGCGATTTTGTGCTTGCACCCGCTACCGACCGCAGGCGGAATGATGGATAGCCATGTTTACAAAAAAGCTGCAAATCGCTTGCCGGCGATGGCAGGAATAACAGTTGTCCGTTTTAATACACGTGGAACAAGTAGCGAAGCCGGCAGTAGCACCGGAGAGTTTGATAATGGAAAGTCAGAACATTTTGATGTTGAAGCGATGCTGCGTTATTGCTTTGAAACTTTGAAGTTAGAGAATGTTTGGGTTACTGGTTGGTCCTTTGGAACAGACTTGGCCTTGCAGCATGCAAAAGATCCTCGTCACAAAGGTTTGATCCTCCTTAGCCCACCTCTGCGAACCACAACCAACGAACAGTTGCAGTATTGGAACTCAGACTCGCGACCAATTACGGCCTTGGTGCCAGAGTTAGATGATTATCTACAGCCAGATGCAGCTAGACAAAGGTTTGCGATAGCGCCTTCAATAAAGATTGTTGCTGTCGATGATGCTAAGCATTTATGGGTAGGAGAGCCTGCAGTACATCGAGTCTTGTCAGAGATTGTCTCGATTGTGACAGGTGTTGCTACAACGCTTCCTTTGGAGTTTTAACCGTTATTTGCTCGAGGAATCACAACTTCATCCAGAATCAGGATGATTGAAGCAGCAATTGGGACCGCAAGTAATCCACCAACCAAACCTAATAGTGATGTGCCAATGAGCGCAGCAATAATGGTGACTGCACCTGGTACCGCTAATGTGCGTTTCATGATGCGAGGTGTCACTACATAATTTTCAATCTGAACATAAACAACGTAGGCGACAAAAGCAATTACTCCAATTGCCAATGATTGTGAAAGTGCAATCAGGGTAAAGATTCCTGCACCGATAAAGTGACCGATCAAAGGAATAAGGGCGGCCACAAGTACAAACATTCCGATTGCGATCGGTGAAGGAAGCCCCAAGATGGTTCCCAAAATCGTCACAAATGCCGCTGCCATCGCGGCAATAAGAATCTGGCTACCTACGAAGGATCCAACTCGCGCGATTACTGCATTGGTAAGTAAGCCGACACGATCACGACGGCTAGCGGGCACCAGTGAAAGCCCAAGTTCGACCGCCTGTGGCAGTGAGGTGATGAAGTACAAGGTCAGAACAAGAATAGTGAGTGCGGTAAAGAAACCTGAAAGTACAGATTTTCCAACCCCGATGACGCCACCAAAAGTTGAGATTAATAAAGTTCCATCAGATGTGACTGAACGCAATTTCTCCTGCAAGGTGTCAATTAATCCATATTGCGTATTGAGCTGATTAATCGTTTCATTCTTCATTAAATCCTGAAGCAACTGTGGCCCTGATTCAATGAGATTTGTTCCCTGACTAATTACTGGTGGAACTACTACAAGAGCGAAGAAGATTACAAACAAGACAACAGAAGAGAAAATAACGGTTACTGCAGTGGCACGGGACAAGTTGCGCTTGCGAAGAGCTTCAACCGCTGGATTTAAACCAGTTGCAAGAAACAAGGAGATCAAGATCAAAACTAAAATTTGACTAACACTTGCCAACGCACGCATTAATACGATCGCTGTCAGAGCGCCCAAGGTTGCAATAAAACCAAAGTAAAAAGGGTGAGAGCGGTTTATTGGTGCCCCCAAAGTGCCGTAATTAGCCGGTACCTCTTTCGCCTTTGCTGGTCGAACTGCTGCCTTCTTGATTCGCTCTGAAATAGCCATATGGACATTCTAAAGTGCATAGATCACTCTTATAGAGACGTGGTGTTCATGTTCCTGACACATTTATACGAGAGAATATGAACCATGGCGTTGCGTATAACAGGCTTAGGCGAGGAGATCGCATCTGTTACTGGCCTGCCCTGGCATCTCCCTCTTGAACAGTGGCCAGAGGACCCCGCCCTTGCAGAGAAGCGCGGAATTTCCCGCCATATTGTGCGTTTAGTTAGGGCAAGTAATGACCCAGATGCAGAGGTCTATGCGGTCAAAGAGACGGTTTCAGAGTTTGCCAACCGCGAGTACAAAATACTTCGCGAGCTTTCTCACCTTGACGCGCCTTGCGTGGAACAGGTGGCGGTTGTTGAAGGCAGGGTTGATGCAAATGGTGAAGAGTTGCCATGCGCAATCGTTACTCGCTTTCTTCCTTACTCACTTCCTTATCGCGTGCTCTTATCTGGCGCTGTAACCCCACATGAAATTACGACTATGGCAAGCGCTTTAGCCTTGCTATTGGTTCGATTGCACCTGCTTGGTTTTTGGTGGGGAGATTGCTCTCTTTCAAATACCTTGTTCCGTAGAGATGCAGAAGGTTTTGCTGCCTATCTTGTCGATGCCGAAACTGGTGAGTTCCAAAAAACTTTGAGCGATGGACAACGAGAGCATGACCTAGAGATTGTTCACTTCAATGTCGCTGCAGAGCTCGAGGATTTAGCGCTCTCTGGTGTCTTATATCCAGGAATGGATCCAGTTCGTGCATCTGAAGCGGTGATTCGTCGTTACCGCAGAATCTGGTCAGCACTTAAAGAGAGACAGTTGCTAGATCCCAAGGATCGTCACGCCGTCGAACGCGCAATGCGCCAACTACACGATTTAGGTTTTGCAGTTGAAGAGGTAGCGGTCACGATTGATGGTGATACTCAGATGATCTCTTTTCAACCTAAGCTTGTTGCGGCGGGTTATCACTCTCAACGTTTGCGTGAATTAGTTGGATTAGATGCAGAGGAGTTGCAAGCGAAGCGATTGCTGGCATCCTTTGATCGATACAACGCCCGCGAAAACAAGATTGGAATTCCAATCCAAGAGATGGCCAAGAAGTGGATCTACGAAGTCTTTGAACCAGTCATTAATAGAGTTCCTGATCACATGAGGGGCCGTGTAGAGCGAGCTCAGATGTTCCATGAAATCCTTGAAAATCGCTGGTATTTAAGTGAAAAAGCAGGTTATGACGTTGGGTTAGAAGCTGCAACTGACAACTACTGCGCTGAAATTTTGCCACTTCGCCGCGACTCGGGCGTTGACATAGTTATTGAATAGATAGGATGGCAACATGAGTTTGCCTCCTAACTTCGGTCAAGCCTTTGACCTAAGTTCATTGACCAAGCCAAAGGTCGATCCTTCAGTACCGATGCCGGGTATTGAGGTATCGGTTGAAAATTTAAGCAACGATATTCTTCCACTATCTCTTGTTCGCCCAGTCATAGTTTTAATG
Source organism: Actinomycetes bacterium (assembly GCA_041303575.1). GTDB lineage: Bacteria > Actinomycetota > Actinomycetes > Nanopelagicales > Nanopelagicaceae > Planktophila. The sequence continues at coordinate 5,015 of JBFYOY010000029.1, forward strand.
TGGTCGCCACGTTCAGTTGAATCTGTTGAGATGGTCAAGCTTTTAGGCAAACTAGAGAGAGATTACAAAGAGACATTTGCATTAGCTCGAGTTGATATCGAAGCTCATCCTCAAGTTGCTCAAGCTTTTCAAACCAAATCAATTCCGTACGCGGTAGCGATCATTGCTGAACAGATGGTTCCATTATTTGAACAGCCTTACCCTGAAGCACAAGTAAAGATGGTTTTGGATAAAGTCTTAACCCTCGCATCTGAACAAGGTGTTGGCCACCCACCCGTTGAGCAGATGGAGCCAGAAGAGATTGAGGCGATGGATGCCCTAGAGGCTGGCAACCTGGTTGCAGCAGAGGCTGCATACAAGAAATGGTTGGCTCGCAAACCCGCAGAAAACCTTGCAAAGCTTGGATTAGCTCAGACCCAGTTATTGATTCGTACCGAAGCTTTGGATCTCAACGCTGTTATTGAGCAATCTACACAAAACCCAAGTGATATTGATTTACAGCTCAAGGCCGCAGATGTTGAAATAGTAAATGGTGGAGTTGAAGCGGCATTTACTCGTCTGCTTCATGCGGTTCGAGCAACAACTGGTGATGACCGCGCCAAGGTAAAGGATCACCTGCTCAATCTTTTTGCCCTAGTTGATCAAAGCGACCCTCGATTGGTGGCGGCTCGTAAAGAGCTTGCTAGTGCGCTATTTTGAAAAAGAGCATCAATGTTGAGCAAGAACTCAACCTTATTAAGGCGCTTTTCTTTCTCTTTGGCTTACTCATCATGTCCTGGGTGCCTCGTTTTCCCGAGGTAAAGGCGAATCTCCAACTTACAAATGGTGAGTTTGGATCACTAGTGAGCATGGGAGCAATCGGCAACCTGATCGCACTGTTAACCGTAGGTCACCTTGTTCACAAATATGGCGCGCGGTGGATGCTACACATTGGTGCATTCATGCTCGGAATCAGCTTGGTGTTCCTGACCCACAGCACATCAAGCCTGCTCTTCCTAGTTTTCATAATGATTCAGGGTGGTGCGATTTCTGCTTTTCATATCTCAATTAATGCTCAAGGTTTTCACTTTCAAGATCGAACCAAGAGGCAGATCATTACTTTATTGAGCGGATTCTGGAGCAGCGGAGCGCTGATATCTTCGATGATTGCTGGTTTGCTTGTTGATCGGGTATCACTTGGAACATATACAAACTATCTAGCAATTTTCTGCTTTATTTTCATGTCAATCATTATTCACAAGATTTCACCTAATCTTGTAAAAGCCGATAAGAATCCAGACTCTGAACATCGCGCTCGGGATATGTTTAAGGGTTTCACAATCGATAAGCAAGTATCTGCCGCCCTTTTACTTGTGATTATGCTCGAGTACGCGGTTAGCGATTGGGCTGCGATTTTTGTAAAAGAGGATATGAAGATCGCTGGCGGAATCCACACACTTCCATACATTCTCTTTACGCTTGCGATGATTATTGGTCGCCTTAACCTGCACAACCTGCTTCCACGTTACACAATTGAGTTCCTTGTGGTGAGAGCATCTTTACTGTCGGGACTATCATTTATTGCAGGAATCATCGCCGTTACCCTTGTGGGAACTTCAAATAAGACATTAGTAATCATTATTCTTTCTATTAGCTTTACCTTTGCAGGTTTGGGCTCATCCTTCTTGGGGCCTTCGGTCATGAATGCAGCCAATACACGCTCAAAATTCCCATCTAGCGTTGTTATTGGCCAGATCGGTGTCATCAACATAACTCTGGTTTTTGTAGTGCGTTGGGTAATTGCTTGGACTGCCCAAGCAACATCTTTGACAGTAGCTTTGTTGATTCCTTCAGTTATGTTGCTAACCGTTCCGTACCTGGCAAAGATCTTTAAGAACGCTTAAACCAAACCGTAGCTAGCGGTGGAATTCTCACAGATGCGATTTGAGATGCACCAACCACTAACTGCTCATTACTGATTCCACTGCCGCCATATGCCAAATCATCGGTGTTCATAACCTCACGCCAGATTCCCGCATTTGGAAAAGGAAGTTGGTAATTCTCATGAGGGACAGGCGAAAAGTTGGTAACGCTTACGATTGAAGATGCATTCTCATCCCATCGGGCAAAGGCGACAACATTTGCAGCACCATCATTGCCAACTAGCCAGGTAAAACCTTCAGGGTTTGTATCTTTTTCCCACAGTGCTGGGGTTGATCTATAAATACTGTTGAGTTCAGCAACTGTTTTCTGCACACCTTGGTGCTCTGCATACTCAGTTAAGTACCACTGCAATCCAGCGCTTTCATTCCACTCATCATTTTGAGCAAACTCGCTACCCATGAACAAAAGCTTCTTGCCTGGGTGGGCCCACATAAATCCATACAGAGCTCTTAAAGTCGCAAGCTTTTGCCAGCGATCTCCCGGAAACTTGTTTACTAACTGACCCTTGCCATGCACGACCTCGTCATGGGACAAAGGAAGCATGAAGTTTTCACTCCATGCATACAAGATCGAGAAAGTAATTTCATTGTGGTGATAGACGCGATGGATTGGCTCATGAGATAGGTACTGCAAGGTGTCATGCATCCAGCCCATGTTCCATTTGAAGCCAAATCCAAGTCCACCACCTGATGTATCTGCGGTAACGCCAGACCATGCTGTTGATTCCTCGGCGATCATCATGATGCCCGGATGGGTTTTGTAGGCTGTAGATGTGGCTTCTTGAAGCAGTTGGACCGCCTCTAAATTCTCGCGACCACCATGTTTGTTAGGCAACCACTCGCCTTCTTCACGCGAATAATCCAAGTACAACATTGATGCGACCGCATCAACACGCAAGCCATCGATATGAAACTCAGTTAACCAATACAACGCGCTTGCAACTAAAAAGTTGCGAACCTCGTTGCGCCCGAAGTTAAAGATAAGGGTTCCCCAATCTGGGTGTTCTCCTAATCGAGGATCTGCATGCTCATACAAAGCGGTTCCATCAAACTTTGCTAAAGCCCACTCATCCTTCGGAAAGTGCGCTGGGACCCAGTCCAAGATAACTCCGATACCTGCCTTGTGAAGGGCATCTACCAAGAACTTGAACTCATCAGGTGAGCCAAAACGTGATGTAGGAGCAAAGAATGAGGTGACTTGGTATCCCCACGAAGGTCCGTATGGGTGTTCAGTTACAGGTAAGAACTCGACATGGGTAAATCCCTGATCCTGAATGTACTCAACTAGCTCTGTTGCTAGCTCTTTATAGCTCAAGCCAACCTTCCATGATCCAAGATGAACTTCATAGACAGAGACTGCAGCGCGCCATGGCTGAAACTGTGATCGCTCTTGGATCCATGAGCTGTCACTCCACACATAACTGGACTCTTCAACAACTGACGCGGTCAGTGGGGGAATTTCAGTTGCTCTGGCCATTGGATCTGCATGATCCACCCATGCTCCATCAACTCCGCACACTGCAAACTTGTACTTGGTTCCGGCGCCAATATCGGCAATAAAGATCTCCCAGATGCCAGATGAACCAATCCGATGCATCTGATGCGAGTTGCGATCCCAGAAATTATGATCGCCAATTAAAGAAACCGCTTGGGCGTTCGGTGCCCACACTGAAAAAGCAGTACCCAGTAATACTCCCGTGTCATCTCTTTTTACCTGCGCGCCTAGTGCTTTCCACAACTGTTCGTGACGACCTTCAGCGATTAGGTACAGATCTAATTCACCTAATGATGAATGTGGGTTGAGAAATGAGACAGGCTGAAGTTTGTTGTCATGCTGACCTTTGAAAAACTTTGAGAAACGGTCCACTTTAAATCTTTACCGAAACAATATGAGCAACTTTTCCAACAGGTCTTGTTGGATTAAGTGAGACAAATGTGTGAGGGTTCCAGGTTAATGAGGAGCCATCAAGTAAATCCTTAACCTCAAACTCATTTGCATTAAAGCCAAGTGCATCCATATTCCAATGAACCGTTGTTCCTTGGGCAAAGCTGGGGTCAAGATTTACAACCACAAGGATTAAATCATTCCCTTCACGCTTTGAATAAGCGATGATCGCATCAGAATCGGTGTCATGGAAGGTTAAGTTACGAAGTCGCTGTAGGGCTGGATGTGCCTTGCGAATCGCATTTAGCTGTGCGATAAACGGTGCAAGAGTTAAAGCCTTCTTGGTTGCTCCATCCCAATCTCGCACCTTAATTTCATACTTTTCTGAATCCATATACTCCTCGCCACCTTCTTTGAAGGCGCGGTGTTCATACAACTCGTAGCCGGCATACATTCCCCACGACGGAGTTAATGTCGATGCT
>JBFYOY010000030.1:0-3854 GCA_041303575.1 Actinomycetes bacterium
GAACTCTTTGATGTTCACGAGCTGGAGAAATACATGACACCGGAAGAAGTTGCGAAAGGCGGTTCCAACTAATGGCACGCAATATTAAACTTCGCATTTGGCGTGGAGATTCAACTGATGGTGGTCTCAAAGATGTTGTTGTTGAGGCTAATGAAGGTGAAGTAGTCCTCGATGTAATTCACCGTGTTCAAGCAACACAAATGGGTGACTTGGCAGTTCGTTGGAACTGTAAGGCTGGTAAGTGTGGATCTTGTTCAATGGAGATCAACGGAAAGCCACGTCTTGCTTGTATGACACAGGTTGCATCATTTGGTGAGGAAGAGACAATCACTGTCACACCATTGCGTGCATTCCCAATCATTAAAGATCTAGTTACAGATGTCTCTTTTAACTACAAAAAGGCGATGGAAGTACCTGCATATTCACACCCTGAAAACCTTGCACCAGGTGAGGCTCGCATGGAGCAGATCGATGTGGAGCGCTCACAAGAGTTCCGTAAGTGCATCGAATGTTTCCTTTGCCAGGATGTGTGCCACGTTGTTCGTGATCACGAAGAGAACAAAAAGTCATTTGCTGGTCCTCGATTCTTTATCCGAATCGCAGAGCTAGATATGCACCCATTGGATACTTTGAAGAACCGTAAGAAGATGGCGCAGGAAGAGCATGGTCTTGGAATGTGTAACATCACCAAGTGCTGTACTGAGGTTTGTCCTGAGCACATCAAGATCACCGATAACGCAATCATTCCAATGAAGGAGCGCGTTGCTGACATCAAATACGATCCAGTTCGTTGGTTAGGGTCAAAGATTCGCAAGCGCGAGGGCTTATAATTTCTTTATGAAGTTATTGGTTCGTTGGGGAGCGTTAGCTCTATCTTTTTGGGTAGCAACGGCGTTAATCCCTGGAATCGATGTAATGGGTGGATTCACAACTTATTTGTGGGTTGCTCTGTTGTTTGGACTTCTTAATGCAACCCTAGGATCTTTGTTAAAGCTCCTAACCTTGCCCGCTGTAATTCTTACCCTTGGTTTATTCCTGGTTGTAGTTAATGCAGCGATCCTGATGTTGGTCTCTCGCTGGAGCGACAAGTTAGAGGTCAATAATTTTTGGTCTGCCATCTTTGCAGCGATTGTGATTTCTGTAGTCACACGTATTGTCTCTGGCTTTGGCAAGAAAGCGTTGCCCAACTGAACTCTCTAGTTCTGGTCTCCGTTGGTGGAGTCGCGGGAACTCTGGCGCGTTATGGCATCGGCGAACTCTTTCCCGATGATCGCCAAGGAACCTTAATCGCAAATGTTGCAGGTGTAGCACTTGCTTCTGCGCTCTTAGTCTTGATGGAGCGCCGTGGAATCAGCCAATTACGCCTACTTTTACTACCTGGATTCTGTGCAGGATTTACAACATTTTCAGCGGTAACAGCAAATGCGCTTGAACCACGTGAAGGTGGAGCGCTCTTTCTTGCGCAAAATGTTTTCTTATCGTTGATTGCAGTAATTGTAGTTCTTCCACTTGCCCGTAAGTTGATTCCGGTGCGCTCATGAAGATGGCACTTATTGTTTTAGGTGCAGCAGTTGGTGGTCCACTGCGCTTTGTGGTTGATCAAGAGATCCGCAAATACACAACAAAGCCTTATGGAATCTTTGCGGTAAATATCATTGGCTCTTTCCTGCTTGGCTTAACCTACGGAAAGGTCGAAGCAGGCTTTGATCTCTTTGCAATTGGTTTTGCAGGAGCATTTACAACCTGGTCAACCTTTATGTTGGATATCTACCTTGCCTACGAGCTCAAGCGGTACAAAGAGGCAGCGGTAAACCTAACTATGTCCTTAGGAATTGGTCTAATTGCAGCGTGGATCGGTCTGCAATTAGCGTAGTGAAGCCATCCAGGCTTCAATCTCATCTGGGTGATGAGGAATATGCTCACTGAGGTTCAAGCAACCAGTTTCGGTAACAACCACATCATCTTCAATGCGGATACCAATTCCACGAAACTCTGCTGGGAATAGCTCATCATCAGGCTGGATATAAAGTCCAGGCTCAACAGTTAAACACATTCCGACCTCAAGAACTCCATCGCGATACTGCTCAGCACGAGCATGCGCACAATCATGAACATCCATTCCAAGCATGTGGCTTACGCCATGCAGAGTCCAACGTTTATGTAAGCCAACAGCTGGATCCATAATCTCATCCAGACTCATTGTAAGAATTCCCATATCAATCAAACCTTGTGCCAAAACTGTATGACTTGCTTTGTTAATACTTAAGAATTTTTCACCAGGCTTAACCGCTTCAATTCCAGCCTTTTGAGCCTCATAAACCAGCATATATAGCGCTCTTTGAGCAGGTGTGAACTTTCCGCTGACCGGCAAAGTTCTGGTGATATCTGCTGTGTAGTAAGAATCAACTTCGACACCAGCATCTAGAAGTAATAGATCTCCATTGTTTACTGCGCCATCGTTGCGATTCCAGTGCAGTACACATGCGTGTGAACCCGATGCTGCGATCGTGTTGTATCCAAGATCATTTCCCTCGATACGTGCGCGGCCAAAGAAGGCAGCCTCCACCACGCGTTCTCCACGTGGAGTAACAACCGCAGCTGGCAGTGCGCGAATTACATCGCTAAAGCCACGATGTGTTGCATCGACAGCCTTTTGCATCTCAGCAACCTCGTAATCATCCTTGATCAAACGAGCAACAGAGACAAACTCAACTAGCTCGGCGTCGCGCGCATGCTCTTTTACAGCTGCATCAACAACATCATCAAAGCCATGTAGGGCCGCAGCTTTCTTTCCCTTCAAAAACTTTTCAAGTTCGGAAATCTCACGAACTTCTATTCCGTAACGCTCAGATGCTTCGCCGGTTGTGAAACGGCGGCCCACCCAAAGTTCACCATTCTTTGCATCTGTATAAAAAGCAGATGTATCTCGAGTTGAACGTGGGTTAATAAACAAAATTGGGGTGTGTCCATCATCGCTTGGATCCATTACTAAAACTGAATCAGGGTTAGCTTCAACACCCTGAACACCTGTGTAGTAAGCAAAGGCTGTGTGTGGGCGGTACAAGTAATCGGTGTCATTGCTGCGCTGCTTTGGCCCACCGCTTGGGATAACTAAACGAACACCAGCAAATGCTGCAGATAACTCTGCGCGGCGACGTACGCAGTGAGAGATAACCTCATCTTGAGTAATTCCAGTTAAAGGTGTTGGTGCCCAACCATTTTTCATAAAATCGGCAAAGATCTCCGAAGGGGCAACGTCGTAGACGCGCTTTGCACCAGTATTTAACGCCTTATCTGAATTCTCCATATATCTAGCGTACAAGGCCGGGATACTCGGGCCAAAGGGTTGCGCTAAACTAGCCCTGTAACAAGGAGACGTCGCATAGCCCGGTCGAGTGCGCCTCACTGCTAACGAGGTAAGGGGTTAAACCCTTCAGGAGTTCAAATCTCCTCGTCTCCGCACATAAAATAAAAGGAGCATGCGTGCCACATTTCAAAATCGCAATTGTTGGCGCAGGTCCTGCGGGTTACTTTGCCGCACAAGCACTACAAAATCTAGCTAACGATGATCGCGCATTTGAAATCGACATGATTGAACGTCTTCCAACTCCATGGGGATTGGTTCGTAGCGGTGTTGCACCAGATCATCCAAAGATTAAAACCGTTTCAAAGGTCTTTGAAAAAATCGCTAGCAGTGAAAACTTTAGATTATTTGCCAATGTCGAAGTTGGTGAGGACATCACCGTTGCACAATTACAAGAAAAGTATGACGCGGTCATTATTGCGACAGGGTCATCTCTAGGTAAGAAATTAGGTATCCCAGGTGAAGATCTGCGCGGGTCTCTATCTGCTGC
>JBFYOY010000031.1:0-31808 GCA_041303575.1 Actinomycetes bacterium
GTGGAATGCCAGAAGAAGAAAACCTCGATGTTTTGTTTGACACTATCTTCTCTGCAATTCCGGCACCGATTTATCACGAAGGTGCACCATTGCAAGCACACGTTACAAACCTTGACTCATCACCATTCTTGGGTCGTCTTGCACTATGTCGCGTACGCGAAGGTGTTATTAAAAAGGGTCAGAACGTTAGCTGGATTAAGACAGATGGAACTATCGAACGTGTAAAGATTTCAGAGCTCCTGATTACTGAAGCGCTAGAGCGCGTTCCAGCATTGGAAGCACATCCTGGAGACATCATCGCGGTTGCTGGTATCGAGACAATCACATTGGGCGAAACCCTTGCTGATCTTGAAAACCCACACGCGCTGCCTTTGATCATCGTTGATGAGCCATCGATTTCGATGACAATCGGTATCAATACATCTCCGCTAGCGGGCAAGAGCGGCAAGCTGCTTACTGCGCGCCAGGTAAAGGGAAGACTGGACGCGGAGCTCGTCGGTAACGTTTCATTGCGTGTTCTCAACACTGATCGCCCAGATACATGGGAAGTTCAGGGTCGTGGAGAGCTTCAGCTAGCTGTTCTAGTTGAAATCATGAAGCGCGAAGGTTTCGAGCTAACTGTTGGTAAACCACAGGTAGTTATCAAGAAGATTGATGGAAAGATCCATGAACCGATGGAGCGTTTAACAATTGATGCACCTGAAGAGTACTTAGGTGTTCTTACTCAGTTGATGGCGCTGCGTAAGGGCCGCATGGAGCAAATGGTTAATCACGGAACCGGTTGGATCCGTCTTGATTACAAGGTTCCTTCACGTGGACTTATTGGTTTCCGTACCGAGTTCCTAACTGAAACTCGCGGAACTGGTTTGCTACACCACGTATTTGATGGTTACGAGCCTTGGTACGGCGATATCCGTACCCGCGCAACTGGATCACTTGTTTCAGACCGTATGGGAACAGTTACTTCATACGCGCTATACGGAACACAAGATCGCGGAACTATTTTCGTAGAGCCAGGCGATGAAGTTTACGAAGGTATGGTTATCGGCGAGAACTCTCGTTCAGATGACATGGATGTCAACTGTGTTCGCGAAAAGAAGCTAACTAACATGCGTGCTTCAGGTACTGATGAATCAGAGCGTTTGATTCCGCCTAAGAAGCTCAACATGGAAGGTGCACTTGAATTCTGTCGCGAAGATGAGTGCGTCGAGGTAACGCCTGCGGTTGTTCGTATCCGTAAGGTTGTTCTTGATCAGAATGAGCGCGCACGTGCGACTTCTCGTCAGAAGAAGGCAAACCTCAACGCATAGTTCTTAAACTTCAATTAAAAAGTCCCGCTTCGAAAGCCGCTTCAACCTTTCTACGCGGGCTTTTTAATTTCAGAAAAGAGCTTTTTGCTGAGGAAGAATCAAATGGGTGATGCGGAGAAAAGTTGAGGCGGTTTTCGCAGCAAGACCATTTGATTCTGACCGTTGCGTCGCACCATTTGTCAGGCGTCTGAGGCAAGATGCTCACTGTGAGTAAGCAGCCCTTCAGCCTTGTACGACAGGTACTTCAGGCTGCCCCGCTTACCTTAGATGCGGATCAACAGGCAGTTGTTGCACACCGTGGTTCACCGATTGTTGTTCAAGGTGGACCGGGTACCGGAAAGACAACGGTTTTAGTTGAAGCCGCGTTAGCACACATTGCAGATGGTCAAAATCCAGATTCAATTTTGCTGTTGACCTATGGACGCGAGCGAGCATCTGAGTTACGTGATGCGATTGCGCTGCGCACAACTAAGACAATGTTTGAACCTTTGGCGAGAACTTTTCACTCGTTGGCATTTTCAATTCTGAAGATGAAGGCAAAGGGAGATCCCGATCCAATTTTGCTCAGTGGACCAGAACAGGAAAGTTACATCCGCGAATTGCTCAAGGGTGATATCGAAGATGGCTTTAAAGAGTGGCCAGAGGATTTACATAAGGCGCTAACAACAAATGGTTTTGCTCGCGAACTTCGCGATTTGATTTTGCGCGCATCAGAACGTGGCATCGATGCAGATGAGTTAGCTGCTCTTGGTAAGCAAGAGGGTGAAAAGTATTGGGAGGCAGCAGCTGCCTTTTGGAAGCGATATATGAACTCCATGGTGATGCGCGAGTTCAGCGCACAGGATGCAAAGTTACGCATCGATCCATCTGAACTTGTTTCCCGAGCTTCGATTCATTTGCGTAATAACCCAGATTTGTTGGATGAACTGCGAAATAGATTTACAACGATCATGGTGGATGAATTTCAGGAAAGCGATCCTGCACAACGCCAACTGTTGGCTTTGCTTGCAGGTAACGATGTAATCATCTGCGCAGATGCAGATAGCGCGGTGGGGCGTTTCCGTGGTGCAGATCCCGATGGCTTGGCAGCAGCATTAGATCCTTACCGCGCAAAAGAGGTTGTTCTTAATAATGTTTATCGCAGTGCACGAGAGATCTTTGAAGTTGGCCTGGAATATGTTCAAGCTTTCCGTGGATCACCAGTAACCCGAAAGCGCTCATGTGCCTCAGAAAAGGACGGTTTTATTGGGGCTCATCGCTTCAGAAGCGGGGCAGAAGAGGCTGCTTTTATTGCTCACCAGTTCCGTAGCGCCCATCTTCGTCAAGGTATTTCTTATAGCGATATGGCGGTGATCCTGCGTTCTTCGGGTGTTCAAGCAGCTGCGTTGCGTCGTGCATTTTCACAGGTGGGAATTCCAGTTGCATCCGAGCTTCAAGCTTTGGCTGGCAATCCCGCAATTGCTCCATTCCTTTTGTTGGCACGAGTTGCTATCGGAGCACAACCTCTTAATTTAGATACAGCAGAACGCCTATTGATGAGCGAGTTTGGTGGAGCAGATTCAATCTCCTTGCGCCGTATTCGCCGATCCATGATTACAGCCCGTCCCGATGGTGATGAGCGTTCAGGTACTCAGTTGTTGTTGGATGCGATCAACGATGGAGAACTCTTCATTGAAGGAGCGGATAGCGTTCTTCGAGTTCATGCTTTGCTTAAGGGTGCAAAGGCGATTGCTCGTAACAAGACAGCCTTAGCCGATGACCTGCTGTGGTTTATTTGGGATAACGCGGTGACAAGTGATGGGCAGAAGTTGTCTGCTGCCTGGCGCAACCAAGCTTTGCGACCAGGTGTTCGCGGAGCTGCAGCAGATCGTGATCTCGATGCGATGATGCAATTGTTTGAATCGGCTCAACGTTTCTCAGAGCGTTTTCCTTTGTCAGGTCCCGCAGCCTTTATCAATGAGATTGCAACTGAAGATATTGCAGGCGATGTGATTACCGCTAAAGGTATTCGTCCAGATTTCGTAGAGATCCTCACTGTGCACAGTGCAAAGGGCCGTCAATGGCAGGTTGTTTCAATCGCAGGGTTGCAAGAGGGCACATGGCCTAACTTGAAGCAACGTTCATCCTTGTTAGGTGCAGAGCGTTTAGTAGAACGCAAGCGCAACCCTGATATTCCACGTGATCAGCTAGATGTCATCGCCGCTAATGGCTTGATGCAGGATGAGCAACGCTTATTCCATGTGGCTCTAACCCGCGCCCAGCAATCACTTTTTGTCACCGCGGTTCAGCGCGAAGATGAGGAGCCATCTCAGTTCTTTGAAGCGGTTGAAGTTATGGTGGGCAAGAGCGATGAGGATGAACATGTATTAACCGATGTACCTCGTCCGATCACAGTACCTGCATTAGTTGCTGAACTTCGTGCGCAACTTGCTGGACCAAAGGCAAAAGAGGCTGCAGCGTTGTTAAAGGCGATGAGCGCCGAAGGTATTCACCTTGCAAACCCTGAAAGCTGGATCGGCTCTGTTCCGCTCAGTACCGATGCACCTGTAATTGATCCTGATAAAGAGGTCATTGTCTCTCCATCAGGTGCTGAAAGCTTTGTTGAATGCGGAGTCAAATGGTTCCTACAGAACAATGGTGGATCAGATGGCGACAGCACGGCACAGGTTTTAGGTTCTGCGATTCACGCCTTTGCGGCAAAGATGGTTCAAGAGCCAGGCACAACCCGTGAACAGTTAATTGAATCCTTAAAGAGCTCATGGAAGTTAATTGATCCAGATAGCGGTTGGGTCAGCGCATCACATCTTGAATCAGCGGTCACCATGCTTGAAAAGTTTGTCGAGTACCACAAGGAGACAACCCGTGAAGTCAAGGGTGCTGAGCTTCGCTTTGATGTGAAGCTGGGTCGTGCGCGCATTATTGGAACAGTTGACCGACTTGAGGTTGAAGCAGATGGCTCACTATTCATCATCGATTTTAAAACTGGCAATACCGCAATAAGCAAAGAGGATGCCAAGAAGAATCTTCAGCTTGCGAGTTATCAATTAGGCGTACATGAAGGTGGATTTACCGATGGTGATAAGAGCGCAGGTGCAGAGCTTGTCTACCTTGGAACAAGTAGTGCAGGTGCATCGATTCGCCAGCAGTATGCGATCGATCTTGAAGAGACTAAGCAGACGATTGAAACAATTGGTGAGGGCATGGGAGCTGCAACCTTCTTTGCCACCGTCAATAAGCGCTGTAAAGGCTGCCCAGTAAGGAAATCCTGCCCTGTTCAAAGTGATGGTCGGGCGGTGATTGAGTGATGACGACGGAATCAATCCAGCCTAAGTACACACCTGAAGAGATCATCGCCAAGCTCCAGGCACATCCAAAGTTTGGTTCTCAAATCAAACCGATCACCAAGCATCAATCAGCGATCATTAGCAGCGGTTTAGAACCAGCTGTCGTCATTGCAGGTGCAGGTTCTGGCAAAACTGAAACTATGAGCAACCGTGTTCTGTACTTAGTTGCTAACGGTTTTGCTACACCGGATCAAATCTTGGGTCTTACCTTCACACGTAAAGCCGCTGGCGAACTATCAGTTCGTATCCGAAAGCGTTTGCGCCAGTTGTCACAGCTGCCAGAGTTCAAGCACATTACTTCAACAAGCACCGCAGTTACCACCTATCACTCTTACGCAGGCAAGCTACTAAGTGAACATGCCATTCGATACGGAATCGATGCAGATGCTGAACCGCTAGGTGAAGCTGCCATTTGGCAGATCGCATCTGATGTTGTGCGCAACTGGTCTGATGATTCCTATCGCAATGACAGCGCGGTAAGCACCGTTATTAAGGATTTGCTGGGCCTTTCAAAGTTAATGTTGGAACACCAAGTCAAGGCTGCAGATATCGAAGCGATCGGCAATGAGATGTTGGAAAAGTTGCAGCTACTTGCTGGAAGCACCAATGAAGATACTCGCGCAGTCGCTCGTGCGATGCGTCAACGTAATTCTCTACTGCCTATGGTTGAAGCTTTTATGGAGCGCCGCAAAGCAGCAGGCGAACTTTCATTTGATGATCAGATGTCACTTGCTGCAGATATCGCGCAGAACTTTGAAGATGTGGGCACCTTAGAGCGCGGAAAGTACAAGGTCGTTTTGTTAGATGAGTACCAAGATACTTCGCAGTCACAGGTGCGTATGTTGTCTGCGTTGTACGGCAACTTTGTATCTGAGACCGGCCACCCAGTTATGGCTGTGGGAGACCCGTCGCAGGCTATTTATACCTGGCGTGGAGCATCCGCCGGCACGATGGCCTCATTCCACAAGTACTTTCCAAAAGCAGCTGGGCAAACAGGAATCGAACAGTTCTCGCTTCCAACAACCTTCCGTAATGACAAAATCATCTTGGCTGCAGCAAACACGATTAGCGCTGAGATCAAAGCTGCAGGCGGTCAGCAAGTTGTTGAACTTGAAGCCCGCGATGGAGCAGGTGCTGGTGAACTTGCTTATGGTATTTATGAAACCGTTGAAACCGAGTCCCAAGCGATCGCTGAATACTTTAAAGCTTTGTGGAATCCTGCTGAAGGTAAATCCTTTGCGGTATTAGTTCGCAAGCGCAGCCAGATCACTTCAATTGAAAATGCTCTACGCGAACAAGGCCTACCTGTTGAAGTTATCGGCATCGGTGGATTGATTCATATTCCAGAGGTTGCAGATGTTGTTACCTTGATGAAGATCATTACCGATCCAGATGCTGGTTCATCTTTGATGCGTCACTTAACTGGACCACGGATTAATTTGGGTCCACGGGATATTGCGGCGCTCGGTGCATTTAGTCGAGAACGTGCAAAAGCGATGCATGCAGATTCCAAAAGCTTTATCAAGAAGATCGCTGCGGGTAACCCTGATCAACTAGAGGCTGATGATCAATTTGCAGGTTCCATCATCGATGCATTGGATGAGATCGCATCTGCTAAGAAGAGTGGCTTCAGCGATCTTGGATATCAACGCCTTGTCACCTTTGCGCAGGATCTTCGTCGTCTGCGTTCACGAGCCGGAGGACAGATAACTGATTTAGTGTCAGAGATTGAAAACTACTTAACTCTGGAATCAGAGATCACTTTGCGCGAAGGAACTCAGACTGGGCGTCGTCACCTAGACCGATTCTTAGATGAGGCCTCAAAGTTTGAACGCAGCGGTGGGTCTGTTTCTGCCTTCTTGGATTGGCTCGATGTCGCATCTGATGAAGAGGGCGGATTAAAGGTTGGAGCCCCTGAAGTACGCACAGATGTGGTCCAAATCCTTACAGTGCACATGGCAAAGGGCGCCGAATGGGATGTTGTTGCTGTGCCTGGCTTATCTGAAGGCACCTTCCCAGGTGTTAACCGCTCTGACCCGGATAACTGGTTAAAAAATGAAAAGCATGTTCCCTTCGCGCTGCGCGGAGATGCACATGAGCTTCCGTACTTCTCGCTGGATGGAGTTACCAAAAACAGTGAAGCATCAAAGGCGATCAAGGCCTTTGCAAGCCAATGTGTTGATCAGATCAAGATGCGCGAAGAGATGCGTCTTGCCTATGTTGCGGTTACCCGTGCACGTGCACATTTAATCTGCACAACATCATGGTGGCGAGATGGCGCTAACTCAGTATCTCCATCACAGATCTTTAATTTGATCGCATCGGCAGCATCGGCACATGGTGGTCGTTTGATCTCAGATGCTGCAGCACCCGAAGAAAATTCAGATAACCCAACCCTAGAAAATCCATTAACCGCCATTTGGCCACGGGATTACTTAGGTGAAAAGCGAGCACAGTTTGATGCAGCGATTGAATTAGTAAATGCATCTGATGTACATCCACTAATCGATTCACAGGATCCAGAAGTTAACTCATGGATCATGGATGCGCACAGTTTGATTACCGAGGTTCGTAACCGCGCTGTAGATGTCGTTGAAGTTCCACTTCCATCACGGATGTCCACATCAACTTTGGTGGCTTTGCATGAAAACCCGCAAGAGCTTGCGCTGAATATTCGTCGTCCAATGCCACGAGGTCAAGATCAGTACTCTCGTCGTGGAACCGCATTCCACCTCTGGGTTGAACGTCAATTTACAGATGCTGCCACCTTGTTTGGTGATGAGTACTTGGATTACTTAGATCCGTTAGATGATGATTCCAAGTTAGAGGATCTCAAAGCTGCATGGCTCAAGAGCGAGTTCGCCAACCGCACACCTGCACGGGTTGAGGTTCCATTTGAAACAACTATCGGCGGAGTGCTGATTAGAGGCCGAATCGATGCCATTTATAAGACAGAAAATGCAGACGGAGATGGTTTCCAGGTGGTGGATTGGAAGACCGGTTCTAAACAGCTGGGCAAATCTGCTCAAGTTCAGTTAGCGATGTATCGCTTAGCCTGGGCAAAGCTTTCTGGTTGCGATATCTCCAAGATCTCAGCTGCCTTCCATTACGTACCAACAGGAATCACCGATTCACCATCTGATCTGCTGGATGAGGCAGCGCTGATCGCATTGTTTACCTCTGTCGAGGACAAGCAGTAAACAAGCCTTAGAGAATATTTACTCTAACGGGGAGGTGATCACTGACTCCCGTTACAACCGTAGGCAGGGATTCATATTGATCGGGCTTCAAGGAGTCGCTCAGGATGTAATCAAATTGAATCTTGGCTCCCCATGATGGGTAAGAGTTTTGTTCTACCAATGAATTCCAAGTAGATCGAACCGCTGGTAAACCCTTCGGTAAGTTCATATCTCCAATAATCAAAGTTTGTGTTCCATACTGTGCAGATAACTCTGCGGCCCATCTTTTGATCTTTCGCAGTTGGCGATAATTTACAAAGGGAACAAATGACAGGTGGGTATTGATTACCGTCCAGCCATTTTCTAAAGTCGCAGCCAATGCAACCCGTGGTTCATCTGCAACATAAATCGCTCGAGCCGATTGCTTACCCTTTTTGTTTTCAGCAGGAATTACCAATGGCATTCCAACAACAGAGTTACCTAGCTCCAAACGATCCCAGTGCTTAACTGGAACCTTTGAAACAATTCCGATTCCGTAATTCCCATCAAGATTTGATTGACGATTGCTCTCGACATTGTCAGCGGTAATTACTGTGGCATCTAGCGAATTTAGCTTTCGCCATTTTTCACCTGGTGCTCCAACCATCACAGGCGCAAAGCCCCAGTGCTGCGTATTCATCGCTCCGGCAACTAGCGCGGTTTGACAAGCATTTCCTGATCGCGCTAACTGTTCATCAACCTCTTGAATACCAATTACGTCAGCGCTAATGGCTTGAATCGCTTCACCTAGCTTTTGTTGGTCGGCGGCAAGGTCATTGGTAGGCGGAATAGCCATTCCATGCAGCAAATTCCACGAGGTTACGAGCACGACCCAAGGCTAGTAGCGTTGACCCCTATGAGCGCGCGCAATCCAGATTCCAACCCAGCCTCGCTCTCGCCTATCAATCGCGAAAGCGAGTTACGCACAGATGCGGCGAAATTAGCCTCGCTCTGGAAAACCGCGCAGATCATTCATATGGTGGATACCCGCTTAAGCGCAGCTGATGACTCCCTGACCTTTATCGATGCTGATGCAGTAGCCGCACTTTCAGATGTTTTTGTTGAAGGCGAGCGATTCTTTTTAGGAATCGGTCGCGATGACAACCAGCCTTACTTTGCTTGGCGCACAACCTGGAACAATCCTCCAGTAGATGATGGCACGGAAGAGTTTGAAAAACTTAAGTACGAAGGTTTCAAGACCCTTCGCGAAATCGGCGGCAACCTTGATGCAGATGATTTAGCACTGGCGATGCATGCAGTTGGTTTAGCTAACTGGCATGCAACACATACCCACTGCGCCCGATGCGGAGCAAAAACCGTTAGCGATCTTGGTGGAAGCGTTCGCGTGTGCCCAGTTGATTCTGTGCAGCATCACCCACGTACTGATCCAGCAGTGATTGTTTTAGTTAAAGATAAAGATGATCGAATTCTTCTGGGACACCAACCTGTGTGGCCAGCAAAGCGCTTTTCAACCTTTGCAGGTTTTGTCGAAACCGGTGAATCATTTGAAGAGTGCGTTTCTCGCGAAGTCTTTGAAGAAGCTGGTGTTTATGCATCAGATATTAACTACCTAACTTCGCAGCCTTGGCCATTTCCCGCTTCGATCATGATCGCATTTGAAGCAATCACTCATCGCCCGGAAGAAGCCCGCCCAGATGGCACTGAAATTACTGAAGTACGATGGTTTTCACGTGATGATATGAAAAAAGCTGTTGCAGCTGAAGAACTGTTGTTGCCACCAACAATGTCTGTTGCACGTCGCATGATTCAGGCTTGGTACACAGCAGTAGATGGATACACCCGTGATCAGTTACGCGGCGGTGAATCGTGGAGACCGTAGGAAACCCACGCGCAGAAGAGATTCTGGAAGCTTTAGATAATGAACAACGCGCAGTAGCACTTGCTACCCGTGGCCCGGTCTGCGTAATTGCAGGCGCAGGCACCGGAAAGACCCGTGCAATTACCCACCGCATCGCTTATGCCGCAGCTATTGGCGTCATGGATCCACATAAAGTTTTAGCCCTTACCTTTACCGCGCGCGCTGCCGGAGAAATGCGCACACGTTTGCGCTCACTAGGTGTTCCTTCCGTTGCCGCTCGTACCATTCACGCAGCAGCGCTGAAGCAGTTGACCTTCTTCTGGCCACAGGTTTTTGGCGGTCGCATGCCAGATCTGCTCACCACAAAGAGTGGATTTCTGACTGAAGCTATTAAGCGCGCGCAGTTACAAGGCGAGCTTTCCATTACCTCACGCGATCTGTTGCGCGATATTGCAACAGAGATCGAATGGGCCAAGGTTTCACAGATCGCACCATCTGATTACTTGAGCGAATCCTTGAAGCGCACCGTTAAGCCACGAATTAATCCTGAACAACTTGCCAAGGTCTACACCGCTTATGAAAGCGTGAAGCACCAAGAGCGTGCAATTGACTTTGAAGATGTACTTCTTCTAACAACTGCAATGGTTGAAGAAGAGCGCGAAGTCCGCGAAAGAGTTCAAGATCAATACAGATTCTTTACCGTTGATGAGTACCAGGATATTTCTCCGCTACAGCAGCGATTAATCAACGCCTGGCTTGGTTCTAGACAAGAGCTATGTGTTGTTGGCGATCCCGCTCAGACAATTTACTCATTTGCTGGTGCTACACCAGTCTTTCTTAACTCATTTACCCAGCGCTTTCCAGATGCTGAAGTTGTTCGCCTAACAACTGGTTACCGATCAACACCAGAAATCATCTTTACCGCCAACAGCATTTTGCGAAAAGGTGCAATGGGTAGCGAGCTTGTTGCAATCAACGACCACGGTAGCAAGCCAACAATCAATGCATACAACGATGAGCAGGCAGAGATCGCCGGAATTGTTCGCGATATCTCGCAATTAATCTCTGAGGGAACGCCTGCACAAGAGATCGCAGTTCTTGCCCGCACCAACAATCAGTTAAATGGTTTAGAAAAAGCGCTTAACGCTGCAGGTTTGCCATACCAAGTTCGAAACACCGAACGTTTCTTTGAACGCAAAGAGGTTCGTGATTTCTTGAAGCAGGTTCGCACAGCATCAGTAATTCCAACAGAAGGTGTTTCATGGCTAGATGAACTTCGCACACTTGCTCAACCATTTCTGACTGGGGGAGCGATCGATGGAATCGCAGCGCTGCTTCACTTGGCACGCGAATTAGATTCAGATAACGGATTTACTCCCAAGAATTTGCGCACATACCTACGTGAAGTTGAAGATCGTGTTCAGCAAAACAATCCACCAACGATGCCTGTAACAACCCTTGCAACTTTGCACGCAGCAAAGGGCCTTGAATGGGAGCGCGTTTTCCTAATGGGTGTGAGCGATGGCGTCTTGCCTCTTGAAAACAACAGCACCACAGGAGATCAAGCATCAATCGATGAAGAGCGACGTTTGTTCTATGTTGGAATTACTCGTGCTAAATCAGATTTACGCCTGAGCTATCGAGGTAAAGCATCACGCTTCTTAGCCGAGGCCGGCTTGGCCAACTAGCCTCACCTCTCAAATCCACTCAGATATAGCTGATTTACCCTCATTTACGCGGGGAATTAATTACCTTGCCAGTAGCAATCCCCATGCTTTACCCTTAAGCCTTCATCCTCATGGCGAGGATGAAATGAGTTGAAAGGAAACGAATATGTCTAACGCATCATTCGTATCAGCAAACGCAACGCGTTCTGCTGTGATTCCTTCTGCTCATACAACCAATAAGCCTTCTACTTGGCATACCGCAAAGCCAGCGTTTTACGCAGCTTTTTATGCCGGATACGAGGCCAATGGTGGTTCAATCGAATAATTCGATTTAGAACTGAAGCCAAGGGCCTCGAATCCAAAAGGATTCGGAGCCCTTTTTGTTTTTCCCAAACAACACAGAAAGAAGAGGTGAGAACATGAGCGTTCTCTTCAGCGAACTACTAGTACCAGGCTGGGCAGATGAGAAGATCGGTTTGGATGCCGTAACGGGCACATACAGCGATGGATCATCATTTAACTTGCCATGCCACACAGCAGATCCTGAGCTCTACTTTTCTGAGGATGAGATGCAGGTTGCAGAAGCTAAATCCCTCTGCGGTGGATGTCCCGTGCGTGCACAGTGCTTAGAAGGTGCTTTATCGCGCCAAGAGCCAGCAGGTGTTTGGGGCGGCGAACTTTTTGAAGAGGGTCGCATCATCGCCAAGAAGCGCAAAGCTGGACGACCATCTTTGAAAGAGGTTGCGGCACGCAATGCACAGGGTGAACTAATCGAACTCAATGTCGCAAAGGATGAACGCGAGGAGAGCGCTGCTTAGCATCAGAATTTATTAGCAAATCTTCAACTCATGCGCTCGTTGTTTTCCTTAGCTAGCGAACATGTTGAGATTTATTAATGATGGCCACAGTGCAAAGAGAATGGAGATCGGCAGGATAAGGAATACAACTGGAATCATCATTGATATTTCAGCCTTACCCGCCGCTCCCATAACTCGATTGCGTTGATTTCCACGGGCTTCAACGGCGTGACGAGAAAGCACCTCTACAAGTGGTGCGCCACGCAGGGTGGCTGTAACTAGAGCATCAACAAACCTTCTAATCATTACAGATTTCACACGGCGACCCATCGAATCTAAAGCCTCGTGTAATGGAGCCCCAGAACGGACACCAGCAATAACAATTGCGAACTCATTAGAAAGTACACCATCTGCACTTTGTGCAACTCGGACCATGGCGCTCATTGGAGTTTCTCCTGCTGCAATTGCAAGAGTCAACATCTCAACTATCGCTGGAAACTCCGCTTCGATCAACTCTCGTCGCTTCTTAACATCTTGGGTTAGTTGACGATCGATCAGCAGATAGATCGCGGCACCGAAAAACATTGATGCCACAAAGCCAAGAAAGAGCGAAGCGGAGATGGCTGTAAAAAATGCAAATCCAATCGCAGCAGAGCTGGCACAGTATCCATATTGTCTAATTCGGAAATCTTCATAGTCTCTATCACTACTTCGACCCAACTCTTCAAGTCTTAAGCGAAGCTGTGTTCTGTCATCACTTGCTCTAGCATTTTTGCGTGAAATCCTTTTAGCATCTTCAACTGGATCAACTTGATCCCCTATGAGAATTAGTATCGCAGCAGGGATAACAAGCAATGCGGTAACCAGAAATGTTTGAATCATTGGGAAGAGCCTCTGTAGACAAAAGCTAATTCTGCATTTGTGATAAAGACTCTCGGGGCCTGCGGCAACCGCCCCAATCGATTCATCCAAAGATATGCAATTGCTGTTAGGAACAATCCGGCGATAAGAATCAAAGCTCCTGTTGGAGTGGAATAAGCATGTGCTGTACTGGGTTGTGTCGAAAGGAGCAGCAGCAGAATCCAAGGTGCGGCAGCAGATATGTGTGCAGAGTTTTTGATCCAGCCATGTTTTACATCGATCTCGCGTCGAAGAGCAAGATCCTGACGTAGAAAATCTCCTAAGGTGCGCAGTATCTGCAGAAGCTCGCTTCCACCCAAGCTCTTTGCGATAAGCAAAGCTTCAAATATCTGATCACTTCCGTGGTGTTTAAAACTCTCTTTGAGCTCTTCAATCGCAACTGTTAAGTCACCGCTTTTAAACAAGGTGGCCTTAAATCGTAGAAATGAGGGCCTCAGAACTTCGGGGCCTCTAGTTGAGAGCCCTGCTAAAGACTCAGTTAAGGAAAGTCCTGATTGGATTCCAGACATTAAGTGATCAATAACCTCTGGCCAAGCGGCAACTAAAGCGACTTCATTGAGCGAGCTCTTTGCCTGCACAGTTACAAATGCAATACCTGCAGCAAGTGCACCAAATGCCCCGGCAATAATTAGCGAACGAGTCATTAGCAACACGACCGCCGTTGCGGCTGAGGCAGAGATTCCAATACGTAGTGACAGCTTCATACATGCCACCACGAAGTTAATGGCAAACCGATAGCTGCAAACTTTTCTGGGTGGGGCAGAGCGCCGACTCCGCGAATGTATTGATGCCCATCCCATTTCCAGAGCATTTCAATCTCAGCTCGATCATTTTCATATCGCCCAGTAACAGCGGCTACCTCTTTTATTCGCCGAACGCCTGTTACATCCAGAGTTGCATGGACAATCAAATCAATAGCAGATGCCACAGTTGGTGCGATGAATTTGTGAGAGATGTTTTCTCCAGCAAGCAAAGGCAGTGTTTGTAATTTTACGATCGCATCTCGGGGCGAATTAGCGTGCAATGTTCCCATCCCTGGAAGGCCAGAGTTAAGTGCAATCAATAGATCAAGGGCTTCAGCCTCACGAACTTCACCAACAATGACTCTTGATGGGCGCATTCGAAGTGATTCCTTTATCAATCGACGCAGTGGAATCTCTCCTTCACCCTGCAAATTTGCACTTCTTGTCTGCATTTGAACTACATCGGGCAATTGCGGGGTCAATTCGAAAACCTCTTCAATTGTGATGACACGTTCATTGCGAGGTACGGAGCCAGCCAAAGCATTGAGCACAGTTGTTTTTCCAGCTTGCGTTCCGCCGCAAACTAAGATGTTAAGACCGGCCTGCACGCTATTAATAAGCGCAGTTCCTATCTCTTGGCTCATTACCGATCGGTTCACCAAGTCATTTACCGATAGGTTTTTCATCAAATGTTTACGAATATTGACCGCCCAATGTGCCGCGGTTATTTCGGGAATGACCACATGCAAGCGGCTGCCATCGGGTAAGCGAGCATCAACAAATGGATGAGACAGGTCAAGCCTTCGTCCGCTCCACATCAAAGCGCGCTCGATAATGTTTCGAACCTCTTCGGCGGTAAGCAGAAGATTTGTTAACTCACTGCGACCATTTCGAGCGATAAAAACTCGCTCAGGTGCATTTATCCAAATCTCTTCAATTGTTGTGTCTTTCATCAATGGTGCGATTGCACCAAAGGTCACATCGAGATCGAGTTCCATGCAGGAAAGGTAGATCGGCTACTGACATGAAGAATTAACCTGTGGATAGCAAACTCACTGAGAAATTAACTCAGCCTGATCCAACCTCGCCAAAAGGGTTAAAGAGTCCTCATAACCTTCGCCATAAATCTTTGAAATCTTGATTTGTAATGAGCCATCGACGGAAAGTGAAGTTGACCCTAGAAGGCGTTGAACCAATTGTTCGGCATCTCCGTGACCATCTCTGACAATAATGACAACCTCATTTACCCCTAAACGTCCTATGCACTCTTCATGGCGAGTTAATTGAGTGAGTTCAAATGAAAAATGCAGAATGTCATGTGCGCCAACCTGATCCTCTTTTGGGTTTACGAAAAGCACTTTCACTAGTGCTAGGGGCTTTTGCACTCTTTTTGCTAATGAAATTTCTCGCCGCAATTGCTCGTAAAAGAATGAGGGCGAGGATAAATGTGTTTGCGAATCATGAATTCCATCATGAGAAAAGAGCATTGGACCCCTCTTTAAGTTAACCTTGCCTCTATGAATCAAGATCCTGCCAAAGCAGCTAAAGCTCGCGCACTAGTGGCATCCCTACTCTTTGTTGAGTCGGCGGTCATTGCTGCCCTGGGTCTATGGGTTTTGGTGATGGCCTTTACCCATGAGAATGTTGAGATTTATCCACTACTAGGTGTTCTCTTATTTGCAGTTGCGGGTTCGGCCGGGTTGGCAGCCTCTGCAACGGGCTATCGCCGTGGCAAGTACTACGGAAGATCTCCAGCGGTTTTGGCTAACTTAATCGCACTTGGTGTTGTTTCATATCAAGTGGAAGCACATTTGTGGTGGGTTGCTGGACCTTTAGCGGCGTTGGCTGGTGCAACTCTTATCGCTGCACTTCGCGCAATTCCAACAGATCTCTAGTTACCTCTTTTACGACTTTTCTTTTTCTGTAATTCATTAAAACAACTGCAAATCTTGAACTACCACTCAACAATCTGGTTGTCTTCCCACAAAACTCCAGTTGTATCGCCTGGATTAAATTCTCTGGTTGCTAACCACAGCGCACATGCTGCACCCTGTTCTGCGCTGCGAGGTGCATCTGCTCCACCCATATCGGTACGTGAATGATTTGGACAGACCGCATCAACCAATACACCTCGTGCACCTAAACCAGTTTCGTGGGCCAGGTTTCGAACAAGTGCATTAACTCCAGCTTTGCTAATTCGGTACGGTGCAAGACCACCGGCATTTCCTGGACCTGACATTCTTCCAAGGCATGCTGAATAAATAATTACTCGACCCTTACGACCCTCTGCCATTGATGGCACTAAACCATTTACAAGAATGAAAACTGAATCAAGGTTGATCGCCATCACTCGTCGCCACTCTTCGTCTGTGGTGCGCAAAGTCTTAGACATTTTTTCGCTCATGACACCGTGGGCCAGAATTACGACATCGGTGGCAGGGTGTTCAGTGGCAATTTGCGTGACGGTGGCACGGGTGGCAACTAGATCTGCAAGGTCGACCGCATAGGTAGAGAAGTGACGATCAGGGAAATCGCGCTTTAGAGATTGCTGAGCCAGCGAAAGTCGGCTCTGATCCTTTGCCACCATGACGATGTCATAGCCCTGAGCTGCTAACCCCTTGGCATTTTCAAAGCCCAAACCTCTGCTGGCACCTGTCACTATCGCTGTTGGCATGGGTTAAGGGTGGACTAGATCAACCAACTTTGCAGGGCGAACTCTGAGAATGGGCACGGGGTTAGATGGGGCTTTAGATGTGGCCAATCTCGCCCAATCAGCGCCTTCTCGAGTTTATTCATGCGGGCTTGGGCCGATAGGCTAAGCGGCGTAACCAATGTAGAAGGAGTTTGCCAGTGTCGGCACAGGATTTTGGTGCAAATGATTGGCTCGTCGATGAAATGTACGAGCAGTATTTACAGGATCCTTCTTCCGTAGACCCTGCATGGGTTGAGTACTTCAAAACAAATAAGCCAGGTTCTCCTGCACCGACTCCATCATCTGCTCCTAAAGGTGTTCCACCAATTCCTAAGGCACAACAACAGGCAGCAGCGCCTGCACCAGTTGCAGCACCAGCACAAGTTGCACAACCTGCACCAGTTGCAGCAGCTCCAGTTTCACAACCAATTGTTCGTGAAACAGCAACTGCGCAACCAACACCTGCAGATCCAGTTGTTAAGCCAGCTCCAGTTTTGATTACACCAGGTGCATCATCACTTGAACCAATCCGTGGAGTTAGCGCTCGCGTTGTTCAATCAATGGAGGCATCACTTTCAGTTCCAACTGCAACTTCGGTTCGTGCAATTCCTGCGAAGTTGATGATTGATAATCGAATTGTTATTAACAACCACTTGGCGCGCGGTCGCGGTGGCAAGGTTTCATTTACTCACATCATCGCTTACGCAATGATCAAGGCAGTTCGTGCAATGCCAGAGATGAACGCATTTTTTGGCGAGATCGATGGCAAGCCAGCAATTGGAAAGCCTGAACACATCAACCTAGGTGTTGCGATCGACTTGGCAAAGCCAGATGGTTCACGTCAACTTCTTGTTCCATCAGTTAAGGGTTGCGAAGATTTAGATTTCGGACAGTTCTGGGCTGCATATGAAGCGGTTATTAAGAAGGCTCGCTCTGGCGCTCTGACTGTTGAAGATTTTGCTGGCACAACAATGTCGATCACTAACCCAGGAACAATCGGAACTGTTCACTCAGTTCCACGCCTTGTTCAGGGCCAAGGCTTGATTCTTGGTGTCGGTGCAATGGATTACCCAGCTGAGTTCCAGGGTGCAAGTGAAGAAACCCTCGTAAACATGGCTGTTAGCAAGGTAATTACTCTTACAAGCACATATGACCACCGCATTATTCAAGGCGCGCAATCTGGTGATTTCTTGCGTCGTATGCACGAGTACTTGCTTGGTGCTGAAGGTTTCTACGATGAGATTTTCTCTGCACTACGTATTCCTTACGAGCCAATTCGTTGGGCAAATGACTTTGCATTTACACGTGATGAAGAGATCAACAAGACCGCTCGTGTTCAGCAGTTGATTCAGGCGTACCGCACCTTTGGTCACTTGATGGCAGATGTCGATCCACTGGAATACATCCAGCGTTCACACCCAGATCTAGATGTTGTTACACATGGCTTGACTCTGTGGGATCTAGATCGTGAATTTGCTACAGGTGGCTTTGGTGGCAAGAAGTTCATGCCACTTCGTAAGATTCTTGGAATTCTTCGTGATTCTTACTGCCGTTCAGTTGGCGTTGAGTACATGTACATCCAGAATCCAGTTGAACGTAAATGGATTCAGGACAAGGTAGAAGTTGGTTACGCCAAGCTTCCTCGCGAAGAGCAGCTGCGTGTATTGCGCAAGCTCAACAGCGCTGAATCATTTGAATCATTCCTGCACACAAAGTTTGTTGGACAAAAGCGCTTCTCTCTAGAAGGTGGCGAATCTGTAATTCCTCTGCTTGATGCAGTTGTCTCTGCAGCTGCAGAGCGTGGACTAGATGAGGTTTGCATCGGTATGCCTCACCGCGGACGTCTAAATGTTCTTGCAAATGTTGCTGGAAAATCTGCAGGACAGATCTTCCAAGAGTTCCAGGGTCATTACGCAGAGAACCAGGTTCAAGGTTCTGGCGATGTGAAGTACCACTTGGGAACATCAGGTGTCTTTACCTCAGAGACCGGCGCACAAACAAAGATTTATCTTGCTGCAAACCCATCACACCTTGAGGCTGTTAACCCAGTTCTTGAAGGAATCGTGCGTGCAAAGCAGGATCGCCTCAATGTAAAGAACGCCTTCTCTGTAATGCCTATTTTGCTTCATGGAGATGCATCATTTGCAGGCCAGGGCGTTAACGCTGAAGTTCTACAGCTTTCACAATTGGGCGGATACCGCACAGGCGGAACTGTTCACATCGTTATTAACAACCAGGTTGGTTTCACAACCTCGCCACATGCATCACGCACATCTCAGTACTCAACTGATTACGCGAAGATCATTCAAGCTCCGGTGTTCCACGTTAACGGTGATGATCCAGAAGCATGTGTTCGCGTTGCTCGTTTGGCTTTTGAGTACCGTCAAGAGTTCAACAAGGATGTTGTCATCGACATGATTTGTTACCGCCGTCGCGGTCACAATGAAGGTGATGAGCCAAGCTTCACACAGCCATTGATGTACAAGTTGATTGATGCAAAGCGTTCAACACGAACCCTTTACACAGAAGCACTTGTTGGTCGTGGAGATATCACTCCTGAAGAGGCTGAAGGAATCGCGCGTGATTACCAAGAGCAGCTTGAATCAATCTTTGCTGCAGTTAACAACATCGAGCCAGAGCATGATGCAAACTTCAAGGCTCCTGTTGCACCTGATGCAGAAGCGATTAACACAGCAATCTCTGAAAACACAGCACGTGAAATCGCTGCGACTCAGCTAGCTGTTCCAGAAGGATTTACCGTTCATCCTAAGTTGACTCCGCAGCTAGCAAAGCGCGTGGAATCACTAAACGATGCAACGATCGATTGGTCAACAGGAGAAATGTTGGCATTTGGATCATTGCTACAAGAAGGTCACCCAATCCGTCTTGCTGGTCAGGATGCACGTCGCGGAACCTTCTCAAACCGTCACGCAGTTATCGTTGATAAGGAAAATGGCAACGAGTGGACACCACTTCGCGCACTTATCAAGGATGAGAACCAGTTCTTTGTTATCGACTCATTGCTTAGCGAATATGCAGCAATGGGCTTTGAGTACGGATACAGCCTTGAGCGTGAAGAAGCGCTTGTTCTATGGGAAGGCCAGTTCGGAGACTTTGCCAACGGTGCCCAGACAGTTGTCGATGAGTTCATCTCTTCTGCATTGCAGAAGTGGGGTGAGCGTTCTTCCGTTGTACTTCTACTTCCACATGGATATGAAGGACAAGGACCGGATCACTCATCAGCACGTATTGAGCGTTACCTACAGCTGTGCGCGGAGCAGAACATGACTGTTGCGCAACCTGCAAGCCCAGCAAATTACTTCCACTTGCTACGTTGGCACGCAAAGAATCCTGCGCGACGTCCGCTGATTGTTTTCACACCAAAGTCAATGCTTCGCCTTAAGGCTGCAGCATCTGCGCTCTCTGATTTCACAACTGGTCACTTCCGTCCAGTTATCGGTGATGATTCAGTTCAGAACGCATCACGAGTGATCTTCTGTTCAGGAAAGATTTACCACGATCTAGTTGCAGAGCGCGCAAAGCTTGGCGAGAACTCAACTGCAATTGTTCGTGTTGAACTTCTCTACCCACTGCCAATTGATGAAATGGTTGCAGAAGCAAACAAGCATCCAAATGCAAACTTGCTATGGGTACAGGATGAACCTGCTAACCAGGGTCCTTGGTCACACATCGCATTGC
Organism: Actinomycetes bacterium; assembly: GCA_041303575.1. Taxonomy (GTDB): domain Bacteria; phylum Actinomycetota; class Actinomycetes; order Nanopelagicales; family Nanopelagicaceae; genus Planktophila. Next base: position 20,211 of record JBFYOY010000031.1, read on the forward strand.
GCACATCTGATGCACATGGTGGGCATGGTTTCGGTGATCGAATTCTTCGTCGTGTTTCACGTCGAGCAACGGCATCTCCTGCAACTGGAAGTCATCACCTACATGAGGATGAGCAAAAAGCGTTGTTACTGGAAGCCTTTACTCGTTAAATAGTTTCAATTAAAAACCCTCACCAATAATGGTGGGGGTTTTTTATTGTGCTTTTCTATTTTTCTTGTATCTGAACAGGACAACGCCAATAACCTCATTAGCTGAGATCCATCCCCAGGTGCGTGAATCAGTACTTTCATCATTGTCGCCTTGAACCCAAAAATTGCCGCCATGAGATTTTTGTAGCCTCTTGACTAAGAAAATACCTGGTCGCTCTTCTCGTTCCACAACGACAACCTTGCCCAGAATGCGCTCTGCAACTAACGGAGCTAGACCAGCAGGAAACCAAGAAACCAAAAGCCAGTCGCCATCCTTAAAGGTAGGCGCCATTGAGGAGCCTGAGACCTTGACTGTGCCAAATTTGCTCATGGGCGGTAGTCTCGCACCATAAGCACCGTAGTTCCATTACTTAGAGAAGTGCTTAATAGGGGAGAAGAAAATGTTTTCACCAAAGACAACTGTTTACGCACACTGTGACCTTCCATGTGGAGTTTACGATCCAGCTCAGGCAAAGATCGAAGCGCTATCTGTAAAGGCATGCATGGAAAAGTACGCAGCTAACCCAGATGCAGATTTCCGTTCACGTTCAGTGGCGATCAAGGAAGAGCGTTCACATCAGGTTAAGGAGCACCTATGGGTGCTATGGACTGATTACTTCAAGGCTCCTCACTTCGAGGCGTACCCACAGCTGCACTCATTGTTCAATGAGGCAACAAAGCTTGCAGGTGCTGCAGGTACAAAGGGAACTCAGGATGTAGCAGTTGCAGATTCATTGATCGCAAAGATCGATGAGATTGCAGAGATCTTCTGGGCAACTAAGAAGGCGTAGTTCTACAACTTATCGTTTTGAATTAAGTGAAGAGCAGCGGTGCGGGCGAGGAAAGATACTCGCTCCACCGCTGATCTTTTTATCAAGGCAGCTGCAATCTGGCGTTCATTTTCATAGACCTCGCATTCAAAGGTCAGCTCTTTTCCTGAGATCTCAATAACACGAGATGTTGCACGCAAAGATGCACCAATTCCTGCAGGGGAGAGAGATAAGAATTCAACGCTTACAGGGATAGTGGTTTCACCTGGTTCTAGGTATAGATCCAAGGAAAGTATCGCTGCATGCTCCATTAAATTGATCAACAATGATGGAGCGATAATTGGTAGATCACCAATTCCAATCGCAACAGATGTGTCACCAGGTCGAACAACCATCTCGGTTAATCCGACCGCGCCAAGTACCTCATCCTCAGGCAACATATTTAGCGCCCCTGTCCATTAAATCCACCATGTGATGGATCGTTGGGATCGATTCCATCATTACTTGCCGTATTCGGGTCCAAGTATCTAATCTCTTCAGTGTGCTCGATCGTTACCTCACGGTGTTCGATCTGACCAAACTCATCAATCTCAATTGAGATCTCAGTCATGCTGTACTGGGTTACAACCTCGGTAAATGCACCGGTCATTTGCCCATGAATCTGGCGATAAATCGCATCATGAAGATCAGCTGGAGCTTTCTCATCACAGCTGCGTCGCAACGCATCCTGCATCAGCTGTCGCATCGCTTGTTCATGAGCAAGCTCTGCTTCACATGCAGGGCATGCGGCGATATGAACCTCTACCAAAGCGATCTCTGGTTGTTGCATCTGCCCATCAATAAACAGGACAAATGAGTTCAAAACTTCATTACACGCCAAGTTCACGCGGTTGAGATTGTTGGAATCAAAACCTGCCGAACCAAAAATACTGAAGCTCATGGCTTAACCCCCGAACTCTTCTCGGTGCTGTAGCCAAGTTCCTTTGCATACTCTGTTAACCGCTCACGCAGCTGTTTTCTTCCCCGGTGCAGGCGTGACATTACAGTTCCTGCCGGAACCCCAACGATCTCTGCGATCTCTTTGTAGGAAAAACCTTCGACATCTGCCAGGTACACGGCAATACGAAACTCTTCAGGAATATCTTGCAGCGCACGTTTGATGTCGCTATCTGGCAGATTCTCGAGCGCTTCAACCTCTGCAGATTTTCCCTGATCGCTGGTATGTGAAGCGGCATCTGCCAACTGCCAATCCTCAATTTCGCCCGCACTTAACTGAGGACGGCGCTGATCTTTGCGGTATGTATTGATAAATGTTGTTGTTAAAACTCGGTACAACCAAGCACGTAAATTTGTTCCTTGCTCAAATTGGTGAAATGAGGCAAATGCTTTTAGGAAAGTATCTTGAACTAAATCCTTGGCATCATGCGGATTCTTTGTATAACGCAAAGCTGCGGCATATAACTGATCTGTAAATGCAAGGGCATCTCGCTCGAAGCGGACAGCACGATCCGCCGAGCTCTCTTTAACTAGATCCGTTGACATCGCCTAAAACACTATCGTTAAAAGAGGGTTTCTGGCTCTCCCAAAGGCAGTTCGATGATTAAACCTTTTCCATTATTTGCCACGGTATTGACCGCACTGGATACGGGATGGGCTTTGACTATTGATTCAGGGTTCTCAACAACCATTAAGGATTTCAACTCGTTGACATCGGTATTTCTTGGGTTGAGCCATGTATCCCAACGATCCTGCGGCATAAAGACCGGCATGCGGCTGTGAATCGTGGCTAACTCACCTTGAGCTTCTTGGGTAATGATGGATGCTGTTTCAATTACCTCGCCATTGGGAGCTCGCCAACTGCTCCAGATTCCAGCGATCGGAAGTTGTTTGTCATCCTTAGATGAGATGTAGAAAGGTTGCTTAGGAGGGTACTTTCCTAATGCAGTTGCCCACTCGTAATACCCAGATGCTGGAATCAAACAACGGGTAGCACGAAAAGCATTTCTAAATGTTGGCTTTTCATGAATTGATTCGCTTCGCGCATTGATCGCTCGAGATTGTGATGCACAGGCCTCTTGAAAATCAGTTAACCATGGACCGATCAATCCCCAAGAAACCACCGCTAGCGCTTTTGCAGATGATGCATCCATTCCGGATTGATCATTGGCTCGCACGATATAAATGGGATTGGTCGGTGCGATATTCCAGTTCAGTGGCAGCGAACTTTCAGGAGAGGTTCCAGTTACTGAAAACTGCTCCATAAGCTCGCGCATATCCGCCGTTTGCGCATAACGTCCACACATAATTCAAGGGTATCGCAGGAGCGCCCAGCGGTTAGACTTAGGCGATGACAAACAACGCCCACTGGCCCACGATTTACCGCGGCACAACACCAGTTGATATCAGCGTTGTCATTCCAGGATCTAAATCAGTTACTAACCGCGCCTTGATTTTGGCAGCGCAAGCAAAGAGCCAATCTGTTCTGAGACGCCCATTGGTTTCTCGCGACAGCGAATTGATGATGGCTGGATTAAAAGCTTTAGGTGTTGGTATCGAAGAAAAGAGAGCCACAGTCAACGGCGTTGAAGAGCTGCAGTGGATTGTTACCCCAGCTGATTTGCGTGGTGGAGTAAAGATTGATGTGGGTAATGCCGGAACTGTGATGCGCTTTTTGCCACCTTTGGCCGCGCTAGCAACTGGTGAGGTCGCATTTGATGGAGATCCACGATCTTATGAAAGACCTCTTGGCCCAGTTATTAAAGCGCTAGAAGAGCTTGGTGTTTCAGTTGAACACGATAATCGTTACAGCTTGCCATTAACTTTACATGGAACAGGTTCAATCCCAGGTGGCGAGCTAACAATTGATGCCAGCGCATCAAGTCAGTTCTTATCTGCATTGCTTTTGGTTGCACCAAGTTTTGAAAAGGGAATCACTGCAAGGCATCACGGTGGATCACTGCCTTCAATGCCACACATTGAAATGACTGTAGAGATGTTGCGCGATTTTGGTGCATCCGTTGAAGTTGATGCAGCTAGCCAAAGCTGGAGCGTCAAGGCTGGCGCGTTGCATGGAAAAGATTTAGTGATCGAACCTGATCTATCAAACGCTGCACCTTTTCTTTCATTAGCAATGGTGTGCGGTGGCAGTGTGACAATTGCTGATTGGCCTAAGGTAACAACTCAACCTGGCGATCAGCTGCGTTCAATTCTTACTGCGATGGGTGCAACAGTTTCGATGAGCGATGCAGGTTTAACGCTAAAGGGCAGCGCAACAATTCATGGAATCGATATCGATCTTCATGATGTCGGTGAGCTAACTCCATCAATTGCAGCACTTGCCGCTTTAGCTGATTCACCGTCACATCTGCGCGGAATCGGCCACCTGCGTCTGCATGAAACCGATCGCCTTGCAGCATTAACTCGTGAAATTAATGCCTTGGGTGGCAATGTGGTTGAAGAGGAAACAGCACTTCACATCACACCGGCACCGCTTCATGCAGGTGTTTTCCATACATATGAGGATCACCGTTTAGCTACAGCTGGTGCGGTTATTGGGTTAGTTGTGCCAGGCATTGAGGTAGAAAACATCGCAACTACCCGCAAAACACTTCCTGACTTTCCAGGGCTTTGGAGCTCGCTCTTAGTATGAGTCCACGCGAATACGATGAATCAGATGTGCGAATTCGCCCATCACGCAGCACCCGTCCGCGAAGCAAGGATCGACCATCTCATAACGATGCAATTACAGCTTTAGTTACAACCGTTGATCGCGGTCGACAAACATGTATTACTGAAGATGGAACCATCGTGACAGCGATGCGTGCTCGTGAACTTGGACCAAAATCTGTTGTTACTGGTGACAATGTCTCACTTGTTGGAGATGTGTCAGGAGATGAGGGATCTCTAGCCAGAATTGTCGCCGTTCAAGAACGTCGCAACTCTTTGAGCCGTACCGTTGATGATGCTGCCCAGGTCGAGCGAACAATTGTTGCAAACATTGATCAGCTAGTCATCGTCGTTGCTGCTGCAAATCCAGAACCTCGTCGTGGATTAATTGATCGCTTCTTGGTTTCTGCATTTACTGAAGGCATCGTTCCAAAGATTGTTGTTACCAAAACCGATATCAGTCAAGTTCCAGCATTTCTTGCCGAGTACGCGGAATTAGATGTCGAGATCATCCACACAGCGATCAAGAGTGATTCACGTGAAAAGGATTTAGAAAAGCTCCATCAAGTACTTGAAGGAAAGATCTCTGTTTTAGTTGGCCACTCTGGAGTTGGAAAATCAACCTTGATCAACGCGTTGATCCCAGAAAGCAATCGAGCAACTGGTGATGTCAATGAAGCTACCGGCCGTGGTCGACATACCTCTTCTAGTGCAATCGCTCTTCCATTGGTCGATAGCGATGGATGGATTATTGATACACCTGGAATTCGAGCATTTGGCCTTTCCCATATTGATAATCAGCGCATTGTTGATGCCTTCAGTGATTTATCTGAAGTGGCTGCAAACTGCCTATCTAATTGCTCTCACGCCGAGAGCTCATGCAAACTTGATGCATGGGCTGCACCTGATGGAGTTCCAAATCCCCACAGAACTGCACGGCTTGCCAGCCTTCGCTCCTTGCTAGCAGTTAAGGACACACCTCTAACTCCCGTGGAATAGACTCACTCCATTATGAGCAGCGCAAAAGCATCCGAGCAGATTCTTGATGATCTAGCCCTGGCACACGCCTTAGCCGATCTTGCAGATGCAATTACATTAGATCGCTATCAAGCTCAAGATTTAGTAATTACTAATAAGCCAGATAACACCCCTGTGACCGACGCTGATCGTGCCGTTGAAACTGCAATTCGTGAAGCGTTAGCAACACATCGTGAATCAGATGGATTAGTTGGTGAAGAGTTTGGAAGCGATAAGGGAAACTCTGGTCGCTACTGGGTAATTGATCCGATTGATGGAACAAAAAACTTTATGCGCGGTGTTCCAACATGGGCAACTTTGATTGCACTTGTTGAAGTTGATGCATCCGGCAAGGAAGAGGTTGTAGTTGGAATTGCATCTGCTCCAGCGCTTGCTCGTCGTTGGGCTGCAGCTAAGGGATATGGCGCAACAGTTCGATTTAACTCAGGCGAAAGTGATTTTGCGTTAGGCGATACGTCTGGTGATGATTTTGTATATTCAAACTCTGATAGTGAACTCGTCAACCACGGATCTTCCACCTCAAGCCTTTCGTTAGCGCCTAATGAAAAGAGAATTTCAGTCTCAAAAGTTGCTTCCTTAAGTGATGCATCGATCTCTTACTCAGATTTTGTTGGTTGGGGAGAACGCCTAGAGCCTTTCCAAAAGATGCTTGCATCTGCATGGAGAACCCGTGGCATCGGAGATTTCTGGTCACATATGTTGGTTGCTGAAGGTGCGGTAGATGTAGCGATCGAGCCATCACTTGCACTGTGGGACATGGCAGCTTTGGACATCATCGTTCGCGAAGCGGGCGGAAGCTTTACAAATACAGCCGGCGAGCATGGCCCATTTGGCGGAAGCGGAGTTTCTACCAATGGAGTTCTACATAACGCAGTAATTAAGGGGTTAAATCCGTGAGCCAGCTGTTGGAACCAACAACCTTGTCAGTTCAAGGAATGACCTGTTCTTCATGTGTGAACTCAGTTGAAAAAGCGCTCAATAGCGTTGATGGGGTCAGCGCAACGATCAACTTTGCAACTGAGACCGCACATATCTTGGCTCCGGCAGAAATGAGCGCAAAAGAGTTGATAAAGATAGTAGAAAAGGCTGGTTATTCAGCTTCGCTCTTGGCTGATGGTCAATCAGTTGCGCTGCACAGCAAGAAATCTGCTCGTGCCTTTATCTATGCATTTATCTTCGCAGTCCCCGCCGTTGCCCTTTCAATGGTCATGAGCTGGCACCACCAAGTAGATATGTGGGTTCATGACGCTTTGGATGCTGCAGGCTTGCCACATCCTTTGTATTCAGCAACTGCTTGGGTTGTAATTGCACTTAGCGCACCAGTTGTCTTGATCATCGCTTATCCAATTCATAAAGCTGCGATTAGAAACCTGAAGCATCCAACAATGGATAACTTGATTTCAATGGGCTCACTCGCAGCCTTTGGTTGGTCTATTTATGCAAACTCAACAGGTGCAGGAGATGTTTACACCGAAGTAGCAGCAGGAGTTATCTTCTTTGTAATTCTTGGTCGCTACTTGGAAACCCGTGCAAAGGCTAAGGCCAGCAGCGCACTGTCATCTTTGCTTGCATTAGGTAGCAAAGAGGTAACAATTGTTCGTGGGGGATTCCCACTTATTGTTCCGATTGAACAGTTGCAGATCGGTGATGAGTTTGAGGTTCGCCCAGGAGATCGCATCGCAACAGATGGAATTGTGGTTAAGGGCGAAAGCGTCGTTGATAACTCAATGCTGACGGGTGAAACAAAGCCTGTAGATGTTGGTCCAGGTTCATCTGTAATCGGAGCATCGGTAAACCACAATGGTCGTTTAATTGTTCGCGCTACTCGCGTCGGCAGCGATACCGAACTTGCTCGAATCACCGCCATGGTAATTAGCGCTCAAGGAACTAAGGCTCCGATTCAACGTCTTGCTGATCGAATCAGCGCAGTATTTGTTCCTATTGTTACTGCGGGTGCGATCGCAACCTTTGCGCTTTGGTACGCAACAGGTTCGACTCTGACAATCTCAATTTCTCATGCAATTGCGGTCTTAGTAATCGCCTGCCCATGCGCACTTGGTTTGGCTACCCCTGTCGCCCTGCTTGTTGCATCGGGCCGAGGAGCAGCTCGTGGCATTGTTTTACGTGAACCACGAGTTCTAGAGGTGGCACGCAAAGTAGATGTTGTTGTATTTGATAAGACAGGCACTCTTACTGAAGGTGTCATGCTGGTTCAAGAGGCGACTATTTCAACCGCCGCTGGCGCAGTCCTTGGCCGATCATTTGCAGAGATTGTTACAACAGAGAACATCATCGCATCGGCACAAGCGATCGAATCTTTGAACAATCACCCAGTTGCACTATCGATTACCCGATATGCATTGGCACAAAGCACTGCAAAGAGTTCAATCCCAAGCGCGGCTCGTCCAACGTATGCTGTCTCTGATTTCTCTGTAACACCTGGTGCAGGCGCTGCAGGGCGAGTTTCAATTTTGTCGCAATCACCAGTTGTTCTAATTGGTTCACCTGCTGCGGTTGCACACAGCTCTACAGAGTTTCACCCAGAGATTAAAGCTGCAATAGATCGTGGACAAGCAGCGGGATTAACCCTTGCAGTTCTTGCTTGGGATGGAGTCGCATTGGCTGTCTTTGCAGTTGGAGATCAACTCAAGAGCGATGCCGCACAGACTGTCTCAGATCTTCAAAACATGGGCATTACCCCTTGGCTTGTATCAGGAGATAGCTCAGAGGTTGCAGCATCTGTTGCAAAAACAGTTGGAATCGATGCAGCCCACGTTGTTTCCCATGCGCTTCCTGAAACAAAGCTTGAGATTGTTGAACGAATGAAGAGTGAAGGTCACACCGTTTTGATGATCGGTGATGGCATAAACGATGCGGCTGCATTGACCGCTGCAAATCTTTCAATGGCGATGGGAACTGGCACTGATACAGCGATCAATAGCGCTGATATCACCTTGATGAATTCAGGGCTTGGTTCAGTGATTTCTGCGCTGAAGCTTTCAAAGAAGACATTGAAAATTATTCGTTTGAATATGGGCTGGGCGTTGATCTATAACGTTATTGGTTTGCCTATTGCAGCTGCAGGTTTGATGTCTCCGTTGTACGCGGCAGCCGCCATGGCTGCGAGCAGCGTCCTGGTTGTTACCAACTCACTGCGCATCAAGTAAAGCTTTCAGGGAAAGCAAAAAGGCCCTCATAAGAGGACCTTTTTGTATTGGTAGCGGGGGCAGGATTTGAACCTACGACCTCTGGGTTATGAGCCCAGCGAGCTACCGAGCTGCTCCACCCCGCGTCGGTATGCGTAATCTTATGTGCAGATATAGATAAAGACCAAATCCATGCAATTGCTCGCATGAATCTGGCCTTTATCCGTGCAGTTACTTTTTTGTTACTGCATTACTTCTTGTTCTGCGCATTGATCGCTGCATCGAGTGCAGACTTCAATCGCTTCTGTGCTCTGTCATAGGCTGCAAAATCTCCCTTTGCAAGTGCTGCAAGACCATCGGCATATGCCTGCTTTGCACTAGCTAATGAGTTCGCAAGTGAAGAGTTGGTTGTTGTTCCACCAGTAGTTGTTCCACCAGTGGTTCCACCTGCAGCGGTTCCGGAGTTTCCACCGAAGACCTGATCAAGTGCGCCCTTTAATGTGTCGTCATAACCAATTTGATCTCCGAAGGAAACGAGCACCTTCTGAAGCAATGGGTATGCAGCGGTGTTTGATGTCGCCTTTACATATACAGGTTGCACATACAAGAGACCTCCACCAACTGGAAGTGTTAACAAGTTACCAAGTACAACATCAGAGCCACCACGACGAAGTAGTGACAATGAGTTTGCAACCTCAGGCTTGGCTTCAAAGTTAGAAGCTACCTGTGAAGGTCCTGCAACGTTGGTGTTACGAGGTAACTGAAGAACTGTCATCTTTCCGTAATCAGCACCTGGATCTGAGTTAACAACCGCAAATGCTGAAAGGTTTTCACGACCACCTCGTGGAACAAATGGAGTAGTCAATGAGAAGGCAGGCTTCTTTGAACCTGGCATTTGAAGTGTTAAGTAGTAAGGAGGTTGCGCAGATGCATTAGCTCCAAATGTTGATGGGTCACGCGGTACGCGCCAGAAATCCTGACCACCGTAGAAAGCCTCAGCTGTCTTAACGTGATAAGAGCTAAGGATTTCACGCTGAACACGGAAGAGATCCTCTGGGTAGCGGATGTGCTCAAGAAGCTGTGCAGATATCTCACTCTTCTTCTTGATTGTGTTTGGGAATGCCTTTGCCCATGTCTTTAGGACTGGATCCTTCTCATCCCACTCGTACAAGGTCACAGTTCCGTTGTAAGCATCAACTGTTGCCTTAACGGAGTTACGGATGTAGTTAACGCTCTGATTGCGCTGTGAAGCAATTGAAGCAGAGTTAGTTGTCAACGCATCAGCTGTTGCATTTGAAAGCACTGTCTGACGTGCATATGGATATCCAGCACTTGTTGTGTATCCATCGATAATCCACATGATTTTTCCATCAACCAAAGCTGGGTATGGATCTCCATCAAGGGTTAACCATGGAGCAACCTTTGCAACTCGCTCACGAGGGTTACGTTCAAAGAGAATCTTTGAATCCTTGTTGATTAGGTTAGAGAGAAGAATTCTCTGCTCCTGATACTTCAGCGCAAAGACAACCTTATTGAGTAGTGATCCAACTGGAACTCCACCGGTACCGGTGTATGTGTAGTTACGTTGACCGTTTGCAGATGTGTCATCTGGATAGTCAAACTCAACTGGAGTATCTGTCTTTACGCCACCAATAATTGAGTAATCCGGAACATTCTCACCGAAGTACACACGTGGCTCAAACTCACCAAGTGCGCCAGTTGGTGGAAGGTTTCCTACTGTGAAGGAAGGCTTTCCATCAGCATCGCGCTCATTTCCGTAAGCTGCAACAAAACCAAATCCATGTGTATACACAAGGTGGTCGTTAATCCAGTTACGTGAAGGGTTTCCAGCGATATTCAATTCGCGAACAGCTACAACAACATCGCGCTTAACACCATTGACGGTGTAGCGATCGATATCAAGTGACTCTGGGAAGCTGTAGTACGGACGAATCTGCTGAAGTTGTCTGAAGGTTGCAGACAAAACATTTGGATCCATCAACCGAATATTGGCGATTGTTGCTGCATCATCTGCAAGCTGGCCAGTGTTTGTTGAATCTGTTGCCTGGTAGTCGGTAACAGTGACATTGTCTAAGCCATATGCAGCGCGGGTCGCATCAATATTGCGCTGAATAAATGGAGCCTCTTTTGAAGACTCGCTTGGCTTTACTTGGAACTGCTGAATTGCACCTGGGTACAGCCCGGCGATCAAAACAGATGAGATAACTAGCAACGCTGTTCCTGCTGCAGGAAGCACCCAAGAGCGACGAACAATGTTTGCAAAGAAAAGAAGTGCGCAGACAATTGCAATTCCGGCAAGGATCGCCTTGGCTGGCAGAACCGCATTTACATCTGTGTAGGTAAGACCTGTAATCAAACGGCTTTCCTTAAGCGCAAGTGCGTATCGATCAAACCAGTAAGCAACCGCCTTCAGCAGAACTACTAGACCAAGAAGGACCGATAGCTGAACACGTGCAGCAACAGTTGTGCGATCTTCCTGTACCTGCAAGCGGATTCCGCCATATAGATAGTGGACTGCAACTGAGGCAAGGATTGCAAGGATCGCAGTTGAAATACCCCATGAGATCAAGGTCTGCCAAAAAGGAAGACGGAATGCAAAAAATGAAATATCCATGTTGAACTGTGGATCATTTACACCAAATGGTGTGGAGTTCTTGAACTGCAACCATGTGCTCCACATTTGAGATCCAGCAGATCCTGCAAAGTAGAAGAGTGCGATGCTCAAACCAATGAAGAGTGGACGACGAATTGGCTCAACTTGTGAACGGT
>JBFYOY010000032.1:0-3067 GCA_041303575.1 Actinomycetes bacterium
ATCGCTGGCGTCGCATTATTGACCTCAATGATGGTCGCTCCATCCCATGCAGAAGATCCAGTTGTGCCAGTAGCAACTACTGCGGTTAGCACAATGGGAACTATCCAGGTTATTAGCCAAGTCAACAATGACAACGGTGGAACTAAGCTTCCTGCTGATTTCACCTTTAATGTAAAGCACTTTGGTACCGATGTTTTAGGTAGTCCTTTCCTAGGGACAGGCAGTTTTGGAACTACCTTTATCGTTGAAGCTGGAACTTATGTAGTAAGCACACCGATTGTTGATGGTTATGACGGAACTTGGTCAGGCATCGATATTACAAATGGCTTTGTTGATCTTCAGGCTGGCCAGAATGTAACAATCATCCGTACATTTAATGACAATGGAACAGGCACTGTAGTTGTGGTTGATGAACCAACAACTGAAACAGGTGGCCTTCTTCCAAATACAGCAACTCCTTTGTTCAACTTTCTTTTGGTTGGCGCATTGACAGCAGTTGCAGGTGCATTCGGTGCTCTTAAGAGCATCAAGCTGCACAAGGAAAACTAAGTAGATTTAAGGCAAATAGGTTGAGGGGTATGAAGAAAAAACATTCAATCATGCTGGCCGTTTCGACGTTACTTCTTGTATCCGGCGTCGGTACAGCGGGCTTTGCAGGTTTTGAGATTGCTAGCCACAATGAAGGCGCGCAGTATCTACCTCGGATTACCCCCAACCTAGAGCTTCAAACTGTTCCAGGATTGAAGCAGCCAAAGATCGGAGATGTAATTGGTTCGCTCTCGATTCCGCGGATCAAATCATTTCTTGCAATTATTGAAGGAACGGGAAATAAAGAGCTAAAGCGTGGAGTCGGCCATTATGTTGGCAGTGTGATTCCCGGTGTTAGCGATAACTCTGTTCTGGCGGGACACCGAGACTCTGTTTTTCGCCGATTGGGCGAGGTTGAAATCGGTGATTTGATCACCGTTAAAAATGATTATGGAACATTTGTCTACGAGGTTCACAAGATTCGTATCGTAAAAGCAAATGATCGAACAGTGATTGTTCCGACTAAGGATGCGGTACTGACCCTAAGTACCTGTTACCCCTTCAGATTTATTGGCAATGCCCCGAAAAGGTATGTAGTTCAGGCTGGTTTGGTAATCGGCGAACCAATCGCTTAGATGCCTAAGCCTGGTTGGCAAAGAAGCGAACTGGACCTGCATGTTCAAGGCTGACCTCTTCGCCTACGGTGTAATCAAAAGGTCCGGGAATACGAACATTGAGAGTTTTTCCAGCGATATCGATGGTGACCATTGCGTCATGGCCGTAGTAATCGATTTTCGATATGCGGCCAACCGATAGTGCGCCAATTAGGTTGCGATTGAGCTTGATCTCTTCAGGGCGAATAACAACATGGCCGGATTCAATGGCCGCACCGGTTGATTGATTGAAAAGATATGAAGTGCTGCCGTCTGCAAGCTTTGTAGCATCTAGTACTAAGGCATCACCGGTGCTAATTGCAATCGCAGGTGAAATTGGCTTTGAATACACATCTTCAGGCGATCCTTGTTGAATGATCTGACCATCGCGCATCAAAGCAACAACATCTGCAGAAACCAAAGCTTCTTCGCGATCATGGGTAACCAGGATCGCGGTGGTGTTGCTCTTTCGCAGCAGATCACATACATCGGCACGTAGATCATCACGAAGAGCTGCATCTAATGCAGAGAACGGTTCATCAAGCAAAACCATTGCAGGTTTAATAGCAAGTGCGCGGGCAAGTGCCACACGAGTTTGTTGTCCACCTGATAGCTGGTTAGGCATACGATTTTCATAACCTTGCAGGCCAATCAGATTCAACATCTCTTTAGTTGTCTGACGGATCTGATCCTTAGTAAAGACCGATCGATCTAAACCAAAAGCAATGTTGTCAGCGACGTTAAGGTGCGGAAATAGAGCACCTTCTTGTGGGACATATCCAATCTTGCGCTTATGTGATGGCATCACCAAAGATGAAAGTGAAACAAGCTGCTTACCAAAGCGAATAGTTCCATCAGAAGGCTGAATCAAACCGGCGATGCTGCGTAGCAAGGTTGTCTTGCCGCAACCAGATGGCCCCAGCAGAGCTGCGATCTGACCTTCAGCTAATGAGAAGGAAAGATCATCCAGAATTAAACGGTTTCCAAGGCTTACCTTTAGATGAGAGATCTCAAGTGAACTCACTTGTCTGCCCCCATGCTCTCATTGATAAAACTGCGATCTTCTTTATCTGGACGGCTGATTAAAAATGTTGGTAGCGCCGCTATTAGTACCAAGATTAATGCATAAGGAGCGGCCTCGTTAAATCGATTGATAGATGCTGAAGACCAGATCTGTGTAGCCAAGGTGTCAAAGCCTGTTGGACGAAGCATCAAAGTCGCTGGCAGCTCCTTCATCGCTGTCAGAAATACCAAGAGGGTTCCAAGCCCGATTCCAGGTGCTGCTATAGGGGCAACAACTCTTTTAATAACCATCCATTGGTTCATGCCCAAAGTTGAGGCAACATCCTTAACGCTGTTGGGAACGCGAGATAAGGATGAGCTCATGCTGGCCACTGATTTTGCAAGAAATAACAGGGCGTAGGCAAAGGCCAACAAAAATGTTGTTTGATACAAAGCGCCAAGCTTTGATCCAACAGAAACTACAGCTAGACCAACAACGACTCCTGGCAGGCCATGACCGACTGTGATGATGCGTTGAGCGATAGTGCCTACGCGACTAGATCCGCTTGTTAAAACAATGCCCAATGGTGCTGATAAAACTAGGGCGATTAATGCACCCAAGGCTGCAACGGAAACTGTTGAGATTGCTGCTGTGATCAGATCTGCCCAATCAATAGCAACCTGATTGCCCAAGAAGCGAGAGATTAAAACATAGAAGGGGATTACTACAGCGTTGACTGCATACAAAGCAATGGATCCGATGACCGCTGCACGTAGCCAGGGGTTGTTTATCAGGGTGCTCTTTGTTGAATACGCTTTAATCGCATTTCCATCAGGTGTCTGCTTTTTGATTCTTTCATCAGCTAAGACAACTACAGTTGAAA
>JBFYOY010000033.1:0-3461 GCA_041303575.1 Actinomycetes bacterium
GGGCGAGCTGCTGACATACGATCATGTTGAGCTGAACCAAGATTCATTTATCGTTGCTTTGCGCAAGAAGCAGGATGAATTAGGTCTTACCTACGCGCCAAACCAGAAGTAATCATGAGTACCCAGGCCAGCGTTGCATCAGTAGTTCTTGCAGCAGGCTCTGGAACCCGCTTTGGTCACAGCATGAACAAGGTCTGGCTGCAGTTAAATGGCAAACACATTATCTCTAGATCTCTTGAAAATTCGCGCAGTAGTTTTTCAAATGTACGCAGCATCTTGGTAATTAACCCTGATGACGAAGAGTTTGCACGCGATGCTTTAGCTAAAGATGGCGCACTTGCCAATACTGAGATTGTCCATGGTGGTGCAACCCGTCACGAGAGCGAGTACAAAGCGCTGCAGTACTTAAAGGCTGATATTGCAGCTGGCTTAATTGATTTGGTGTTAATTCATGATGGTGCGCGTCCGCTAGCAACCCCGCAAATCTTTTCAGCGATTGCAGATGGCGCTCAAAGCCATGGTGGTGCAATTCCGACTATCGCTTTAGATCCACATGAAATGGATACGGTGCGCACTGAAACCGTTGCACGTGTTCAGACACCGCAAGGTTTCAGAGCACAGCAATTACTGCAGGCTTATGAAAAAGCTGCGATCAGTGGCTTTGTTGGAACCGATACCGCTGCCTGCATGGAAGAGTTTTTTCCTGATGTAAATACTGTTGCAGTGCCTGGCGATATCTTTAATATCAAAATTACATATCCGCAGGATTTAGCTATCGCTGAACTACTTGTTCCAGTCCAGTAAATAACCCATTAACTCAATCTCTTTTTCACTGTTAATTCTCGCGCTATCGGCATCTGCATCAACTACTGCGCTCTTTGCAGAACTCTTGAGCGGAACAAACCAGGTTGATTCGGTGGCATCAAAATCAATGGCGTTAAAGCGAACAATTTCCGGTGTTGAAATACGCATCATGGATGTTCGATCAATTGTTTGATCGATGAAGTTATCGGCGTTGATTGATTTAAGGGTTTCGGTAAAGGGCGAGACCGGGCGAACCGCATCAATATCGGTCGTTAACGCCCCAAAGACCCGCTCAAACTGCCCCTGTTGGGTCAGTGGTCGCTGCGAATCATGAATCATCACTAAATCGGCAGCGGTACCGCTCTTGATCGCTGTTGCGAGTTCGCTTGGTGAATTGGGATTGCAAAGCAACTTTTCGCATTCAAGATCTGCAACCTTGGCTAGATCAGCTGCCGTGCCTGCGATTGCTAGATGTGTTCTAGAGTGCGATGCGACAAAGCTCTGCGCAGATTGAATGCAGGTGTGCAGAATTGTTTGATTCTTTATTAGATGGAAAGCAATTGGCGAGGTAATCGCCACAACAACCTTCAGAGAAGGTGTCATGAAATTAGGAAGCTAAAACCTCGTCAAGGATTACTGCAGCCTTTTCCTCATCAGTGCGCTCTGCAAGTGCGAGCTCTGAAACTAGGATCTGCTTTGCCTTGGCGAGCATGCGCTTTTCTCCTGCTGAAAGTCCACGATCTAGATCGCGACGGTAAAGATCGCGAACAACTTCGGCAACCTTAATAACATCACCTGAAGCAAGCTTTTCAAGATTAGCCTTGTAGCGACGAGACCAGTTTGTTGGCTCTTCTGTGTATGGCTGGCGCAATACGCTGAATACGCGATCTAGGCCAGCTGAGTCAACAACATCACGAACTCCGACAAGATCCACATTATCTGCAGGAACGCGGACAGTTAGATCGCCTTGAGCAACTTTCAACACTAGGTAGGTCTTTTCTTCACCCTTGATCACACGAGTTTCAATAGCTTCAATTAACGCAGCCCCGTGATGAGGATAAACAACGGTTTCGCCGACCTTAAATGTCATGTGATGCCCTTCGCTAGAGGGTCAATTCTACCAGCATTATCTGATTCAGAAAACCCGGTAAAAGTAGCGTTATTAACTGCTTATTTGATGTGAGACAATTGCACCTATGCGTCGCACACTTTCTGCATTAGCAATTGCATCTCTTGCCGTCTCATTAACTGGATGTGCAGCAGGTTTTAACTCCTCAACTAGAAGCATCACACAGGTAACAGATGGTGCAGAGGCTCAGATCATCCAAGATGGCAACAACATCCGCGTCGTTAACCTACTTGTAGTTGCAGCAGGTGCTGGAACCGGTGTTTTGGTCGGAACAGTAGTAAATGCTGCAGATGAAGAGGATGCACTACTAGGAGTCGCAATTAACGGAAGCGTCCTTGCTTACACTGGTAAGAACAACTTGCCTAAGAATTCGCCAATTATCTTTGAAGGCGATCGCGCAAACGCTAAAGCGGTATTGACTGGATTTGGCGCAAAGCCCGGAACATTTGTTTCAGTAACTATGTTCTTTGCTCGTGCAGGTGAAGTTACAAGAAGCGTAATTGTTCGCGAGAACAAGGATGAGTACGCAGGTATTACAGCTGGTGGAATCTTGGCGACAACAACCGCGTCACCTTCTGCATCACCAAGTAACTCCTAGTTAATCTAGTTTGGTTACTTCTTACCCTGATTTGCAACAGCTGCAATAGCTTCCTTGGCAGCTTCAGGATCTAAATACTCTCCACCTTTAACTACTGGCTTAAAGTTTTCATCCAGCTTGTAATACAAAGGAATACCGGTCGGAATATTTAAACCAGCAATATCTGCATCACTGATTCCATCAAGATGCTTTACCAATGCACGCAATGAGTTTCCATGTGCGGTAACCAATACGCGCTTGCCAGCCTGTAGATCCGGAACAATTGACTCATCCCAGTACGGCAGCATGCGGGTGATTACATCCTTCAGACACTCTGTTTTTGGTGCCGCCGCGCCTAAATCGGCGTAACGCGGGTCCTTTGCCTGGCTAAATTCATCATTGTCATCAATTGCTGGAGGTGGCACATCAAAGCTGCGGCGCCATAGTTGGAACTGCTCTTCTCCGTATTGTGCCAAGGTCTGCGCCTTGTCCTTGCCCTGCAGTGCGCCGTAGTGACGCTCGTTCAGACGCCATGAACGCTTTACCGGGATCCAATGACGATCACATGCATCAAGTGCTAACTGAGATGTATGGATCGCACGACGCAACAGTGATGTGTGAACTACATCTGGAAGCAATCCACGATCAGCCAACATCGAACCACCGCGGCGGGCCTCTGCTTCTCCCTTTTCAGATAGACGGACATCTACCCAACCGGTGAAGAGATTTTTAGCGTTCCATTCAGATTCGCCATGGCGCAATAGGACAAGTTCAAAGTTAGTCATGGGTGAAGTCTAAACCAAATGTTTGAAGGCATCTAAATTGGAGAGAGACTCGCCACGCGAAACCCGCCAAGCCCATTCACGGCGAATTGCATTTGCAAAGCCAAGTTCAAGCAGCGGATTAAATGAGTTATCGCTGTATTGCAGAACCGATCCAATTAAACGATCG
>JBFYOY010000034.1:0-11639 GCA_041303575.1 Actinomycetes bacterium
GGACTGTGGGTTACTGGGGATTCAGTTATCTTAGGAATTAGATTTGAATTGGATTCTCGTGAAGAGGTTGGACTAATTAATGCTCGAGTCGGTCGACAGGCTACGGAGCTACTTGAGGTAATCAAAAATGATAAAGCCAACATGGTTGGATCCCCCATTATTTTCAATCTTGGAAATAACAATAAATTAAGCGAGGATCAAGTCGCGGCGATTTTTGCTGAAGTTAAGGATCAGCCTCGCGTGATTGTCGTAAACACCGCAGTTCCGCGTATTTGGAGAGATGAAAACAATGAGCTCATTGCTAAGTACGCAGCAATAAATAGCGCTCGTTTGATTGATTGGGCCGCAATTTCCCAGGGCCATCCTGAGTACTTTGGTCCAGATGGAGTGCACCTAGTCCCTGCAGGTGTCCGCGCATATGTAGATGCAATCACAGCAGAGCTTGCAATTGCAACAGTTGAAACAAGTGGGCAATAAAAAATCCCCCACCGTTAAGTGAGGGATTTTTTATTTAATCTAGATTTAGTTGAACTCTCCTGGAATTCCAAAAGCGGTAGCAGATGCGGTCTGTCCATCTGAGTAAACAGATGAAACGCGGAACTGAGTCCAACCTGAATCACTTGCCTTTGTAACATTCTGGGTTAGCTGATCAGCTGGAAGAGTTGCAATAACTGTCCAATCACCTGTTCCATTTGCACGGATTTCAACGTTGTATCCAGTTAATCCTTCAACAGCCATTGGTGCTACCCAGCGAAGCTTTAATCCACCCTCGCTATTGAGAGCAACAAACTTTGATGGAGCTTCGACTGCTGCAACTGGTGAAGTTGGCTCTTCAGACTCAGTTGGTGTTGCAGATGCTGATGGTTCAGCAGTTTGTGATGCTGAAGGTGCAGGTGCTGCATCATCGCTATCTTTGCTTGAAGATTGTGACCAAACAATAATTGCGAGCGCTGCAATTCCGATTACCACTAACCACGCTGTGCGAGTAGATGTTGACTGCTTTGGCGCAGCAACTGGCTTAACAGGTGCTGGTGCAACTGACTTAACAGGTGCTGCAACTACTGCAGGCTTTGGTGCAGATGTAACTGCAACAGCAGCCTTCTTGACCACGCGCTTTGCAGGAGCCTTTTTTGCAACCTTCTTCTTTGCAACAGCCTTTTTAGCAACAGCCTTTTTCGCGGTCTTCTTCACCGCAGACTTCTTTGCTACAGACTTCTTTGCAACCGCCTTCTTTGCGGTCTTCTTCTTCGCTACAGCTTTCTTAGCGACAGACTTTTTAGCAACAGCCTTTTTAGCTGGTGACTTCTTTGCAGCGGTCTTCTTTGCAGGAGACTTCTTAGCTGCTTTCTTTGCGGTCTTCTTAACGGCCACGTGGAACTCCTTGGTTTGCGGTACGCACGTTATTAACGCACTTGTATGGGTTAAGGCTACCCCAGGCTCGCAAGCATTTGGATGACGTCAGGTGCGATAGCACGTAGTGATTTTCCGCGGTGACTTACTAAATCCTTTTCCTCCGCGCTCATTTGAGCCGAGGAAATGCTCAAACCCAGCGGCTGGAAAATCGGGTCATAGCCAAAACCATTCTGGCCAACAGGCGCGTGAAGGATGTGGCCTTGAAATCGTCCTTCGGCAACGGTGTGACGACCATCGGGCATGACTAAAGAGGCCACGCAGATGAAGTACGCGGTTCGATTCTCATCAGGCACATCCTTTAGTTGCTTCAACACCTTTTCTATATTGGCCTGATCATCTCCATGAGAACCTGCCCAGCGTGCTGAAAAAATGCCCGGATCGCCATTGAGCGCATCAATACATAGCCCCGAATCATCTGCGATTGCAGGTAGTCCCGTTGCTTCACATGTGTATCGAGCCTTCAGCAGTGAGTTTTCTTCAAAGGTAGATCCAGTTTCCTCTACATCTACAAGATCTGGAAATTGATCGACTCCAATTAATTCAATTTGACCTGGAGCTAGCTCTTCCAGAATTCGACGAAACTCTGTGATCTTTCCTTGATTACGTGTTGCAAGAACAAGTTTGTGCGACATTACTTAGCAAGCACATCTTTCTGGAGCTGGCTTAATGTTGAACAACCCGCAACAGCTAAATCAAGAAGTTGATTTAAAAGGTCGCGATCAAATGGTTCACCCTCTGCGGTACCTTGGACTTCGATGAAGCGTCCATCTCCTGCGACTACAACATTCATATCCGTTCCGGCGCGGACATCTTCTTCGTAGCAAAGATCCAACATCGGAACTCCATCAATAATTCCAACACTTACCGCTGCAACTGAATCATTAAGTGGCTTGGCGCTCTCTTTGATGTGACCTTGAGATTTTGCCCAAGTGATTGCATCGGCTAACGCAACATATGCGCCTGTGATCGCCGCTGTACGTGTTCCGCCATCTGCTTGCAAAACATCACAGTCGATAACGATTGTGTTTTCACCAAGTTCTTTCATGTTGACTACTGCTCGAAGTGAGCGACCAACTAAACGTGAGATCTCTTGTGTGCGACCACCTAGCTTGCCCTTAACGCTTTCGCGATCAGAACGTGTATGTGTGGAACGGGGAAGCATTGAATACTCAGATGTGACCCAACCATTGCCTGAATCCTTTAACCATCGTGGAACACCTGGAGTAAATGAGGCAACGCAAAGTACGCGTGTCTTACCAAACTCAACCAACACAGATCCTTCGGCATGATCTAACCAGCCACGAGTGAACTTAATTTCGCGTAAATCCTTCTCGGAACGTCCATCATTGCGTGACATTTTTACTCCTAGATAGTGAGTTGTTGATGTATCAGTTACAGAACTTGGTGTTCGACTTTTGTTACTTCTGGACCTAGAAAACGTCGAGCCAAGGTTTCAAAGGCCTTGGCATCACCGGTTGCTAAGAATCTATGTGTTGCTGGGGTTGATGATTGAGCGCGAAGTAATCCATTTTCAACCAAGGTTCGATACAAATCTTTAGCGGTCTCTTCTGCACTGGAAACTAAGGTGACGCCTTCGCCCATGACATAAGAGATAACGCCAGTTAGTAATGGGTAATGCGTACAACCAAGAACCAAGGTGTCCACCTTGGCATCCATGACGGGTGCTAAATACTGGCGGGCGATCTTTGTAATCTCTTCTCCTGAAGTTTCTCCGCGTTCTACAAACTCAACAAAGAGCGGGCAGGCGATTGAAGTAATCTCTAGCTGAGGTGCAGCAGCAAAAGCATCTAAGTAAGCTTTTGAGTCAATGGTTGCTCGTGTTCCAATTACTCCAATATTTCCGGTGCGAGTGGCGGCAACCGCGCGACGCACAGCGGGTTGAATCACCTCAACTACCGGAATTGAATAACGCTCACGCGCATCTCGAAGCATCGCTGCAGATGCGGTGTTACATGCAATCACAATCGCCTTCACACCTTGTTCAACTAGGTAATCCATAGTTTCAAGTGCAAACTCACGAACCTCGGCTAATGGTCTAGGTCCATAAGGTCCACGGGCTGTATCGCCTATATAAAGAGTGGACTCGTTAGGAAGTTGATCAAGAATTGCACGTGCAACGGTTAATCCGCCTACACCTGAATCAAAGATTCCAATTGGGGCATCACTCACAGGGCTAGCCTACCTTGAGCATTTGCTGTTGCTGGTAGCTGAACTATTGAGAGTCATCCATCAAAGCATCGATCAAACTCTCTTGCAGCCAACCTAACCAGCTATAGACAGCGTAAACGCCTCTCATTGGGTCATCTGGTGCCAAGAGCTCTAAATCTTGTTGTGTATTTGTCTCAACCTTTAACCGCACTCCCAATGCAAGTCGGACATCATTCATCGCACCTAGCCATGCATTTGCACCATCGTGATCTAACTCAACAACACCATCTACAGCGGCCTTAATGTGCATTCGCATCGCCATTGCGTGGGCTTGTTTCTTTTGGCGCAATGTTGATTCTGTGTAACGGCGAAACTCTGAAGCATCAACTTGATCTGCATAAGCATTTGGTAGCAATCGCAATAGAACTTCATCATCTGGCGGTGTGTCATGAACAGTAATTCCAACCATCGCGGCCAAAGGATCGTCATTATGGTGATCAACTCGCTCTGCAAGAAGTTCGATGATTTGTTCGGCAAGATTAGTTAAAACTTCACGCTCTGCTTCGGTGAAGTTTGCTAAATAACTGTTATCTCCATGTCTAAAGAATCCATGTTGAATCTCACTCATAGCGCCTGATCACCGCGCTGAAGCGTTGCCCATAAACCGTACTCATGAAGTCGTGCAACATCATGTTCCATCTCTTCACGGCTGCCGGTTGAAACAACCGCTTTGCCTTCAGTGTGGACCTTCATCATCAACTCATGAGCTTTTTCTTTGTTGTAACCAAAGAGCTCCATCAATACATAGGTCACATATGTCATTAAGTTAACTGGATCATCCCAAACAATTGTCACCCAGGGAACATCGCCGCTAAAGATTGCCTTTAATTCTTCTTCGATGTTCTCATTGAGATCGTGCTTTTCTTTTATTTTTCCCATGGTTAACGTATGACAATCGCAAATTGTTCAGAGGTAATGTCACCAGCAAGCTGAACACGCATTGCAATGACCCCTCTCTTGGTTTCAACAGTATTAAAGATCAGCAATCCATCTGCATCAGACAGAACTGCAGCACCAACATTTTGCCACTTACCGTTAACAATTTTCTGCAACTGAGCAGATTTTCCGCTCGAACGTGGAAGTAGCTGCGCCTTAATGACTATAGGTGATTCTTTGGAAACCGATAATGGGCGATCTAATTGGATGCTGGTTCTAACGGAGATTTTTACCTCTTGAGAAACCGACTCTGCTCGTTCCCAAGTGCCAAGGGTTGTTAAACGCAAAGATGCATTTGCACCCAAGGTCATTGGTGTTGAAACCACACCATCTACTCCGGTGATCAATTCAGTGACCTTGCTCCAAACCGATTCATTGGCGCGCTTGATTTCCAGGGAAACAGGCAAGCCGCTAATTGGTGATTTGTCCTTAAGGGTTAACTGCCCCTTAACCGTAAACAATCCTGCATAGTTAATTGTGTTCTCAGGAGCTCCTTCAACACTGATGGTGCTCACAACAGGATCTGGTGCAATTGCAAGAGCTGCCTTTCGCATCTCAGCAGTTGCCGCTGGATCCTCCATTGCTAAAGTCCACAACGCTGCTCCGCCCAATCGATACTTGGCAACTAGCGCCATTCGCTCTGCATAGCTTCGCTCATTTTGATACCAAACAGTTCTATTGACCTTACATTCAGTAGATGCACCGGTTGCAGTCAGACCGTTATAACTTTGTGTATATGAATAAGTTGCTTCGCTTGATTTAACATCAAAAGTCGGTACCGCTTTATCAATCACAGCTTTTGCATTTGCGTAATTCATCTTAAAAACCGCAGCCTTGGCTCCACCCTTTAATCCAGGTGGTGCAGAGACGGGACACTTGCCATTAACCGAAGTAATCCAGTCGCGACCATATCCAGGCAAACCTATGTACACCTTTGAAGGCGGCATGATGCTGACCGCATACTTAAGAGTTTTTTCTACCCATGAAATTGGTCCGATAGGACCCGGTTTAGCAACTGAGTAGTCATAAGTCATAATTCTTAATCGATCAATACTGCTTGCTACATCAGCCCATGCATATACGTAGTAACCCTTTTGCTTCTCTTTCGGGTCGTATACATATGGGGTTGAAATCGACAGTAGCTTGTTATGAGCGCGCAAAGCAACGCTGAGTTCCTTTACTAATGCCACCCAACGCGGTGCGGTCTTTGGCCAGGTTGTGTTTCCATCAACAAAGGCAAAACCCTCGTAATCTAAATCAATTCCATCAAAGTTATTGTTCAGCACTAAATCAACAATTGTTTTAACGATAGTGGCACGAGTTGTTGAGCTTGCAAGATAGTTGGATAGCTCTAGCTTTCCAGTTCCATCTGTCATTGTTGGAATTACTTGCAATCCTGCGCGACGAATCAAGCACACCGTGTCAGCCATTGGCCACGAAGGATTTCCACTGACGTAATCATTGCGTATTACTGTCGGAGATTTAATTGAAAACCAGAAAGGCATTACCTCTTTCATTAAATCTTTATTTGTAAAAAGGTAAGAAGATTCAATGGCTTTATTTTCAGCCGGTCCATATTGCGAGGCATCGCACACAGCTGGCTTGCCAGGGACTGTTGGTTGCGCAGATGGAAGCTTTTTTACCAAAGGCATAATTGTTCTGACTGAGTAATAAGGAAGCCATCCCGTTACAACTTTACGAGGTGCTTTTTCATTTGCCGTAGCGGTTTGAGTGGCGGTGAGCTGAGTCAATACCGTTGCAACTGTTACAAGCGAGAGAAATAAAGCGATGATGCGCTTCATAATTATTTTTCTTCGGTATCTGGCTTCAACCCTGCGTGAATCTCTTTGCAGGTTGGACAGATTGGGTACTTCTCAGGATCACGAGAAGGAATCCACTTCTTTCCACAGAGAGCTTTCACCGCTTTTCCTGTAACTGCGGACTCAACAATCTTCTCTTTTTTTACATAATGAGCAAAGCGATCATGGCCGCCATCATCCTCTTGGAGGTTTTCATCGAGGGAGGGACGGGTCAAGAGATCGGTATCAGACTCCGACTCAGATCCAATTTTTCTAAAGATACCCATGAGGTGGATAAGAATACCTATGAGTGTCCCAAAACTACGGGTAGAATTCGCAAATGAAGGACTTACTGCGAACCGAGCATTTGAGCCGTGCTGATGTCGAATTATTACTTGCGACAGCCGCTGAATTTGCTGAGAATCCACTGCGTTCAAACACAGCTTTGGCCAATAAAACTGTGGCGATTTATATGACAAAGCCTTCAACCCGCACACGCCTATCCTCAGAAACCGCGGTTGCCCATTTGGGCGGAACGCCAATCTTTATTCGTGGCGATGAACTGCAATTAGGTCGCGGCGAAAGTATTGAAGATACCGCCAAGATCATCAGCGGTTACTGCAGTGCCCTCATCATTAGAACCTTTGCTCAATCAGATGTTGACCAACTAGGTGCTTTCTCATCTATTCCAGTTATCAACGCATTAACAGATGTTGATCATCCAACACAGTTGTTAGCAGATTGGCTAACAATCCGTGAAAACTTTGGAACGGATATTTCAGGTCGCAAATTTGTTTACTTAGGCGATGGAAACAATATGTCTCATGCCTGGTTGATTATGGGAGCAATCATGGGAGCTCATGTTGTTGCTGCAACGCCAAGTGGCAAGTGGGCGCCAGATCCAGTTGTTGTTGCGGTTGCAAGAAACATCGCTGCAAACAGTGGTGGAAAAGTTGAAGTTACAAATGATCCAGAAGCTGCAGCAAAGGATGCATCAGTTCTTTACACAGATGTGTGGATGTCCATGGGCGATTCAGAAAGTGATCGCGCAGAAAAGTTCAAGGCTTTGTCTCCATTTGCCGTGACTGAAAACTTGATGAAGTTGGCAAGCAAGGATTCATTGTTCATGCACTGTTTACCCGCCCATCGCGGTGAAGAGGTTGAGGCTTCGGTCATCGATGGTCCACGCTCAGTAATCTGGCGCGAGGCGTATCACCGCAGAACAACTATCCAATCCATTCTGTACCACCTAGTACGTGGTGACTTGAAGGGCTATACGCACTAACATTTCAGGCATGCGCGTAGCCGTCCCAAGGGAAATCAAAGAGGGAGAAAAGCGCGTTGCGCTTGTTCCCGACATCATCAATAAGTTATCTCGCTTAGGCTTGGATGTAAGTATCGAAGCTGGCGCCGGAACTCATTCACAAGCCACAGATGCGCAGTACACAGCAGCTGGCGCAACGGTTAAACAAGGTGATGTGCTCTCTGATGCTGATGTTGTTTTGTCAGTTCAACCATTAACACCCAAGCAGATGGCTACCTTGAAAAAAGGTGCGATCACAATCTCATTCTTATCCCCTGTCACCGCGGTTGACTCAATTGAAGCGGCAGCAACTGCAGGTGTTACAGCATTCTCACTTGAATTAGTTCCTCGAATTTCTCGTGCGCAATCAATGGATGCGCTAACTTCTCAAGCCTTGTGTGCTGGCTATCGTGCCGCGGTAGTTGGTGCAGAACTTTCTCCAAGATTTTTCCCAATGTTGATGACCGCGGCAGGAACAGTTACACCGGCACAAGTTCTGGTTCTCGGTGCAGGTGTTGCAGGTTTACAGGCGATCGCAACTGCGCGTCGTTTAGGTGCGGTGGTTTCTGCATACGATGTTCGTCCAGCATCTGCCGATGAGGTTCGTTCAATGGGTGCAGCATTTATCGAATTAGAACTTGAAGCGCTAGAAGGTGCTGGCGGCTATGCACGTGAGATGACAGAAGAGCGTGCGGCAAAGCAACGTGAGCTTTTAACACCGTACATCGCAAAATCACATGTGGTTATTACAACCGCGGCGGTGCCTGGTCGTCAGGCTCCACGATTGATGACACAAGCAATGGTGGATTCAATGGCACCAGGAACAATCATCGTTGACTTAGCCGCTGAAACTGGTGGCAATGTTGAAGGCTCTAAGCCTGGTGAGATTGTTGAAACCGCAGGCGGAGTTCGCATCTGGGGCGGCAAAGATGTGCCAAGCCAGCTGCCTTTCCACGCATCATTCTTGTATTCACGAAACGTTGTAAATCTTCTGTCACTGTTTACTACCCCTGCAAAGGATGATCAAAAGGTGGCCTTTAACCTTAATTTTGAGGATGAAATTATCAATGGCGCTGCAGTAACCCATGCTGGTGCACGAAGAGGAGCTAAGTAATGGAACCTATGGCAATCCTTTCGATCTTCGTACTCTCCGTCTTTGTTGGCTTTGAGGTTGTTTCAAAGGTCTCATCAACATTGCACACACCATTGATGTCAGGTGCAAATGCAATTCATGGCGTAATCCTTGTCGGAGCGATCATCGTTGCAGATCACAGCACAACTAATTTAGAGCTGGGGCTTTCACTGGCTGCGATTATTTTGGCGACAATCAACATGGTGGGTGGCTTTGTTGTTACCGACCGAATGCTTGAGATGTTCAAAGGAAATAAGAAATGAGCCGCACCGTATATGACCTGATTGGTCTTGCTGCAGGTATCGCATTCATCCTGGCTCTTAAGGGGCTTTCACATCCAAAGACGGCGCGTCGCGGAAATTTAATTGGTGCCTTTGGAGCAGGTCTTGCAACATTGGTTGTCTTCTTCTACTCCAATGAGGGTTCATCGCTTCCGCTCAACAATCTTGGGTGGATCCTTGGTGCGATCGCAATTGGTTTAGTTATTGGTGTGCCTGCAGCTCGCAAGGTTCAGATGACTCAGATGCCACAGCTTGTTGCACTATTTAATGGTGTTGGTGGCGGCGCAGCTGCATTGGTAGCCATCGTTGAGTACTTAAATCTTGGTGATAAGGCCACAACAGCTGTAGTTATCTTCACCGTCTTTACTGTCATTGTTGGATGCGTTTCATTCAGCGGATCAATCATTACCTTCATGAAGCTTCAAGAGTTGATGACTACCCGCCCTGTAATTTTCCCAGCGGGCCGCTTTATTATCGCAGCCACGCTTGTATCGGTAATTGGCGTTGGTGGTTGGGTCGTTAACTCACTTGGTACTACCCCGCTATTGATTCTGGCAGCGCTTTCATTGCTCTTTGGTATTTTGTTTGTGCTTCCTGTTGGTGGCGCAGATGTACCAATCGTAATCTCTTTGCTCAACGCCTTTACCGGTCTAACAGTTGCAGCAAGCGGTTATGTTCTTGATTCAACTCTGTTGATCATTGCCGGAACGCTTGTTGGTGCATCAGGAACTATCTTGACCCGTTTGATGGCAGAGGCGATGGGTCGTTCATTGTTTGGAACTTTGTTTGGAGCATTTACCGCAAAGCCACAAGATGTTGCAGCAGCTGGCGAGGAACGTCCGGTGCGTTCAGGTTCGCCTGATGATGTTGCGATCTTGCTTAACTATGCACGTCGCGTTGTTATCGTTCCTGGATTTGGTCTGGCAGTTGCACAAGCACAACACACAGTCCGCGAGTTAGCTGATTTGATGATCTCAAAAGGCATCGATGTTGCATATGGAATTCACCCAGTTGCAGGTCGTATGCCAGGACACATGAATGTGCTTCTTGCAGAGGCAAATGTTCCTTACGATCAATTAGCTGAAATGGATGAGGTAAATCCAACATTTGGTCAGACAGATGTTGCGATTGTCATCGGTGCAAACGATGTTGTGAACCCTGCAGCGCAGACGACTCCTGGTTGCCCAATTTACGGAATGCCAATTCTTGAGGTAAGCAACGCGGCCAACATCATCTTCCTGAAGCGTTCAATGCGTCCAGGTTTTGCAGGTATCGAAAATGAACTTCTTTACGATCCAAAGACCATGTTGCTCTTCGGCGATGCCAAGGCTTCATTAACTAAGGTTGTTTCTGCGCTCAAAGCGCTCTAATTTCTGAGTTGCAGGTAGTTGAAAGTTCAATTACTCTGAGGCTCTGAACAAAGGAGCCTTCAATGCCTGCAGTAACCGTCAGCGACATCACCGTATTGCCTCGCGTTAGCGAACTTCCTGGTGCGCGTGCACGCAAGGTAAAAAGCATTACAACCGCGCCACAAGGTTACGAGGGTGAAGGCTTTCCGGTTCGTCGCGCATTTGCAGGTGTAGATCTTGCCGAGCTTGATCCATTTATTCACTTAGATGAAATGGGCGAGGTTGAGTACGCACCAGGTGAGCCAAAGGGAACTCCATGGCACCCTCACCGCGGCTTTGAAACAGTTACTTACATTATTGATGGAATCTTTGATCACCAAGATAACAATGGTGGTGGCGGATCGATTTCAAATGGCGATACACAATGGATGACAGCTGGTGCGGGAATTCTGCACATTGAAACTCCACCTGAGAGTTTGGTGATGTCAGGTGGTTTGTTCCACGGATTCCAGTTGTGGGTTAACTTGCCAGCTGCAAAGAAGTGGTCACCTCCTGCATACCAAGATGTTCGTGCAAAGGATGTTGCGCTGTTAACAACCGCTGATGGTGGTTCGTTGTTACGTATTATCGCCGGTGAAGTTGATGGACACTTTGGTCCAGGATCAACACAGACTCCAATTACTTTGCTGCATGCAACAGTTGCAGCAGGTGCTGAGCTTCGCTTGCCATGGCGCAAGGATTACAACGCACTTGTGTACACAATGAGTGGATATGGTTTTGTTGGCGATGAAGCTCGCCCTGTTCAAGCAGGACAGCTAGCGGTATTTGCAGATGGCGACACAATTGTTGTGCGTGCTGCAAATCAGCAAGAGTCACGTTCTCCAGAGTTAGAGCTATTTATTCTTGGTGGAGCACCGATTAAAGAGCCTGTTGCATGGATGGGGCCCTTTGTTATGAATACAAAGCGTGAAGTTTTGCAGGCATTTGAGGATTTCCAGAAAGGTCTTTTGGGCTCAATTCCAGCGATTTATAAGGAGGATGCCAAGCCAAAGGCTCCGCTCAATCGCAGTGGCGATGGTGCAAAGCTGGGTGGAGAAGTACTTGATGTGCATGGTGCGCCGACTGACCTACAAGAAGGTTAAACGCTCAATCTTGTAAAGCAGTTCCTCGAAATCCAGGGCCTCTTTATTGTCGGCT
>JBFYOY010000035.1:0-12365 GCA_041303575.1 Actinomycetes bacterium
GTCAAAAAGGCCAAAAAATCTCAGATAAAAATAATGGGAGATTTGACCTCGAACCATTGCGGTGCAGGTCATCCCTGGTTGGCTAAAGCACTTAAGAATAAAGCTTCGAAAGAACACACATACTTTTATTGGGATAAAACTGTTGCGCATGGTTACGTGGGTTGGTGGGGACTGGCCTCTCTACCGAAGTTGAACTTTAACTCACAGGCATTGCGTAAAGAAATGTACTCTGGGAAAAACTCGATCGTAAAAAAATGGATTAGCCCTAAATTTGGGATGTCAGGCTGGCGCATTGATGTTGGCAATATGACTGGAGTTTTAGGAAAAGATGATCTCCACGATGAAGTTATGCATGGAATCAGAAAAGCGATGGATGAAACAAACCCTAATGCGTGGCTGGTTGCCGAAAATGGTGATTTCTTTGCAAGCGATCTCAATGGCTTAGGTTGGCATGGGGCGATGAACTATCAAGGTTTTATGCGTCCATTGTGGAACTGGATCAATAAGAACAATCAGATTGGTGGGGGGTTTCAAGGGCTGCCCTTCGAAATGCCAAAGATTAATGGAGCTCAATTAGTTAACAGCATGAAGCAGTTCAATGCATCGGTGCCATGGCGAAGTGTTGTTGCCAGCATGGTTTTACTCGATAGTCACGACACTGCGCGATTCCGAACCGTCGTGAATGGCGATGTTTCTGCTCACCTTTCTGCGATGGCAATGCTTTTGACTTATCCAGGGGTTCCTTCAATTTATGCAGGAGATGAAATAGGTTTAGAGGGCGCATGGGGAGAAGATGGTCGACGAACCATCAATTGGGAAGATAGAACCAAATGGGATCATGCATTCCTCAAAGAGGTAAAAAAGTTGGTTGCTATCCGTAAAGCAAATGACGCATTTATCAATGGTGGGCTCAGATGGCTTGTAATTGAAAATGATTACGTCATCTTCTCTCGCCAATCAAAGAAGCAACACGTTGTGGTTTTTGTTTCGCGCAGTGGCGTCGAGGTAAATTTGGAGGGACTAGATTTTAAGATATCTAAAACTCTCTATGGAATTAAGCAAAAAGGGAAGAGCATGAAATTTACCTGCAAGGATGCGGCGCAAGCGATCTGGGTTGTTAAGTGAAGTTTCTTATTTCAGCATTAGCTTTATCTATCTCGGTTGCACTCATGCCCGCCCCTATCTCAGCAAGCGAGAGTTTCGAGAATCTGTTCCGGCCTGCAATTAGAGGTGATCAGAGCGATGAATCAGTCTATTTTGTGATGACAGATCGCTTTGAAAATGCAAACCCAAGTAATGACAATGGTGGAGCTGAAGCGGGAAAGCTAACAGGTGGGTATCTGCCAAATGATATTGGCTGGTGGCATGGTGGGGACTTTGAAGGCCTAAAGAATCGGATCCCGTACATCAAAAAGATGGGCTTTACCTCCATTTGGGTAACACCCCCAGTAAAACAGATTGTGTATCAAGGTAACTCTTCTGGTTACCATGGATATTGGGGTTTGGACTTTATGACCGTAGATCCACATTTGGGAACAGAGGATGAGTTCAAAGCTTTGGTATCCGAAGCTCACAAAGCTGGATTAAAGATAATTCTTGATGTAGTGGCTAACCACACTGCAGATGTTATTCAGTATAAAAATAATCAATATGGATACATTGGTAGTAATGAGTTTGCCTATAAGGATGCAAAGGGAAAAGTTTTTGATGTCAAAAACCTAGCGGGCAAAGAAACCTTTCCTAAACTTTCGATTACAAAATCCTTTCCGCGGATTCCAATCGTTAGTCCAGCCAATTCAAAGATAAAAAATCCTGACTGGCTAAATGACTTAACCAACTATCACAATCGCGGTAACTCCTCCTTTAACGGAGAGTCATCGCTAGATGGCGATTTTCATGGCTTAGATGACCTCTTCACGGAGAAGCCAGAGGTCGTGCAGGGTTGGATTGATATATGGAGTTATTGGATCAATAACTTTGATATCGATGGATTGCGAATCGACACACTTAAGCATGTAAATCCTTCTTTTTGGCAAAAAGTCATACCTAAGATTCAAAAAGTTGCACAATTAAAAGGTAAAAGTGATTTTCCAATTTTTGGTGAAGTTTACGACGGAGACCCATTTGTTCTCTCTAGTTATATCAGGAGCAAGCAATCCCCTTCACTTCTAGATTTTGCCTTTCAAAAAAATGTCGTTGGATTTGCGCGATCAGGAGACTCTAGTCAAGCGCTCATAAGCCTATTTAACGCAGATGATCTTTACACGACTCCCACCTCAAACGCCTATCAATTAGCTACTTTCCTAGGTAACCATGACATGGGAAGAGTTGGACTTTTTCTTCGCAGCGCAGTTTCCAGTAATGAGGGCGAGAAATTACTAGACAGAGCAAAACTCTCAAATGCCATGCTATTTCTTTTGAGAGGTGGACCTGTTCTCTATTATGGAGATGAAGTCGGAATGATTGGGTTTGGTGGTGACAAGGAAGCCCGGCAAAATATGTTTCCAACCCAAGTGCCACAGTGGCAAAGTGCCGAGCGAATTGGCTCCACAGCGGTTGGAACCAGAAGCTCCTTTGATCTGACAAACCCCCTTCGAGATCAGATCACAGAATTACAACGGGTAATCGCCGAAAACCCAGCTCTTCGAAATGGTGTCCAGCAGATCCGATATGCCGATGACGGAAGCTTTGTAGTTTCACGTTTTGCGGGTGGCCAGGAGTATCTAGTTGCCTTCAATGGCACCGATGTTGTTTCCCGTCCCAATTTCAAGGCTTCGACTTCAAATACCAACTGGACGATTCTGTACGGTCAGTGCGGAGTAACTTCGACAATAACTCTAGCGCTTGAACCACGTTCTTATTGCGTATTGAAGGCTAATGAAAAATACAATTCCTCACAGACTCCAGTTGTAACTTTAAAGAAGGTCACTAAAACCCTTTTGACAGAGGATTTGCTGCAATTGTCGGCAACGGTTAACGGAGATGATTATGTTGAAGTGGCGTTTCTAGTGAGAAAGGCCGGCGAAAGTTGGAGGTTTCTTGGAACATCTGACCGGCGCACAGTTAAGGACATGACCACTGCTAATGGGCTCTATAGAGTTTTCCTTAATCCAAGAGATTACAAAAATCGAACAAACCTTGAATTATTGGCGGTGGCCCGAGGCTCGAATCAAAAAACCGGAACTTCAAAAATCCTAAAGTTTCAAATCAAGTACTAAGCCAGAAACGCAAAGGTTCGTGCAGGTACTTGGCCCATGATCTCTCATTGTGACCACTTCGCTTGTAAACCTTTGACTCATAATTGCTTGTAAATCCTCGACTACGCATCAGTGAATCAACATAGCTTTGCAAAGGTGGATACTCTTTATCTAAACCTTTATCACCACGGCTCATCCAGATTTTGTGGGTAAGTGGCAATCCTTCAACCATTGCTTTGGCAAAGTTTTCATCGCTGATGATCCAATGTGGCGAGAGCGCTAGCGCTGTTGTGAACTTTTCAGGATGTTCAATGGCTGCATACAAAGTTGCTAATCCACCCATACTCGAGCCAATAACAGCGGTTTTTTCAGGGGAGTACTCACCATAAATAGCGGGCACGATCTCGGTAAAGATTTGCTCTAGGTATGAATCTGAGTGCAAAACAACTGTTGGATCATTGATTGCCCAGCGAGAATCAACATGAGTACCGGCATTGAAAAATTTTTCTGGCGCTAAATCCTTCGCCCGTCCCCATGGATCCTCTTTACTCGAGCTATGCCAAACCGCGATTATTGCAGGAGGCGTTATCGCACCTTCTTGAGCAACATCGATCGCAGCTTGTGCCATCTTCCAGGTTTGCCCACGATGGGTACTGGTCTTGCCATCAAAGACATTTTGACCATCATGCGCGATGAGCAGGTGCTCACTTCCACCGCGTGGCATCCAATAATCAACTGTTCGTGTGCCAAATCGGGTCCGTACGACCTCGCCCGGAACTCCACGGATTTGAAAGCGCTTAATCTCCTGCATGATGATTTAATCATCCCATGTCATCGCCGAAAACTTCAATCATTTGGTTTCGTCGCGACCTTCGAATCAATGATCACCCAGCACTTTTGGCAGCAATCGAATCATCTGATCAGATAATTCCACTTTTCATTTTAGATAAGCAACAGATCACTGAAGCAGGTTCTAAGTTATTGGCATACATGGGCCAATCACTTCGCAAACTTGATGAATCTTTAGGCAACAAGCTTCACATTATCGAAGGCGATCAGGTCGAAGTGCTTTCTACTTTGATTAAAAAGTATGGGGTCGAGCAGGTTCATATCTCAGCAGAGTATGAAAGATATGGCGCTGCACGTGATGCACGAGTAGAGGCTGCAGGAATCACCTTAGTTAGAACTGGATCTCCCTATGCAGTTGCACCGGGGCGTGTACTGAAGCCATCTGATGCAACCCCGTACAAGGTGTACACACCTTTTTATAAAGGGTGGCGCACTCATGGATACCGTGCACCAGCTGTTACCCCCAAGAAGTTCACATGTGTTGAACCGGCCTCTGAATACCGCGCTTTTCCTGATTTTCCGATGCCAGAGGGCGTAACAGTGATCGAAGCTGGTGAAGCTGCAGCGCTAAAGCGATTTAAAGAGTTCACCAATAAGGGCCTTGATTCTTACGACGAGAACCGAAACTTTGCATCTATTGATGGAACATCAAAGATGAGCTCGTACCTAAAGTTTGGTGAGATCCATCCACGAACCTTGCTTGCAGATTTAGGCGAGAGTAAAGCTCACGATACCTTTAGAAAAGAGATTGCGTGGCGCGAATTTTACGCTGATGTTTTATTTAACAATCCAATGACCGATGTTGAGTACTACGCACCTAAATTTGCACAGATGCGTTATGACAAGCCTGGTGCTCAGTTCAAGGCTTGGTGTGAAGGCAAGACTGGCTACCCATTTGTTGATGCTGCGATGCGACAGCTAGTAGTGGAAGGCTGGATGCATAACCGAACCCGCATGGTCGTTGCATCATTTTTAGTAAAGGATTTGCACCTCGAATGGCAACTAGGTGAGCGATTCTTTGCAGATCATCTAGTTGATTACGATGTTGCATCAAATGCACATGGCTGGCAATGGACCGCAGGGTGTGGAACTGATGCATCACCGTATTACCGAGTCTTTAACCCAATTGAACAAGGTCGCCGTTTTGATGAAAATGGTGATTACATCCGACGATATATTCCAGAGCTTGTTCACCTATCGGCTTCAGAGATACATGAACCTTGGTTGTTTCTAGATGGGTATAGCAAAGGCTATCCAGAGCGAATTGTTGATCATGCGGTTGAGCGTCATGAAGCGCTAGCTCGCTTACAAGAGATTAAAGCTGACAAACCCCCAATGCCTGGCGCTTAGCGGCATACATCGCATTATCTGCACGTAGCAATAAGTCATCTGCGCCATCATTATCTGCAATTCCAATACTGACCCCAATACTTATGTGGTGGCCATCAATAACAAATGGATAAGACAAGGTGCCACGAAGCGCCAAGGCAATCTCCATCACAACATCTTTGGATCCATCAACTAATACACCAAACTCATCTCCGCCTAAGCGTGCGAGCAGCGCGGTCGCCGGTAGGGCGCGATTAAAGCGCTGCGCAACCTGTTGTAACACCTTGTCTCCAACCTCATGTCCGTAATTGTCATTAACAGGTTTAAAACCATCTAGATCTAAAAGCATCAGAGATCCCTTGCGGCTAGAAAAGCTTTGTATCTCAGCGATTAACTTTCGGCGGTTAGGCAACATAGTTAGTTCATCAGTTCTGGCCAATATCCTTTCGTGGCCAATACTTCGTGCCTGATTTAAGGCGATACTCATTCTGATAAATGCTAAGGCAAGGGTTCCGATCGCCGGAATTAAAATGAAGTGCGGAAAGTTCTCGGGATCTATGGCCATAAGCGCCAGCAAGGTTGCGCTTAAGAAAACCGAGATTGTAATGAGCACCGGACTGACTCCATTGTTGTTTTTGTTATCAGTTGCAGGGTGCCAACAACTTTCAGAGATAATCACAAATGCGATCAGCCAGCCATAATCAATGGCAGAGCCAAAGGAGTAAATGAAATTTAAACTTTGCCACAAAAAGACAAAATCTGTCACCGCGTAAATTAGAACACCACAAGAGAGTAAGAGACCGCGGGCTGAAAAACCTTGCATTACAACTGTTGCCGCAATAAAACACAGCAGCACCAAATCTGCTACTGGATACACAATTGCCAAGAAGGTTTGATTCAAATCTCCATCAAATTGTGGAAGAACGGGATGTAGTGCAAATGCAGCCCCTAAGGTGCTTAAACCTAACCCCACAATGGAGGCATCCACGATCTCAAGCACCGTCAACTTTTGCGCCGTTGCAATCATCATTTGCAGACCTAGCAGCGCTAAAGGATAGAAAAGCAGGTAGAAGGCATCTGAAAACTTTGCTAACTGGAATAGCGAATCTGAGTAAGAGCCTGATGTTGCGATTATTGATCCAAGGCTCCAACTTAAAAAGGCCAAGGCAGTTAAAGGTTGAGCCCATCTGCTATTAATTCGGGGAGCAACAAGAACGGAAAGCAGCGCCGCAAGTGCAACAGCGTTATAGGCGATTAGCTCGATCCAGATACCGGAAAAACTCAACTGCAAGAAGATCTGCACCACTAATAGCAGGGGAGCCATGAATCGCACAGCACGCATGGTCACAGGGTAGGAAGATAATCACCCAAAGGGGATAGGGGTTCCCATAGATGCAAAAAACCCGCTACCTGATTGGCAGCGGGTTTTTTGAAAAGATTTAGGAGTTAGAAGCGCCGTGTCCTAGAAGCCCTTAGTACAAATTAACTTTGCACTTGCGCGAGCATCAGCCACGTTGTCAGCAAGCTCAGCAGGCTTATTTGTTGCTGAAAGCTTTGCAGCTTCTAGCTTTTTGATCGTTAGATCAATATTGCGAATCTTGCTTGCATAGGCACGTGTTGCCGATGTCCATGATCCAACCGCTGTGGTCAAAATCTTCTTATCAGCATCAGTTGTTGCAGCAGCTAACTTTGCCTGTGCTGCCACTAAACGTGAATTAGCTTCATCAAATTTTGCCTGAATCTCAGCTTTGTTTGCAGTTTCTGTAGTTATACCTAGTTCAATTACAGGTAACTGTGCCTTGAAGTTAGCAGCTGTTGTGACAGCAGACTTCTGCGCCTTAACCGCATCATTTGCAGCTGCTAGGCAATCCAAAGATAACCATGTCAGTTTTTTACTTGAAACCAATGGGTTCTTTGCGCAACGGTACTTTCCGCTACTTGTTTTAGTAGTTTGACCTGACTTCTTGCATGCGACGCCATTTGAAACCTTTGTGGCGGCATCTGCAGGTACGGCGATCATGACGCCACCGGCGACAATGAGCGCTACTGAAAGTGATGCGATTTTGCGAAACATATATGTGCCTTTCGTAGTAATGAGTCAATACTAACGATTAGGCACTTAAAAAAGGCTGATAACCCGCCGAGAGTCCGGTAGGTATGACCATTACTTGCGCTGTTTAGCCCTCATGTTCATTCCGACCTTGCGAACAATCGACCGAGGAATCGCATTCACAATAAAGAGCAGTAGCTTGTACTGCCAACCCGGAACGCTGACCGCTTCACCCTTCATCGCATCTTTCCAGGATTGCTCAACCAAATAATCAGAGGTAAGCCACATGAAGTTAGGTAACCCCTTCATCGACATCTTGCCTCGTTGATGAAACTCGGTGCGGGTGAAGCCTGGACATAGCGCGCTGACCTTCACATTGGTTCCAGAAAGCTCGGTATGTAGCGACTCAGATAGAACGGTCAGATAAGACTTTGAAGCGCTGTAGGTGCCACCTGCGATGTAACCAGCCACTGATGAAACATTGATGACAACGCCGTTGTTACGTTGCTTCATCAATGGCAGGGCTACATGCATCAGACGCATCGGAGTGCGAACCAAGACATCAAGCAGTTGTTGCTCAATTTCAAGGGTCGACATCGTGAAGGCCTTATTGGTTCCAAAACCAGCGTTGTTGATCAGCACATCAATCTGATTTTCAGCGATGTGCTGTTCAACCTTCATGCATCCTTCAGCAGTTGAAAGATCTGCCTGAATCACATGGGTTTTGATTCCAAACTTTTCTTCAAGAGCTTTTGCACGCTCTTGAAGTCGTGGCAGGTCGCGTGCAACCAAAACGATGTTGTATCGATTGGAAGCTAGAAGACGAGAAAAACTCTCGCCGATTCCGGCGGTCGCACCCGTTACTAAAGCCCATGAACTCATGATTTACGGCTGAATTCCTGAAGGATCCTCGTCGCGAATCTTCCATTCAGTTCCGTATGAAGGCAGAAGATCCAAGAAAGGCTTTGCATCAAACCACTCTGGTCCAACAACACCTTCTGGCTTCCAAATACCCTTATGAATCAACTCCATTGCAATGAGCGGATTGATTGCGGTCTGCCAAACAACTGCTTGATCACCGTATTCAGCCATAGACCATTCATTATCAACAACGTTGTACATATAACAGGCGTAAGGCTTTCCTTCTTTATTCAGCCCCTTAACGAGTGCACCAGCACAAGTCTTGCCCTTCATACGTGAACCAAGAGTTGCAGGATCAGGAAGCGCCGCCGCCAATAGATCGCGAGGTGAAACCTGAATGCCCTGAACATCTACATGATCCTTGCGATCCATTCCTAACATATGAATTGTCTTCAAAGTTGTAATGAACTGAGCGCCAAGTCCGTACTTAAAGTTAACCTTCTTTGCATCAACCTTTTGCGGAATCAAGACAACCTCTTCATGCTCAACGTTGACGCACTCAACAGGTCCGATACCTTCAGGGAAATCAAATACTTCAATCTCGCTAAATGGTTCAGTTGTGTACCAACCGCGGCCATCCTCCCAAACTAGTGGGGGATTGAGGCACTCTTCGATCGTTGTCCAAATCGAAAATGATGGGGCAAAGTCATAACCTTCAACGGTTAAGTTCGAGCCATCAAAGATGGTAAATGAATCAATTCGGCTAAAGAGATGATCCTCGGCGTATCGCGCAAAGACATCGCTCATTCCCGGTTCGATTCCCATTCCAACGAGTGCGTAAATCTGTCGCTCGCCCCAGTTCCAATCACGTGCAAACTGCTCATCGCCAAGCTTTACGCCGGTTTCAGAGTTTGGATAGTGAGGATGCGGACGCGATAGTGACATCGCCATATCGATGTAATTTGTATTTTCGATTTCGCAGGCCAAGAAGATTGGCATAACAAAACGTGGGTCAACGGCGTTTACAACAACATCTGGCTTTACCTTGCGAATCAACGCACGGATATCCTCCAGTTCGGCAGCATTCACCTCCGCTGCTGAAAATCGTGAATCCTTGACTCGGGTAACTGCTTCTTCCGCGCGTGACAGAGTTCGATCAGCGACAACCATTTCAGAAATAAATGATTTACGTGATGCGATATTGACAATAGCTCTGCCAACTCCGCCCGCGCCTATAACTAGCGCCTTCATTGTTGGCCTCTCATGAGGGAATAACTTCCTTTTCGTTAGATTAGGCAGTCTACCCTCACACTTTATTCATGACAAGATTGGGCATTGTTAAGAAGAAATCCAAAACGATAGGTCCCCGTAGCTCAGTGGATAGAGCAACCGCCTCCTAAGCGGTAGGTCGCAGGTTCAACTCCCGCCGGGGACACCATCTTTTAAACTCGTTGAATAGATTACTTATCGATTCATAACCTTACGTGCACCGAACAGAACCGCTCCAAGTGCGATCAAAATCGAACCAAATAGCAAAACATTGCCCCATGGTGCAGATGTTGTTGGAAGCAATCCGCCTGACTCTGTTGATGTAACAGGTTCAGGTGTTACACGTTCATTCTCTGCAGGGGTCGGGTTCTTACTTGCTTCTGGAGTTGGTTCCACCGTTGCAATTGGTGTTGGTTCCACCGTCGCAACAGGAGTTGGCTCAACAGTTGCCACTGGCGTTACTACTGGTGTCGGCAACTTTTCCCACACTGCACAAAGCGTTGAGTTTCCTGTTGGTACAAATGGAGTGTTTAAAACCGTGGTTGCGGTCGAGCTTGTTCCCCAACCAACAAATTTGTAACCAGCTCTTGAAAGCGGTGTCGTCTTAGTCGGATTAGTTAGACTTCCAATATTGCCAGGAAGTGCGATCGAGCTATTTGTATTCGCATTAACACCGATTCCATCTGGGGCGTTTCCTGACTCATCAAGGCATCCTGAAAAGTATGTTGACCAAATAATGCGCGGTGCTTCTGTCGGAGTTACCGGTGTTGGAACAGCAGGAGTGGTAGCCGTTGGTGTTGGAGTCGCGGTAGCCGTTGGTGTTGGAGTCGGTGTTGGTGTCACACATGAGTTGTTTTGAATCGTGCTTCCACCCAAGGTAACTGCCGCTGTTGTTGCGATCAATTGACCAGCAATTGTTGTAGATGCACCTGTAGAGATTGATGCGTATGCAATTACATGCCCCACCATTGTTGAACTAGCTCCAAGAGTTGCCGAGCTTCCTACCTGCCAAAAAACATTACAAGCTTGTGCGCCATTAGTAAGAATTACAGAGCTTGATGCCGCTGTAATTAAAGTTGAATCTGCTCTAAAGATAAAGACAGCGGCTGAATCACCCAAACCATCAAGGGTCAATGTGCCAGTGATACCCAAAGTTGGATTGTTGTAAGCACCAGGCAACTTTGTTGTTCCACCTAATTCAACACCAGTGACAGTTCCGCCACGGTTATCAGCTAATGCACCCGATGCTGCGGTCAATGCAGTTATTGATGCGCCACCAAGAATGGTTGCA
This sequence comes from Actinomycetes bacterium, assembly GCA_041303575.1. Lineage (GTDB taxonomy): Bacteria > Actinomycetota > Actinomycetes > Nanopelagicales > Nanopelagicaceae > Planktophila. Next base: position 10,847 of record JBFYOY010000035.1, read on the forward strand.
CCAGAAGTAGTAATGACGCCGGTTGGCGCAGTTGCGCCGCCAACACCGATATCAGAGCCAGCGGTTCCAGTTATTCCTGATGCTGTTGCACTAGTAACTGCAGTGTTGGCAAGAACACCGTAAGTCGATGCCGTACCCATGCTTAGAGGAGCTTCAGCTGCCTGCGCAGCGCTAGGAAAGAAGGTCACTGCAAATGCAATTGCCAATGAACTGACAGTTAAAGTTGCGAGTACAGGGGAAGTTTTCTTTGAAATTCTCACTATGAATTCGTTTCTAAGCATGGTTGGTTGTGCACTTGTTTGTGCCGATCGAATTAATTAAAACAATTAGAGATTAGTTAGATGCTTTGTCTTGAACGTGATCAGCAACTTCGCCAACCTTTTCAGCTACCTTTGCAACTACCTCTTCAACTTTTTCTTTTGCATCTTCTGCGACGATTGCTGCAGCGCTTTTTAACTCTTCTTTTGCTGAATCTAAGTGGCTGTGAGCATTGCTTTCTGAATGTGTCATTTGTGTTCCTAATGACCTTTTACGATCGCCCTTCAATGAGCTATCTGCTCGAACGCCGTAACTGATCATTTTGAGGGTAACACTGTTTCCTTGAACACATTTACCCAAAATTGTTTGAAATGAAAATGTTGGTGACCGGTCACAAAGGTTAAATGTTAAGAAAATACAACCGTTCTCTTACCAACAATGAAGATTTTGTCATCTGCATAAAACTTCACAGCCTTTGCTAAGACTCTACGCTCAATATCGCGTCCAATTGCAATTAACTCTTCAGCTGACGCGTTATGGGTCACATGTGCAACGTCCTGCTCAATGATTGGGCCCTCATCTAGGTCACTTGTGACAAAGTGAGCGCTAGCACCAATAATTTTTACGCCACGCTCATGTGCTTGGTGATATGGCTTTGCCCCTTTAAAACCAGGCAGAAATGAGTGGTGGATGTTAATAATTTTGCCTGGCAATTTGTTGCAAAACTCTTCTGAAAGAATCTGCATGTAACGAGCCAAAACAACAAAATCAATTTTTAGCTCTTCAATCTTCTTGAAAATCTGCGCCTCTTGATCCGCCTTTGTACCTGCAGTGACAGGCAGGCAAAGGAAGTTAACTCCATGAGATTCAACTAATGATCGGAGCTCTTCACGATTTGAAATAACTAGTGGAATCTCAATGTTGAGCTCGCCTAGCTCCTCTAAATACAAAAGATCACGCAAGCAATGGCTTTCTTTGGTGACCATTACTAGTGCGCGCGGCTTTTGTGCTGTTGGTCGAATATGCAGTGATGGATTGAACTTAGATAATCCTTCATTCAAACTCTTATTGGCACCATCAAGACCCTGTGATGTTTCAAAGCGGGTGCGCATCACAAATTGGTTTGTTGTCGGATCGGTGAACTGTTGGTTCTCAATAATGTTTCCACCACAGGCAAGAACCGCCGAAGTCATCGCATGAACGATGCCAGGCTGATCTTCACATTGCAGGGAAGCGATTAGATCCATGGCTTAAGGGTACG
>JBFYOY010000036.1:0-14986 GCA_041303575.1 Actinomycetes bacterium
TCGCTGGGATTGAGTTGAGAAACTGCGTGCACAACATGTCCGAGTAGAGAACGACCTGCGACGCTGTGAAGAACCTTGGGAGTTGCCGACTTCATACGTGTGCCTTCACCAGCGGCGAGGAGGATCACGGTTTGTACGGTCACGAGTGAACTCTATCGGAGATGAAAAAGCTGGTGATAATGGTGGCTCCGCCACCAGGTATCGATCCTGGACCCTGGGCTTCAAAGGCCCATGTGCTAGCCACTACACAATGGCGGAACGCATATTCTCCCTCATAAATGGTGGTGCTGACGACCATAGGCCAACAAAAAGCCATCAAGGCGGTGAATTTAGGAGATTACCTTCGCGCCAGCCACAGGGCCATAGGCACGTGCAACGCTGCCAACTACCCCGCTAGAGGTCAATGCGACAGCTAAATCAAGGCCCGCCTCTTCATCTGCCACTAAAAAGGCAACTGTGGGTCCTGATCCAGAAACAATCGCACCGAGTGCGCCGTATTCCTGGCCCACATCTAGAACTAAACGCAACGCTGGTCGCAATGAACATGCAGCGGCTTGAAGATCATTTACTAACGCACCACCTACAGCAGCTGCATCTGCGGCAAGGAGTGCCTGCATCAACGCTTCATTTGTTTGTGGTTCAACAATTTCAAGTTCAGCTCGCAAGCGATCGCATTCGGCGTAAACCGCAGGAGTTGATAACCCAACTGTCGATAAAGCAAGCACCCAGTGATAAGTACCGCGAGAAAGCGCTGCAGTTAATTGATCACCATGTCCCCGACCAATCGCGGTTCCGCCACTAAGCATGAATGGAACATCGCTACCCAATTGTGCTGCGATCTCAACCATCTCTTCGCGAGTCATTCCTAATGAATACAAATAATCGATACCGACAATTGTTGCTGCAGCATCTGCGCTACCACCGGCCATTCCACCTGCAACCGGAATAGATTTCTTAATCTCAATATGTGCATCAACGGTTAGGTCATACTCTTTTGAAATAAGTGATACCGCTTTAGCTGCCAAGTTGTTGGCATCTGCTGGGACACCATGTGTCTGATCCCCTGAGATCGAGATAGTTAAGCCCGCACCGGGTTCAGATAGCTTGATAGTTACATCATCAAAGATTGAGATCGCTTGAAAAACTGAAACAAGGTTGTGGTAACCATCTGATTCTTTTGGCCCAACAGAAAGCTGAAGGTTGACCTTTGCAGGTACGCGCACGGTCACACTCTTTACAGGCATGCGGTGACCCTATAACCGCTACTAGAAAATGTCAGGTGCAACGGCTGCGATCTGGCAAAAAGATTTAACCTGCAAAGCTTCGCCTCGCAAGGTCGGATCTATGCCAGCTTTGATCAAGATCTCCTCTGCTGCAGAGGAAGCGCCATAAAGGCTAGAAAGGGCTGATCTGAGCATCTTTCGGCGTTGTGCAAAGGCTGCATCAATAATTGTGAAAACCTTTTCCCGCATCTCTTCGCTGCCTGCGGTTTCGCGGCGGGTAAATCCAACTAACTTTGAATCAACATTTGGTGCTGGCCAAAAAATAGATCGTGAAACCGTTCCGACATTTTTAACATCGGCCCACCATGCAGCTTTAACGCTGGGAATTCCGTACTCCTTGCCACCAGGCTTTGCCGCTAATCGGTCTGCAACCTCTGCCTGAACCATTACAACACCTGTACGGATCGTCGGAAACTTTTCCAATAGATGTAGCAATACCGGCACTGAAACGTTGTACGGCAGATTTGCGACAAGAACCGTTGGCGCAACTGGCAGATCATTAACCGCTAGAGCATCCTTATTGATGACGGTCAGATTTTCTGGATGTTCAAAGTGATCTGCCACGGTCAACGGAAGTTGCTGGGCAAGACGGGGGTCAATCTCAACTGCGATAACAGATTGTGCAGCCTCTAACATCGCAAGGGTTAATGAACCAAGCCCTGGTCCGATTTCTAGGGCGACATCATCTTTGGTAACGCCTGCGGTCTTTACAATCTTGGTGCACACATTTGAATCAATAACAAAGTTTTGACCCAAAGATTTAGATGGCTTTAAATCTAACTTAGCTGCAAGTTCGCGGATCTGTGCCGCACCTAGCAATGTCATGGTGCAAAGGATCCAAAGATTCGCTCAGCGTTAACGCTCAGCGCAGTTGCTAGCTCTGCTAGATCTTGATCACGTTCGACCGCCATTGCACGGACAATATTTGCAATCTGTGCCGGCGTATTTCCGGCGCCGCGATGTGGAGATGGTGCAAGAAATGGCGAATCTGTTTCTACCAACAATTGATCATGTGGCACTAGCTTTACCGCTTCGCGAAGATCAGGAGCGTTTTTAAAGGTCAAAGTGCCAGCAAAGGACAATATGTAGCCCCGCTCGATACAGATCTTGGCCATTGCTACATCGCCGGAAAAGCAATGAAAGACAGTCTTTTCTGGGGCGCCGACTTCGAGCAGAACCGATAAGACATCATCATGTGAATCACGATCATGAATAACAAGAGCCTTATTAGTTTTCTTTGCTAGTTCAATATGCCACTTAAATGAATCCTGTTGGCGCTTGCGCAGCTCTGGTGGAGTTCTGAAGTAATCAAGACCGGTTTCGCCGATTGCTCGAACACGTGGGTGCTGTGCAAGCTCTTCAATGATCTTTAAATCCGCTTCAAGATCTGCAACAACCGGTGCTTCATTGGGGTGCAAAGCAACCGCGGCTAAAACTGAGGTATTCCATTTTTCTGCAGCTTGAACACACCACTTTGACTGCTCTGCTGAGTATCCAACCTGAACAATGCGATCTACATTGACTGATTTTGCTTCGGCGATGACATCTGCGACCTCTTGGGAATCAAAGGCTGCATCGGTGACGATCTCCATGTGCGCATGTGCATCAACTGTTGGAACCGGTAGCGGTTCTGGCAGTGGCGCGCGAGGTCGATCTATATCGCGGTTGTGGCGATCAGCCATCTGTTACGAAGCAGGAGTTTCTAGTCGCGGGAACAAAACTGGAGTCTTTGTAACTGTTGCACCTTGTGGCAACTGTCCCCAGGTTGCAACATCTGAAATCTTTTGTGCAGATAGATCACCAAGTGAAGCCTGTGCACCAAGACTTTGCCACAAGATTTCGCATGTCTGTGGCATTACAGGGTGTAGCAACACGGCAAGTGCCCGTAATGATTCAGCGGTGTTGTACAAAACCTCTTCCAACACAGCTTGGTTGGCAGGATCCTTAGCAAGAATCCATGGCTCTTTAATAGTGACGTAACCATTTACTTGCTTACAGAAATCCATAATCGCCATGATTCCGCCCTGGAAATCTAAAGCGCACATCGCTGCATCTGCCTTTGCAACAGTTTCCTTTAAGGCAGTCTCAAGCCCTGCATCATGGCTAACCGCTGGAAGTGAGCCTGCGCAGTACTTTTCAACCATTGCAGCGCTTCGAGAAGCAAGGTTTCCAAAGTCATTTGCAAGCTCTGATGTGTAACGGGCGCTCATGTCCTCCCATGAGAAAGAGCCATCTGTGCCAAAAGGAATTGCGCGCAGGAAGTAGTAACGGAATGCATCAATGCCAAAGTGATCGGTAATGTCCTTAGGAGCGATACCGGTCAACTTGCTCTTACTCATCTTTTCTCCACCGACTAACAACCAGCCGTGAGCAAAGACCTTCTTTGGAACATCAAGGCCAGCTGCCATCAACATCGCTGGCCAGATAACTGCGTGGAAACGCAAAATATCTTTACCAACTAAGTGAACATCTGCTGGCCAGGTCTGAGCAAACTTTTTTCCACCTTCAGAGTCAGGCGCATCTGTAAGGCCCACAGCTGTCGCGTAATTAAGCAGCGCATCAAACCAAACATAGACAACTTGATCGGTATCCCAAGGAACTGGAATTCCCCAATCAAAGGTTGAGCGTGAGATAGAAAGATCTGAGACGCCACCTTCGAGGAATGAAACAACTTCGTTGCGTGCGCTTTCTGGTTGGCAAGCATCAGGATTATTTTTGTAGTGAGCTAGTAGCGGCTCAACAAACGCAGAAAGCTTAAAGAACCAGTTGTTCTCATTTACTAATTCGATTGGCTTGCTATGAATCGGGCAGCACTTTGCACCATCGATTTCAATGAGATCACCTGGAAGTTTGAACTCTTCGCAGCCAACACAGTAAGGCCCTTCATATTTGCCGGCGTAGATATGTCCAGAATCTTTCAGGGATTGTAAAAACTTTTGCACACGCTCGGTGTGACGCTTTTCAGTAGTGCGGATGAAATCATCATTTGCGATATTCAGATGTTCCCAATTTGGCTTCCACGCATCTTGAACTAACTTGTCGACCCAAGCTTGAGGTGCAACATTATTTGCTTCAGCAGTGCGCATAACCTTTTGACCATGCTCATCTGTTCCGGTTAAGAACCAAACAGATTCACCCTTTTGACGATGCCAACGGGTAAGGACATCTCCGGCAACGGTTGTGTAGGCATGCCCGATATGTGGGGCATCGTTGACGTAATAGATCGGCGTCGTTAGGTAGAAAGACTTAGTCACTGGCTCATCTTATTCGCATCGACCACAGCGGCATAAACGAGGCGTTTTGCAATGCCAAACTCTTGTGCCACAGTCGCAATCGCACCCTTTCGATCCATTCCGGCTGACTCAAATTCGCGGACTCGAGCCACCATGTCAGCGGCGGTCAACGATGCAGAGTCGGTCACAGCGCCAGCAATTACTAAAGTGATTTCGCCAAGAACTTCATTTGCCTTTGCCCACTGTGAAAGCTCTGCCAAGGTGCCGCGGATTGTTTGCTCATATCGCTTAGTCATTTCGCGACAAATAGCTGCCTGCCGATCTGGACCAAATACATTCACACAATCAGTTAATGATTCATCAAGCCTGTGTGGTGCTTCAAAGAAAACCATTGTGCGTTCTTCAAAGCGCAGCTTTTCAAATGTAGCAAGACGAGCTCCTGCGGTTCGTGGCGGGAAACCTTCAAAAGAAAAACGATCTGTTGGTAATCCAGATAAGGCCACCGCCATAGTGACTGCACTTGGACCCGGAATAACTGAAACTTCGATGCCTTGTGCTATCGCATCTCGCATCAAACGAAAACCTGGATCACTAATTGTTGGCATTCCCGCATCAGAGACAACCAAAACCGTTGCACCGCTACTGAGCTCTGCTAATAGTTCGCGGCTTCGCTCCTCTTCATTGCCTTCAAAGAAGGATAGGACTCGACCTGTAAAGGTGGTTTCAATATCGGCACACAAGCGATGAAAACGTCGTGAGTCTTCAGCGGCAATAATCGATGCACTTTCAATCGCGTTCTTCAGGCGCGCGCTTGCATCCCCAGGGTTACCCAAAGGAGTTGCTGCCAAAATGAGCGTCATGGCCTAATCCTCTCAGTCATTAGGGCTAAACGCACATACTCTTGTCCTATGCCCGCAGCCATCGCTCCGATAATCATCGCACTGGCCTCTTTTGTGCTGCGTCTTGTAAATCTGGGTTCGACCAAGGGTTTTATCTTTGATGAGGTGTATTACGTAGATGGAGCACGTGATCTACTGAAATATGGTGTCGAGGTAAGCGGTAGTAACCCAGAATTCATTGTTCATCCACCTGTCGGAAAGTGGCTGATAGCAACAGGTATAGCGATATTTGGTGATAACGAGTTTGGCTGGCGTTTTGCGACCGCACTAGTTGGAACCTTGTTGATTCTGGTATTTGCACGTTTAGTGCATGTGCTTTTTTACTCACCATTGTTAACAGCACTTGGCGCAGCTTTGATGGCGCTAGATGGTTTATTACTGGTGCACTCTCGTACCGCTTTACTTGATTTGTTCTTGACCTTCTTTGTGCTTGTTGGTGTTTTGTTGTGGCACCGGGATAGACATTGGTGGGCCGGCCTTGCATTTGGATTGGCACTTGGTTGTAAATGGAGCGCAAGTTATTTCATTGCGGTTATCGCATTAATTGCTGTGTATCGAATCTTGGTCAACATGGATGTCCGTGACTCGCTGAGATTGATTGCAAGAAAGTTTGCTCAGTATGGGTTGTTGCCAATAGCGGTGTATGTCATCACCTGGGCTGGTTGGTTTTTATCTGATCGTGGTTGGGATCGACAATCATCGGCTAATCCATTTATTGCATGGTTGAACTATCACTCAGAGATGTTGAGCTTTCATACCGGATTAACTGAGTCTCATCCATACGAGGCAAATCCTTGGAGCTGGTTGGTAATGGGAAGACCAACATCTTTCTTTTATGACTCTCCGAATGATTGTGGTTCAAAGAGTTGTGCGCGCGAGGTATTAGCACTTGGTACACCAATCTTGTGGTGGATGGGAACTATTGCTATTGCAGTTGTGATTGGTTTTTGGATTAAATCTTTAGTTAATCGAACAACTGATTCTGCTGCAAACATTGTGGTGATTGGAATTATCGCCGGATACCTGCCCTGGTTTGCGATGCAAGAGCGCACGATGTTCTCTTTTTACGCCATCATTATCGAGCCATTTATGATTCTTGCTGTTGTTTACTGCGCAAAATTATTACTAGATAGTGGGCTTAAGCCTTCGGTTTCACAATCAATTGTGGGCGGGTTATTTGCCCTTGTGGTTCTTTCTTTTCTTTACTTCTTGCCGCTCTATACAGGTCAAACCATTACATACGATCAATGGAAGATGCGTATGTGGTTTGACTCGTGGATCTAATTACTCGTTAGCTGCGCGAGCACGCTTGAGGCGTTCAACAGCCTCATCTGCAAGTTGTTGATCAAAGATCTCATCACGTGATGGTGAGGCGGCTGCCAAAGCTTCACGCTCAAGACGCTCTTGCTCTTCACTCCATTGGCCAGGAATTGTCAGGTCAATAACACGCTTTGGAGCAACAGCCTTAGGGGCGTTTACATAAGTAGGTACTGGAACCTCTGTTGGCTCCCATGCATTTCGCACAGCTGCGGTGCCCTGAGGCAAAATAACAACACCCTTTAATTCGCGTTCTGACAATGGAATCCAATGTTCAGTACTTGGCTTTGGCTGAACAACTTCAGCAAGATTTGTATTGGAGATACCTGAATTTTGTCGATTGAGCTGTTGTACGCGACGCTTTTGCAGTTGATCTGCGATCACATGACGTCGCACGCTTGCAATGTAAATCAACAAACCAGATGCTGGCACTAGTGCGTAAATAAATGGCATTGTGTTCATGGCTCCACCTACAACTGTTGTAACTAGTGTGAATGAAATTAGCAAAAATGTAATTCTGCGACGCAGTAATGTCTGGCGATCTTTCGCTTCTTGATCTAAGTCAATATGGATCGCACCACTATTTGCTGAAGCGTGCGGAGATTGATTGGCGACAACTCGAAGCGCGCCCTTAAATCGTTCTACTGATTTTCCGGAGAACTCATTTCGATCATGGATCCAGCGGGGCGCGAAATAGGCGACCCACATTCCAATGATCGCAATATAAATAAGTCCCGAAGTCATGATGGATAAATCTAAAGGAAGGGGTGATGCTTTTTGGGGATTTAAGCGCTACTTGATTGCGGAATTTTCCTTAACAAAAACGATGTGGTCCCGCCATTGGCCATCAATATGTAGGTAGCGCGGACGTTCTCCCTCAAAAATATATCCAGCTTTTTCAGCCACTCTTCGGGAAGAAGCATTTTCAGGGCGCAGATTAATCTCAAGTCGATGCAGCCTTAGCTCCTCAAATGCATACCGGGTAAGGATTTCTACCGCTTGGGTTGTAAATCCTCTGTTAGCAAAGTTTCGATCGATCCAGTATCCAATATGGCCACCGCGCATTGCGCCGTACATAACCCCGCCCAATGTGATCTGTCCGATCAACTGTGATTGATGCCAGATTGCAAAGGAAAGTGAGCGGCCATTGCGTGCTTCATGATTGAGGATCTTTACCATCCCAAAAAATGAGGGAAGTTCGGAGTAGCTCTCCTGGCTGATCAAGGGAATTGTGGCCTCCCAAGGCGAGAGCCAGTCCCGGTTTTCTGCGCGAACCTGATTCCATCTTTTTCTATCTCGAAATCTCAGAGGACGAAGAGAAATATCATGACCTTTGATTTCAATGGGCCAAGAACTTTTCATGAAATTAGATGTAGCGACGCTCGAGTACTACTACCGTCACCTGATCGCCGGTCTTGAGCGAGGTTTCACCTTCAGAAACTGCGATGAAGGCGTTTGCATCAGAAAGGGTTGATTGCTCATCCTGATTTTCAAGTGGAACAACTGATTTGCCATCATCTGACAAGACCGCGCGAATATAGGAACGAACCCCTGGGGCAGATGCGATCGGCTTTTCAAGTGCTGCCTTTACAGATGGTCTGTGAATCATCGCTGCACCAAGCATGGTTCGAATCATTGGGCGAACAAAAAGTTCGAAGGAGATATAGGCGGCGATTGGATCGCCAGGCAGAGTTACAACAGGTGTCTTGTCTGGGCCGATTGTTCCAAAGTTGTGACGTCCGCTAGCTTCAATAGCCATATCCACTGTGGTGATTTCACCCAAACCTGACAAGGTTCGAGTAATCAAATCAAATGAGTCATCGTGACGTTCTCCGCTAACAATGATCAGATCTGCACGAACTAATTGATCCTCAATAACCTTTTGCAACTGCTCTTCATTGTCAGGAATTGAATGAACTCGGTAGGCAACTGCTCCGGTTTCGCGAACCGCGGTTGTTAGTAGCCATGAGTTTGTTTCGTACTCATCCTGCGAGTTCTTAAGCGCCTGGCCAGGTTCAACTAAATCTGGACCTGCAGAAAGTACAACTACACGTGGATGTGGACGTGTAGGAAGGTGATCTCGACCAATTGAGGCGGCTAATCCAATTTGTGTTGAACGGATACGGGTACCTTCGCGAAGAACTAAGCGATCACCTGCATAAATATCTGCCGCCAAGGTTGCACCATGTGCATCCAGTAATGGCATATCAAAGGATTCAAGTGGCTTGCAGGTGGCCAACAAAGAGGTGAGAAACTCATCTACCCGTGTGTGTTCTGACATAATCGAACCCTACTTGTTGAACAGTTTGATCTTTGGGATTTCACGGGAGATTTAAATGACAGATCAAAAAGCGGCATTGCGGGATCGTGCCCGCCGAGAGCGTTCTCAGAAATTCATTCCATCAAATTTCAATGTCATTTTGAGGGCTCCTGAAATTGAGTCAGCTACAACAATTGCTTCATATATTTCCTACGAATTTGAACCCAGCACCGCCGAGATCAATGAGGCCTTCCTGAGAGATGGAAAGGTCGTAGTTCTGCCAAGAATCAATGGCGATCAACTGGAATGGGTTCGCTGGGATGGAGACCCAACACAGTTGGTCTCTAAGAAAAAGATCACGGAGCCGATAGGAGATGCTCTTTCAGATCTATCTCAGATTCAAGCAGTGATTGTTCCAGCCCTCAAGATCGATCAATCTGGATTCAGATTAGGTCAGGGCGGTGGATATTACGATCGCGCACTGGTGCATTTAGATGCATGGAAGATTGGTTTGGTTTATGCCGGAGAACTTTCTAGCGAAACCTTGCCACATGAAAGCCATGATGTGCCGCTAGATGCCGCAGCCACACCATCAATAGTTGTGAGATTTAACCGTTAACTATTTGGCAGATTACGGGCCATCACGATTCGTTGAATCTGATTAGTGCCTTCGTAAATCTGTGTCAGCTTTGTATCTCGCATCATGCGTTCAACAGGGTAATCACTGACATATCCATAGCCACCAAGAACCTGGATTGCATCCTCAGTCACCTTCATGGCCATGTCACTTGCTAAACACTTACTTGCTGCAGAGAAAAAGGTTAAGTCCTTTTCATTGTTCTCACTCTTGATAGCTGCAGAGTAGGTAAGCAAGCGAGCAGCTTCGAGGTTCATCGCCATATCTGCAAGCATGAACTGGATCGCTTGGAAATCAAAGATTGGCTTTCCAAATTGATGACGCTCGTGTGCGTACTTTGTTGCAACATCAAATGCGCCCTGCGCTAAGCCAATTGCTTGTGCTGCGATTGTGATTCGTGTGTGATCCAAGGTAGCCATCGCTAGTGCAAAACCCTGTCCGACCTCACTGATTCTGCGATCATCGCTGAGTTGAACATTGTCGAAGTAAACCTCGCGAGTTGGTGATCCGCGCATACCCATCTTCTTTTCAGGTGCACCAAATGAAACACCTGGGTCTGACTTTTCAACGACAAACGCTGTCATTCCCTTGGTGCGAAGTGATGGATCACCTTGTGCAATGACGGTGTAAAACTCTGACTCGCCTGCATTTGTGATCCACTTCTTGCTGCCGTTGAGAACCCAACCATCACCAGAGCGTTCAACCTTGGTGCGAAGCGAAGCTGCATCAGAGCCTGCTTCAGATTCAGATAGGCAATATGAAAAACCTTCACCCTTGGCCAAACGTGGCAGCCAACGCTTTTTCTGTTCATCATTTCCGCCCAGAATTAATGGGACAGATCCCAACTTATTTACTGCAGGAATTAATGATGATGATCCACAAACACGAGCGACTTCTTCAATAATCAAAACCGCAGCTAATGCATCTGCGCCATCGCCACCAAACTCTGTTGGAACATGGGCAGCAAACAAACCATTTTTTACCAACGCATTTTTAGCTTCAATTGGAAAGCGGTGTTCCTCATCGACAGCTTGTGCAAAGGGTGCAATCTCTTTTTCGGCAAGCGCGCGAACGCTAGAACGCAACTCTTTGTATTCAGAGGGAAGATCAAACAAGTTGTCCATTAGGGCTCTTTCCTATCGCGCTGCGCAAGTTCTTGTAGGTACTGATTGTACTTTGCTAAATCATCGGGCTGCCCCATGGCCGCTTGGCGGGCGGTGCTTCGATCGATTCGCTTGGCTTCACGCGAATCATCTCGCATCCAGTTAATAAATGTCGCGACCAAAGCAATAAGGATAGGAATCTCTCCCATCGCCCAACCAATAGATCCACCAAGTTTTTGATCTGTCAGAGAATCGCCAAGCCAAGGGGTTTGCAGTGATGCGTAATATCCACCATCGATAAGAGTGGTTGAGGACATAAGCGCGACAGAGAAAAATGCATGAATGCTCATAGCACCGAACAAGATAACAATTTGAACGAGGTAATGAACTTTACGAGGGTTGGGATCTATGCCAATAATGATTGAGAAGAAGAGATAGCCAGCAGCTAAGAAGTGCAGGCTCATAAACAAGTGACCTGTATGTGATTGCATCAAAACTGAAAATAGATCGGTGAAGTAAAGTGCAAACAAAGAGCCATCAAAGATGGCAAGTGCAACAATGGGATTGGTAAAGAAGATTCCGGGCTTTGAATGAAGCGCTGCTAATAAAGAACCACGAACTCCACGTTCATCACTATTGCGTCCCTGTGGCAAGGTTCGAAGCGCCAAGGTCATTGGTGCGCCAAGAACTAACCCGATAGGTGCAATCATTCCCAGCACCATGTGTGCGGTCATGTGATACGAAAAGGAAAACTGCGCATACAGCCCTAAGCCACCGCTAGTTGCAAAATCTGTTGCTGTAACTCCTAAGGCAAATGCGATGGTTCTGCCAACCGGCCACTTGTCACCACGTTTTGTAAGAACAACTACACCTTTGATGTAAAGAGCAACCATTAAAGTCAAGATGCCGATCATCAAAGCATTTGGTTCGTAACTCAAGAGGATGCGAGACCAGGTTGGTGGTGGCGGTGTAGGGATACCAACAATTGCAAGTGCTGGATTGAACTCTTGAACACCGGGACGATCTGGCGATGAGTTAGTAGATAGCCAAGTTCCCATTAGGACTGTAACCAGCATGATGAGGGCTTCTACTGAAATCAAACGTGCAAAAGCAATCCAATTAATGGAATCCTTATTTGAAAGAGTTTTTCTGTGCAGGTAACCAATAAACAGTAAAACCGTTGTAGCAATTATTTTTCCCGCGACAACAAAGGCGTATGAAGAGTTCCAGGCATCAACAAAATTTAAACGTGCCCAGGCATTAACCGAGCCGCTAATAACCACAGCGATCGCAGACCACAGGGCGATTTGAGAAAAACGTGGCACAGCTGCAGCACGGTCTTGTGCAGAAAGAAAGGCCAGAGCGATTACGCCGCCTACCCACAATGAAAGACCAATAACGTGAACAACTAAGGAACCAACCACCAACATATGAGAGCCACCTGATGCAGCATGGCTTTCAAAGACAGGTGCAACCAGACCTGCAATAGAAAATGCAAGCAGGATGATTAGCGCTTCGATCTTTCGTGAAGTAAATGAAAAGAGCAGCACAACCAATGCCATGAGCGCTTGGAAAGCCAAATACTTGCCCAGCGAGATCTGAGTTAGAAAGGAGCGAATGACGGTGAGATCAAATGCATCTGTAATAGATGTTCCGAGGATCTGTGCCAAAGTGAAAATAATGGTTCCGGCAGCTCCAAGGAGCCAGACCACCGAAGAGATCGTTAAGAAGCGTCGGAGCTTCTCGCCCGAAGTACTTAAAAATCCATCTTTATTGATCACCAGAAAAGCCATTGCTAGCAAAGCACCAACAACGGAAAAGCCACCAATTAAATTAAGAAATTTAAATGCTGTTGTTAATAGATTCATCGGTTGTTAAATAATTTACGTGCATATAGAGACAAAGCAACAGTTACACCGATTGCCAGTACAAGAAGAAGAATGACAAACAAATTGGTTCCCCAACTGCTGCTAGCCGGAGATTGTGTTGCTGTCGGTTGTGGTGTTGGAGCCTCTGGTGCAATGGTGCTTGGTGCCTGGTACTTGAATCGGTAACTACCTTCTAGTGGTGCATCAGCTTCTGCATACAAAAGATATGAGACTGTGTAAAAACCTGATTCAGTTAAAGGCATCAAACCAACTGTTGCGCTGACATCGTTAACCATGATGGTGCCATCATCAACGCGATTACCTTGGGGATTTGTAACTGAAATTTCATTTGCATCTGCCAAGAGAGGTAGCTGTCCCGTAATTGTCACACTGGTAGGAGAAACCGACAGTGTTGATCCGCTCATTGGAGATGTGCTCACAAGTGAGTTTGCAAAAGCTCCAGAAATTCCCATCAAAGTTAATAGAAGGACTGAAGCGCTACGGGCTGCGAACTTCCTCACATTTACCTTTCGAGAGCCACCAGGGAGGTGTCTCAATTCGCGCCAATCTTCTCACCTCTTTAGACTAAGCACCTAGCCCAATTGGGTTTAAAGCCATGGGAATGTTGATCCAGAAGAGGAGTGGCGATGCCTACATATCAATACGCCTGCACAGCCTGCGACCACCAATTTGAAGCGATCCAATCATTCTCAGATGACTCACTGACTATTTGCCCTGAATGCAAAGGTGAACTCCGTAAGGTCTACACCGCTGTTGGGGTTGTGTTTAAGGGATCAGGTTTTTATAAGACAGATTCAACAAAAAGCTCACCGACTCCGGCGCCAAAGGCGGATTAACCCTCGTGATGTGGCGGGCGATCTGACTTCAACTCTTCTTCGCGCTTTGCTTGTTCGGCTGCAGCTTCAAGATCAATTTCATCTGAAGTTACTTTCGGGAAGAGATCGCTCATGGGGTTAATTCTACTACCGCTAGAAATCTTTTAACTACAAAGAAAAGAGATAGAAATGTTTGAGAAGCTCGGTCACCTGATCGTCAAGCGTCGCAAGAGCGCGGTAATTCTTTTTATCGTCGGAATCTTGGTGGCTGGCAGCGTTGGGTCGATGGTCTTTAGTCGACTTGATTCAGGCGGATACAGCGACCCAAACAGTGACTCTTACAAGGTGTACCAGTATTTGACTGAGGATTTAAAGCTCTCTGATCCTGCTGTGGTAATTGTTGTTGATTCAGGATCAACTGATGTGACCGATCCTGTGATTGCACAAAAAGGTATTGCACTAGAAAAGAAGATCGCTCAAGAGGAAGGTGTATTGAAGACACTTTCTTATTGGACAAGTGGCGGAGAAGCTACGTTGAAATCTAGTGATGGAAAAGCTGCATACATTTTGGTTTACGGAAATGGTGAAGCATTTACACCCGAGAGCCAAGAGCTGGGCAAGCGATTGCAGCAAAATTATGATGGCGAGTATGACGGTCTGACTTTATATGCAGGTGGTGTTGGAGTAATCGGCCATGCAATTACCAAAAAGATTTCAGATGATCTAAAGATCGCTGAGCTGATCTCGATTCCGTTGACCTTTATCTTGTTGGTACTGGTATTTGGAGCTCTAGCTGCTTCTGCGATGCCATTAATTGTTGGTGTTGCCGCGATCCTGGGAGCTTTCTTTATCCTGTATTTGTTCACCCTATTCACCGATGTCAGTATCTACGCCCTTAATCTGACAACAGGTATGGGTCTTGGACTTGGAATCGATTACGCATTATTGATTGTAAACAGGTTCCGAGAAGAGCTTCATCGCGGAAAAACGGTGGAAGAAGCCATTGTTGCAACAATGGCAAGCGCCGGAAAGACAGTCTTTTACTCAGGTATGACCGTTCTGGTTACCTTGCTATCTCTTACCTTCTTCCCATTGCCATTCTTGAAATCATTTGGCTATGCAGGTGTATCAGTTGTTGCGCTAGCAGTTATTGGTGCGCTCTTTGGTCTGCCTCCAATCCTGGCGCTCTTGGGTCACCGCATTGATAAGGGAGTCGTTCGCAAATCATCAATCACTCCTAAGGATGATGGTCGTTGGGCGCAAACTGCTCGCTTAGTAATGAAGCGTCCAGCTGCTGCAGTTGTCTTATCTCTAGTAATTCTTGGAGTAATGGCAGCACCAATTACAAACATTAAGTTCTCACAAGGTGATTCTCGAATGCTGCCTGCAGATAATCCTGCAGCTGTTGCAACTGCGCTTCAGGCAGAACGTTTCCCTGGTCAAACTGGAAATCCAATTGAGATCATCATCATGGATGGTGCAAACAAGATTGATGAGATCAATGCATACGCTGCAAAGGTTGGCCAACTTGATGGAATTGTTGGCGTCGT
>JBFYOY010000037.1:0-82773 GCA_041303575.1 Actinomycetes bacterium
CGGCTCGTCTCATCCTGGGGCTGGAGTAGGTCCCAAGGGTTGGGCTGTTCGCCCATTAAAGAGGCACGCGAGCTGGGTTCAGAACGTCGTGAGACAGTTCGGTCCCTATCTTCTGTGCGCGCAGGAAACTTGAGAAGGGCTAACCCTAGTACGAGAGGACCGGGTTGGACGAACCTCTGGTGTGTCGGTTGTTCCGCCAGGAGCACCGCCGATTTGCTACGTTCGGAAGGGATAACCGCTGAAAGCATCTAAGCGGGAAGCTCGCTTCGAGATTAGGTTTCCCACTGGTTTACCAGGTAAGGCCCCCAGTAGACGACTGGGTTGATAGGCCGGAAGTGGAAGAGTCGCAAGACTTGGAGCTGACCGGTACTAATAGGCCGAGGATTTAACTACAAAGTTGCTACGCGTCCACTGTGTGGCTCTCGAGATACGGTCTCGAGATCCACGATCAACAAAAAGGTTTTGACCCCTTTTTGTTTAGACCGAAAACTCAATAGCGTTTCGGCGACCATAGCGAGAGGGAAACACCCGGTCCCATTCCGAACCCGGAAGTTAAGCCTCTCAGCGTCGATGGTACTGCAAGGGTGACCTTGTGGGAGAGTAGAACGTCGCCGGACTTCTTTTATAAAAAGGGGCGCTTTCACGAGCGCCCCTTTTTTATTTGTCTTTGTCCCTAGAATTAAGAAGCATGCAAAGAAAAGTACACAAATAATTTAAGAGCGTGAAGGAGAAAGTAACGATGGAAGATAGAGAACAACGCCCATCCCGTCCTTCACGTCCCGTGCAAAATTTAAAGCCAGGGGAGCGTCCAGCTCGCTCTGGTGAGCGCCGTCCATCGGGAGATGCACCGCGTAAACCATCAGGTCCTAACTCACAACGTCGCCGCGAAGATCTTCCAGCGCGTGGAGGCTCTTCAAACCGTGCAGGTGCACCTCGTCAAACTCGTGATGGTTCAGATCCACGCGGAGCTAGACCTGCACCGATGGAGAGAGATCAATCCCGTTTGCGTCCACGAATCTTTGAACCAGATATTCCTGAGGATGTAACTGGTGAAGAGTTAGAGAAATCAGTTCGTGCTGAGCTGCTCAGCCTTTCTGCAGAGAATGCAAAGGTGGTTGCTCGCCACTTAGTGTGTATTAATTTGTATCAAGATACAGATCCACAGTTGGCGCATAAACACGGCATCGCCGCCGCACACCACGCAGGTCGCTTAGCTGTTGTTCGCGAGTCTGCAGGTTATGCCGCATATCGAGCAGGACATTTTGAAATTGCATTGAAGGAGTTGCGTGCAGCAAATCGTATTTCAGGAGATGTTTCCTCTTTACCGGTAATGGCAGATTGCGAACGTGGTCTCGGAAACCCTCTAAAAGCATTGAATTTGGCTGGTTCTCCAGAGGTTAAGCGGTTAGCTAAACCAGAAGAGATTGAGATGAGAATTGTTGCGGCAGGTGCACGTCGCGACCTAGGCGAGTTAGATGCTGCCGTTGTTACCTTGACTTGTAAAGAGCTCAACAATGAAACAGAGGAATGGGCACTTCGTCTTCGTTACGCCTATGCAGATGCATTAGATGCTGCTGGTCGTAAAGATGAGGCACGTCAATGGTTTGCAAAGTGTGCCGAATTAGATGTTGATGAATTCACCGATGCAGCTGAAAGAGCAGATCAATAGTTACCCACAACCCTGCAAAAGATTCTTAATCTCGTCACCGCGCTTACATACCTTGCACCCTTCACATGTAGAAGGGGAGAGTAATGAGCAGCAAGGTGGTTACGAAGAAAAAGAGCGTTGATCAATCTGAATTTGAGGAGGATTACTCCCTTAATGATGTGGTTTTGCGGGGGAGGGTATCTAAAGAGGCGGCCGAGAAAGAGTTGCCCAGTGGTGACAAAGTGGTTGAGTTTAGATTGATTATTACCCGTGAGAAGAGAACAGGTGTAGACACCTTGGATATCGGTGCTTGGAGTTCAAAATCCCGTAGAACAGCTTTAACACTCAAAGCAGATGAGTGGGTTGAGGTATCTGGCTCAATTCATCGCCGTTTTTGGAGCGCACCGACAGGTCTTGCAAGCCGTTGGCAGGTTGAAGCGGTCGAGATTTCCCGAATTTAGGTAGGCTTATGGCATGAGCAAGAACAATGACATTAAAGCAACGATCAAATCTCTCATCGAGAATGTGCAACTCGGAAACAAATCTGGCACCGAAGTTGCCCACTCTGTAAACCTTTTTCTAAAAGAGGGAGGCGAAGCGATCAAGGTCAAGATTGAGGATGAGGTTGAACGCTCCGTCTCTAAGATGGGTTTTGTAAAGCGTGGCGAGTTCGAAGCTCTCAAGCAGGAGGTTGCGGCGCTCAAGAAGGGCGGCGTTACCTCTTCAACCAAGAAGTCAGCTGCTACAAGTAAAAAGAAGGTAGCGAAAAAGGCGGTCAAGAAAACCGCGGCCAAAAAACCGGTTGTAAAGAAAACTGTCAAAAAGGCTGTAAAGAAAAGCGCAGCAAAGAAAGTGGTCAAGTAAATGGATAACGCAACCAACGGCAACGAACAGTTCAATGGTGAAGGTTTTGTTGAGGAGCTTCGAAACGAGTTGCAGGAGATCGATGCAATGGAAGTTGGCGACCACGCTCAGCGCTTTGAAGCCTTGCACCAGAAGTTAAATCAAGCCTTGTCATCTATTGATGGTCTGTAAATAGTTAACAGCCATGAAGACACGTTTGGATGCCGAGCTCGTACGCAGAGAGCTCGCGCGTTCACGTGAACAGGCTGCAGATCTCATTGAAAAGAGATCGGTTCTGGTCAATGGAATTCCTGCAACTAAACCTGCAACTCAGGTCGATGCAGAAACCTCGATCACTATTTCGGGGGATCGCGATGATTTTGTCTCTCGTGGCGGCCACAAATTAGAGGGTGCATTAGTTGCATTTACAGGCGTCAATGTTGAGGGAAAGCGTTGTTTAGATGCAGGAGCATCTACAGGTGGCTTCACCGATGTTTTGCTTCGCCGCAACGCTGGACATGTTGTAGCCGTGGATGTTGGGTATGGGCAACTTGCTTGGGGTCTGCGCCAAGATGAACGTGTAACTGTTTTAGATCGAACAAATATTCGTCATCTAACGGGTGAGATGGTTGGGGAACCGATTGATCTAGTCGTTGCAGATCTTTCATTTATCTCACTGACATTGGTTCTGCCTGCCTTAGCCGCTGTTTCCAAACCAGATGCTGATTTTGTCTTGATGGTTAAGCCACAATTTGAAGTTGGACGTGAAAAGCTTGGCGCAGGTGGAGTTGTTCGCGATCCTGCCTTGCGCAAGGCCGCTGTAGTTGAGGTTGCAGAGTCTGCATACGATGTTGGTTTAGGCACTATGGGGATCGCTGCTAGTCCTTTGCCAGGGCCTGCTGGAAATGTTGAATACTTCTTGTGGCTACGTCGTGGCGCCCCGGAGATTGATCACGCGATGTTGGATCAAGCCATAGCGATTGGACCTCAGTAATGCGCAATCTTTTAATTGTTTGTAATCCAGGTCGCGTTGATGCGGTTACCGCAGCTGTTGAGCTTCAACAAAACCTTGCATCTACCTTTGGTATTTACACGATCTCTGATGTTGAAATTCCTGGGATCATCCACTCGACAATTGCAGCTCTACCTGAAATTGAGGCTGCAGTTGTTTTAGGTGGGGATGGAACAATGCTTCGCGCCGCAGAGGTTGCGCAGGAGCGGGATATTCCATTGCTGGGCGTTAACTTGGGACATGTTGGTTTCTTATCTGAGGTTGAACGATCCAAGATCTCTGATGTGATTCAAGCGGTGATTAACAAGAGTTATGTCATTGATCCTCGAATCACCTTGGGGTACACCGTTGAACGTGGTGGAAAGGTAGTTGCCTCTGGTTGGGCGTTAAATGAGGTTACCGTTGAACGTGAAAAGGCAACCATGGTGGAGCTTTTTCTTGAGATTGATAACCGTCCAATATCTCGTTGGGGCTGCGATGGCTTAATCTGTTCAACGCCTACCGGCTCTACCGCTTATGCATTCTCTGCAGGAGGGCCCGTTGTATGGCCCGCTGTTGATGCTTTAGTTGTTCTTCCAATTTCAGCACATGCACTTTTCTCGCGTCCACTTGTAATCTCACCAACCTCAGTTATCGCCGTTGGTATTGAATCCTCAGAAGCATTTTTATCTGCCGATGCCTTACGCAAATTCCCGTTACAAGCCGGTGACCGGGTTGTGGTTACCAAGCATTCTCGCGTCATTCAATTAGCCCACCTCAAGAACACCTTATTTAGTGATCGATTGGTGGCAAAGTTCAAACTACCTGTTGAGGGCTGGCGTGGTGAGTGAACGTACCTTTCTTGAAGAGATAACGATTAGATCGATTGGTGTGATCGACCAGTCAACTCTTGAGATTTCAAAGGGGCTTACCGTTTTATCAGGTGAGACAGGCGCTGGAAAAACCATGATTTTAACCGCTTTAAACCTCATTCTTGGCGGCAAAGCCGATAGCGCACTTGTTCGCAAAGGCTCTGAACGATTAGTAGCAAGCGGTCGTTTTTCAATTCCAAAGGCTCAAGAGATTTTGTTTGAAGATGTCTTAGTAGAAGATGGCGAGTTGATTGTTGTGCGCACCGTTGCCGCAGATGGAAAGAGCAAGGCAACTACTAACGGGGTTAGTGCAACCGCCACAACACTTGCGACAATAGGTGAAAACTTAGTAGAGGTTCATGGACAATCGGCCAATCACACAATTACTAAATCATCTAGACAGCGTGAATTAGTAGATCGTTTCGGGGCGATAGAGCTATCCCAGTATCAAAGGGCACTTGGTTCTTATCATGAGATGAAGGAGCGCATCGCAGCGCTCAAAAAAAGCATCGCAGCAAAGGATAAAGAGTTATCTGAGTTACGAGAGTTCACCAAGGATTACTCAGCCCTCAACCCACAAAGCGATGAGTACTCGGAAATCGATTCTGAAATTGCACGACTATCAAGCGTTGAGGAGCTGCGCGCCGCAACCGCACTTGCGACATCTGCAATTGAGGATGAGGAAGCAGGATCACTCACATCTTTGGGTACTGCCAGAAGATCATTGGAAAATCCCCGAGCAAAGGATCGACAACTTGAAGAGATTTACCAGCAGCTCAGTGAGAGCTTTTTCTTGCTAGCTGATGCTCAAAGCGCTTTAAATAGCTACTCATCTCGCCTAGAAGCAGATCCCGCCCGACTTGATTATCTGCAGGAGCGTAAATCACAGTTCAACGCATTGGTAAAGAAGTTCGGCGGAGCTAAGGGCATTGAAGAAGAGATCGGATTACTTTCACAGCGCTTTAAAAACTCAACAGATGCGATCGCAGATCTAGAGGGCGGAGATGCCCGATTAGTAGAACTTGAAGAAGAGCTTTCATCGATTAAGAAAAATCTTTTGAACGAAGCCAAAAAGCTGAGCGATGCGCGCAGCAATGCAGCGGTAAAACTTTCCAAACTTGTGACAGCTGAGATTCAGCAATTATCTATGCCGCATTCCACCTTTGTTGCAACTGTTGAGAGCGCTGATTACACAGCACCCAAGGAGTCTGACTTCAGCTCGCATGGATGTGATGAGATAGCGATGTTTATTCAGGGGCATAAAGATGCACCTTTGGTTCCACTATCAAAGGGTGCATCTGGTGGTGAGATGTCACGTGTAATGCTGGCACTAGAGGTGGTTATCGCATCCACCCATCCAATTGGTACTTATGTTTTTGATGAGGTTGATGCAGGCGTAGGTGGAAAGGCTGCAATTGAGGTTGGTCGCAGACTCCATTCACTTGCCCAACATGCACAGGTAATTGTGGTGACCCATCTACCTCAGGTAGCGGCTTGGGCCGACTCCCACTTTGTCGTAAGTAAGAACAATGATGGAACGGTCAGCCAAAGCGATGTGCGTCAGGTCTCAGGTGAAGGGCGGGTTGAGGAGATCGCCCGCATGCTGGCAGGACTTGAGAACTCGGCTAGCGCTCGAGAACACGCCACAGAACTGCTTTCCTTAAAGGTGTAAGTACAGCTCTTCAATAAATGATAGGTTCGACTCCCATGGGCCAAGCACATGTGACTAAACATTTATTTGTAACCGGCGGAGTCGCCTCAAGTTTGGGCAAAGGACTCACCGCCTCAAGCCTCGGACGTTTATTGGTCGCACGCGGTATCCGCGTAACCATGCAAAAGCTAGATCCGTACCTCAATGTGGACCCAGGCACCATGAACCCATTTCAACATGGCGAAGTTTTTGTAACCGATGATGGCGCCGAGACAGATTTGGATATCGGCCACTACGAACGTTTTCTAGACCGCAATCTCCATGGCTCAGCAAATGTGACTACTGGTCAGGTGTACTCACGTGTGATCGCCCGTGAGCGACGTGGTGAGTACCTTGGCGAAACAGTTCAGGTAATTCCGCACATCACCAATGAAATTAAAGAGCGCATCATTGCGATGGCTAGCCCTGATATCGATTTAGTGATTACTGAAGTAGGCGGAACCGTTGGCGATATTGAGTCACAACCATTCCTCGAGGCGATTCGTCAGATTCGCCAGACCGTTGGTCGTGACAATGTTTTCTACCTACATGTCTCTTTGGTCCCATATATCGGACCATCAGGTGAGTTAAAAACAAAGCCAACACAACACTCAGTTGCCGCGCTTCGAAGCATCGGTATCGCACCTGATGCGATTGTTCTTCGATCTGATCGTGAAATTCCAGAAGGTGTAAAGAAAAAGATCTCCCTGATGTGCGATGTTGATTCTGAGGCGGTTGTTGCCGCAGTAGATGCGCCATCAATCTATGACATTCCCAAGGTCCTCCACTCCGAAGGTCTGGATTCATATGTCGTAAAGCGTTTGGGTCTTAACGCCCATGATGTTGTATGGGGAGAATGGGATGCCTTGCTTGAAAAGGTTCACCACCCAAAGCACCACATTAAAGTTGGCCTAGTCGGTAAGTACATCGATCTTCCAGATGCCTATCTTTCAGTATCCGAGGCGCTTCGTGCAGGTGGATTTGCCAATGAGGCCAAGATTGAGATCATATGGATAGCAAGTGATGAGTGTGAAACTCCAGAAAAAGCCAAAAAGCTTCTAGAAGGCGTGGACGCAATCTGTGTTCCAGGTGGTTTTGGAATTCGTGGAATTGAAGGCAAAGTTGGTGCACTTAAATTTGCACGTGAAAACAAGATTCCAACTTTGGGGCTGTGTTTAGGTTTGCAGTGCATGGTTATTGAAGCTGCGCGAAATCTTGCAGGAATAACGGATGCAATCTCAGCGGAATTTTCAGATTCTGGAACTCCTGTTATTGCAACGATGGATGATCAAAAGGATGTTGTGTCAGGCAAAGAAGACATGGGCGGAACGATGCGCCTTGGTCTTTACAAATCAGATCTTCTTGCAGGTTCTGTAGTTGCAGGTGTTTATGGATCATCTGAAATTTCAGAGCGCCATCGCCATCGTTATGAGGTCAACAACAAGTATCGCGATCAAATCGGAGATGCGGGTCTGGTTTTCTCAGGAATCTTCAAGGAACAGGATTTAGTGGAGTTTGTAGAACTTCCTGAAACGGTGCATCCTTACTATGTAGGTACGCAAGCTCATCCGGAGCTTCGTTCACGTCCAACTCGACCACATCCATTATTTGTAGGTTTGATCGCGGCGGCTGTTAAAGCAAAGGGTTAATAATGATCGTTGGAGTTCCAAAAGAGATCAAGGTTCATGAATCTCGCGTAGCGATAACACCTGAAGGTGTTTCAGAGTTTATTCATGCAGGCCACACCGTCATTATCGAAGATAAGGCTGGCGTAGCTTCTTCCATTAGCAATGAAGAGTTTGTTGCCGCTGGCGCATCTATCGTTGCAACCGCTGATGATGTCTGGCAAAAAGCTGATTTAGTCTTAAAGGTAAAGGAACCTATTGAGCCTGAGTATTCAAAGATGCGCAAAGGTCAAACTCTATTTACCTATCTACACTTAGCTGCGTCAAAGGCATGTACCGATGCACTAGTTAAATCAGGTACAACAGCGATCGCGTATGAAACCGTTGAAGTTAATGGAACCCTTCCACTTCTTGCACCGATGTCTGAAGTTGCTGGACGTCTTGCAACTCAAGTAGGAGCAACTGCGCTGCAAAAGCCACATGGCGGGCGAGGGGTTTTATTGGGCGGGGTTCCAGGAGTTGCTCCTGGCCGAGTAGTTGTCATCGGTGGCGGAGTCGCAGGGCTTAACGCCGCCGTTATTGCTGTCGGAATGGGTGCCGATGTAACCGTCTTTGATCGCTCGATATCTCGACTTCAATACATCGATACAACATACGGTGGACGAATCAAAACATTGGTGGCTTCTAAGCATGCAATCGAGCGTGAAGTGAAGCAGGCTGATCTTGTAGTTGGTGCGGTTCTTGTTCATGGTGCAAAGGCACCGAAGTTAGTTTCCAATGCATTGGTTGCTCAAATGAAGAGTGGCTCAGTTCTGGTAGATATCGCAATTGATCAAGGTGGATGTTTTGAGGATTCAAAGCCAACGACTCATGCCGAGCCAACTTACACAGTTCATAACTCAGTCTTTTACTGCGTTGCAAATATGCCAGGGGCGGTTCCGGTCGCATCAACGTATGCATTGACCAACGCAACTTTGCCTTTTGCTCTATCCCTTGCAAATCATGGTTGGGAAGCGGCATGCGTTAAGGATCCACACCTTGCAAAGGGCTTAAATGTCCACGATGGAAAGATTTACTACTCCGCCGTTGCAGAAGCTCATGGTTACGCAACCGCCAAACTTTGATCTAGCAGCCTCCTCCTTTCTCAATCACCTTCAGATTGAAAGGGGATTGGCGGCAAACTCAATCGCTGCCTATCGAAGAGATCTTGCCAAGTTTCAAATCTTTCTGGATGGGACTGCGCTGCACGAGGTTTCTCCCGAAACAATTAGCGATTTTGAAGGGTCTTTGCGTGAAGTAAAACTCTCAACCGCCTCGATTAACCGCATAGATTCAACGCTTCGCTCATTTTTCAAACATCTCCAATTGGAGTACGGGCTCAATGATCCAACTCTCGAGATTGCACCAAGCAAGTCAGCTCGTAGATTGCCGAAGGCGCTAACGATTGCGCAGATACTTTCGATGATTGAAGTGTCATATCGCGAAAGTGATCCGATTACCTTAAGGGATCAAGCGATGCTGGAATTGCTCTATAGCAGCGGTGCCCGAGTCAGTGAGTTAATCGGAATAAATGTGGGCGACCTCAGTGTTGCTCAAACCGCTGATGGAGAGATATCAACTTTAAAGCTCCGGGGCAAGGGATCAAAGGAGAGAATCGTTCCACTAGGTTCGTTTGCAAGTAAAGCTATTGATGATTACTGCGTGCGAATTCGTCCTGGTTTACTTGCAAAGAATCCTAAGAACAATCCTGCGCTTTTTCTAAACTCTCGAGGAGGAAGAATCTCTAGACAATCTGCATGGCAAATGGTTCTGGATGCAGCCAAGAACGCTGGAGTGACTGAGCATGTTTCGCCACATGTTTTTAGACATTCCTATGCGACTCACTTGCTAGATGGTGGAGCCGATATTCGCGTTGTACAAGAGCTTTTGGGGCACGCCTCTGTTACAACGACGCAGATTTACACTTTGATCACAATCGACAAGGTACGCGAGAGTTATTCAATGGCGCATCCGCGCGCCAAGTAATTTATTACTGACCGCGAAGTCTGCGGGCCAAGATGCTTTGATCTCCCTTAGCCTCAAGATCTGCAATGATTACAGCGATTGATTCACGGACAATTCGTCCACGATCGACAGCCAAACCAAGATCCCCACGTAGCTGCAGACGAGCTTGATCAAGATCAAAGAGCTCATCGGGGGATAGGTAAACAGTAATTTTCTCATCGTGACGTTCGCGACCAGATGGTGAGCGATCCACAGTGGTTACGCGACGACGTGCAATTGTGCGGACGCCTTTCTTTGATGAAGGTGCCTTAGGAGTTGCAATAGCTGGTGGCACCAATGGTGCTGCAACATCTTGTGATGGTTGTGCAGGAACGGCGCTTAATGCTGGAGCTGTTGAACGAAATAGCTCATCTGCACCTGGAAGGTTTGCTCTACGTGTCATCGTGCGCCTCCTCTGGCGATTAGTTCTCGTGCTAAACGGCGGTATGAAGCAGCACCACCTGAAGATGTTGCATACGTAGTGATTGGTTCTCCAACCACAGTTGTTTCAGGAAAACGGATTGTCTTTGCAATGATTGTTTCAAAAACATCTTCAGGGAACTGTTCAAGAATTCTTTCAAGTACCTGACGATTGTGTGATGTCTTCTTGTCATACATGGTTGCCAGGATTCCGATTAAACGAAGTTCAGGATTCAGAAAGTTCTTTACCTTATCCAGATTGCCCTTAAGCTCGATAAAGCCATGCAACGCAAAGTATTCGCACTGCATCGGAACAATTACCTCTTGTGACGCCACAAGTGCATTGATGGTTAGCTGACCCATTGTTGGCTGGCAATCAATCAAAATGACATCGTAGTAATCACGAAGTGGGGCCAGGGCACGCTTTAAGTATTGCTGGCCACCAATCTCAGCACCCAGGGTTGTTTCTGCGGTACCTAAATCACGGTTGGCAGGTAGGAAATCCAAACCAGGAACTGAAGACTTCAAAACAATTTCATCAACATTTGCAGTTGGTGTCATCAATGCGTAGTAAACGGTTTGTTCTAAAGGAAGCGAGTGCGCATTAACGCCAAGTCCTAGAGATAAACCACCTTGAGGATCGAAGTCGACGAGTAAAACGCGACGACCCATCTCTGCCAGGGCTGCACCTAAATTGATAGTGCTGGTTGTCTTACCGACCCCGCCCTTTTGATTGAAGATTGAGATGATCTTTGCATTTCCATGCTCAGTTAATGCAGCAGGTGTAGGAAAGCTTTTGGCAGCTGTGCCGAGCAGGGTGGAGGTAGTAGCCACATCCTCTGCAATTGTCGATTTAGCGTTCAATCTTCAAACCTCTTTCCTGATATAGCAAAGAGCCTATGCGTTACACATAAAACAGGCAAGCGTGAAGTAAGGTGCCCCCATGGATTTAGCAGGAGATACCGTGGTCGAAGAGGGCGTTGATGTAAACGCATCCTCCGGTGGCTTCTCCGTTCACCTATCCAACTTTGATGGCCCCTTTGATCTTCTGCTGCAGCTAATTTCCCGCCACAAGATGGATGTCACTGAGGTGGCTCTGAGCATCGTGACCGATGAGTTCATCTCCTTTATTCGCGCCCTTGAAGCATCGGGAGAGGGCTGGGATCTAGATCAAGCTACTGAGTTTCTGGTAGTTGCTGCCACCCTCTTGGATCTCAAGGCGGCACGGTTGCTTCCATCTGGAGAGGTGGAGGATGAAGAGGATCTGGCCCTGCTTGAGGCTCGGGATCTTCTCTTTGCACGCCTGCTTCAGTACCGCGCTTTTAAGGAGATCGCAGCTACATTTAGTGAGCGCATTCTCGCCGCAGATAAATCCTTCCCACGGGTAGTTGCCTTGGATCCGGCCCTAGCCAGTTTGCTGCCTGAGGTTTTGATCGGGGTAGGAGCTCAACGCTTTGCCGCTATCGCCGAACGCGTATTAACCCCCAAGGTTTCACCTGTCGTGGCTGTAGAACACCTCCATATGCCCCTTGTGAGCGTTACAGAGGAGTCAAAGAGGGTTGTTGAGGCGCTGCGTAACTCCAAATCCTTAAGCTTTAGAAATCTGATCTCAGATGCTGACAGCACCCTTGTGGTGGTGGCTCGATTCCTGGCCCTATTGGATCTCTACCGCCAGGGCGTTCTTCGCTTTGATCAGGTGATAGCTCTGGGAGAGCTGCACATCAGCTGGACTGGAAGCCTTGAGGGCGAGGTTGAGATCACCGATGAGTTTGATATACCCGTGGTTTTAGAGATGGAAGACTCGACAGAAAGTGGCGGAAATGTCTAATGTAGAAGTTGAACGTTCCATCGAAGCGATTCTTATGGTCGTCGATGAGCCGGTTACCGAGCTTGTTTTGGCCCAGGTATTGGAACGACCAGTTGAGGAGATCGAGGCAGCCTTGACCGTTCTTGAGAGCTCGTATGAAGAGCGTGGCTTCATGCTTCGCAAGATCAACGGGGGGTGGCGTTTCTACAGCCACCCAAGCTACTCAGCTGTTGTGGAGAAGTTTGTGTTGGATGGCCAGCAGTCCCGACTTACACAGGCAGCCCTTGAAACTCTTTCTGTGATCGCATATCGCCAGCCTGTCTCTCGTGCTCGAGTTTCAGCTATCCGTGGGGTAAATGTTGAAGCGGTCATGAAGACCCTGATCACCCGTGGATTGGTGGAGGAGTCAGGTCTTGAGCATGAGACCGGCGCGATCTTGTATAAGACAACTAGCTACTTCCTCGAGCGTTTGGGGTTGAACTCCCTTGAAGATCTACCAGCCTTGGCGCCATACCTGCCAGATCTAGATGGCCTGGATGAGATCCTCGATTCGCTAACTGAGTAATCCTTCCGCTACCCTTACCTCCTGACTGTCGGGAGGATAGCCATGGCCCAAATGAGGCTTAACAAGATCATCGCAGATGCTGGAATCACAAGCCGTCGCGGTGCTGATGAGTTAATTGAATCTGGTCGAGTGACCGTAAATGGAATCACCGTTCGTGAGATGGGTAGTAAGTTTGACCCTGAGACAGATCAAGTCATGGTTGATGGTGAGACAATTACTCGAACATTGACTAAGTCTTATCTTGCACTTCATAAACCTAAGGGTGTTTTGTCTACCATGTTCGACCCTGAAGGCCGTCCTTCTCTGGATGATTTTATCGATCTACGCAAGGAGCGTTTGTTCCATGTGGGGCGTCTCGATAAGGACTCTGAAGGGTTAATCCTGCTGACAAATGATGGGGATTTAACCTTCAGAGCTACCCACCCTTCATTTGGTCTGGAGAAGACCTATATCATTGAGTTTGATGGGGTACTACCAACCGGTGTCGACAAGGTGCTACTCAAGGGAGTAGAGCTAGAGGATGGCATGGGTCGAGTTCTTACCTTCAAGCAGCTATCACCTCGATGGATCGAGGTCTCTATTCACGAGGGCAGATACCACATCATCCGTCGTCTGATGGAGGCGGTAGGGGTGGATGTACTTCGACTGATCCGTACAAAGTTCGGTCCGATCTCCTTGGGCGATACCCCCGAAGGACGTTGGAGGGATCTCAATTCCACAGAGTTAATGAATCTACGAAAGGCTTTAGACATTTAGAGTCTTTACTATAAATCGATATACACGATAAAATTCATTAATCGTTTTATAGACAATTTGAAGATTAATTACATATTTATCGATAATCTAGGTGCTCAAAATCCTCCGTAAGTATCTATTTATCGATATTATTAAGATTTCATGGCAAGTATTCCAACAGAGTGGAAATGTTGGAAAAGTAGTAATCAGGCTTAAAAGTTAAAAGGTTTTATCGATAAATATAGATTTTAATACCCACCGTTTTTGGTGATGAAAGGTACCCTTATCCCATGAGTTTGAGAGCGATCCGAGGTGCGGTTCAGGTGCCAGCTAATACCGCGGTCGATATAGCCGCAGGTGTGCAGGAGTTGATCTCGGCGGTACTTGAGGCCAATCATCTGGTTCCATCTGATGTCATCTCGGTTTTCTTTACTTCAACCGCCGATCTCAACGCCGCTTTCCCAGCTGCAGCATGCAGGGAGATGGGCTTTGCTAACGTGCCTTTGATTGGCTCGGTGGAGGTTGATGTGCCAGGAGCGTTGGATCGGATTGTTCGAGCGATGCTCCATGTAAATACCGATAAAACCCCAGATCAGATTTCACATATTTACCTTCATGGCGCGGCTGCTTTACGCAGAGATATAGCCCAGTAATGCTCACCAAGGTAAGGATTGTTGGCTCTGGTCTGATCGGAACCTCCATCGGATTAGGCCTTGTTCAAGCCGGTGTCGCAGTGGAGATGATTGATGCTGATACAGCCAACCAAGCCTTGGCGATGGATCTAGTTTCTGGCTCCCAACTATCCAAGCCAGAGCTGGTTATCTTTGCTCTTCCGATCTCCCAGTTACCCCTTGTCATTGAGAAAGAGTTTGATTTAAACCCACAGTCAACATTTATGGATGTAGCTAGTATTAAGAGTGAAGTTGTACTTAAGGTTGAGGCAGTTTCAGGCCTTTCTTCACGATTTGTCCCTACCCACCCCATGGCAGGGCGGGAGATTGGCGGCGCAGGTGCTGCACGGGCCGATCTTTTTCAGGGGCGAAGCTGGATAGTTACGCCTACCGCCGATCTTGCCGCGCAATCTCGCGAGTTGGTAGAAGAGCTGATCTCAAAATTAGGTGCAACCTCAATTGAGCTCACGCCAATTGATCATGATCGGGCGGTAGCCAAGATCTCTCACATGCCACAGATCGCAGCATCTTTATTAGCAAAGCAGCTTCAAGGAACTCCAACTGAGTGGATGGAGCTAGCAGGGCAGGGGCTTAGGGATACAACCCGGATCGCTGGCTCAGATGAATCCCTATGGAAGGAGATCATCTACTCCAACCGCAACGAGCTTCGTGGATTGCTAATAAATCTACAAAGCGATCTGCAAGAAATGATTGATTCCCTAGATGATCCATCAAAGATCGCCGAGATAATCGCATCAGGGCGTTTAGGCAAGGCTTTGATCCCTGGCAAGCATGGTGGCACGGCACGTGAATACTCACATCTGCCCATTGTTATCGATGATAAGCCAGGTCAATTAGGTGCGATCTTTAATGAATGCGCAGCGATGGATGTCAACGTTGAAGATTTACTAATAGAGCACTCACCAGGACAGTTAAGTGCGCTAATCACTTTGGCCTTATCCCATAGCGACGCTGAAAAGCTTTCTACTCATTTGAGCTCGATCGGATGGAATGTTCATCCGATTCGTAAATAGAAGTAGGCTCAGCACATGGGCATAGTCGTAGCAATTGATGGCCCAAGCGGGGCCGGAAAATCTAGTACCGCAAAAGCGATAGCAACGCGTGCTGGTTGGGATTATCTAGATACTGGCGCTTTGTATCGCGCAGTAACTTGGTTAGCACTTGAGTTTAAATGTGAAGAGCCATTTTCTATCTTACAGGCGATCAAAGATCATCCCATTAAGTTTATTGCAGATCCAACCTCGCCAAATGTTTTTGCAGGTCAAACGCAGATCACTCATGCAATTCGAGGAACATCGGTAACAGAAAATGTTTCGCGCATCAGCGCTATGCCGGAAATCCGCCGCGAACTTTTGAATCTTCAGCACCACATCATTGACTCCGCCGAACGTGGCATTGTTGTAGAAGGTCGCGATATAGGAACAGTTGTTGCACCAGAAGCCGGTCTAAAGATTTATTTAACCGCGGATTTAGATGCCCGTGCTAATCGAAGAGAGATTGAAACAGAGGACAAGAGCGTTGATGTTAAGCAGTCTCTTGATAATCGTGATGCAATTGATTCGACCCGTGCGGTATCACCGTTAGTCATGGCTGCCGATGCGGTTGAGGTTGATTCAACCTACTTAGATTTAGATGAAACCATTGAACGTATCTGGGAGCTTCTAAAGAAGCGTAATTTGCTGGGTTTGCCAATCGTTGCAATTTTGGGTCGACCTAACGTTGGTAAATCAACTTTGATCAACCGCTTCTTGGGAAGACGAGAAGCGATTGTTGAAGATACTCCTGGCGTAACCCGCGATCGTGTTCAATATGAATGTGAATGGGGCGGTCGACGCTTCATCATTATGGATACTGGCGGTTGGGAAGCAAAGCCTGATGGAATCGCAGTTCAGGTAAGTGCGGGATCAGAGCTTGCGATGCAAGAGGCAGATGTACTTGCATTTGTTGTCGATGCACAAGTTGGTGCTTTAGATGAGGATGACACTTTGGTGCAACATCTTCGTAAAGCTAAGAAGCCGACAATTTTGATTGGCAACAAGGTAGATGGAGAGCGTGAAGAAGCCGAAGCACATGGATTGTGGAGCCTTGGATTAGGGGAGCCTCGTTTTGTTTCCGCTCTGCATGGACGCGGTAGCGGAGATTTATTGGATCATATTGTTAGCGTCTTGCCTGAAGTTGGCCGCGCGCAGAATCAAGATGGTTACCGCAAGGTTGCATTAATTGGTCGTCCTAATGTTGGAAAATCCTCTTTGTTTAATGCAATCGCAGGCGAGTCTTTGTCAATTGTTGATGATGCTGCCGGAACAACTCGCGATCCAGTTGACTCTTTGCTCTCCTTTGGTGGATCAACTTGGAGATTTATCGACACCGCAGGTTTGAAGAAGAGGGCAAATCAGGATTCAGGAACCGATTACTATGCATCTCTGCGCACCGCGACAGCACTAGAACGTTGCGAGGTAGCGGTAGTCGTATTGGATGCATCTGAACCAATTACTGAACAAGATTTGCGCGTCATCACAATGGTGGAAGAGGCTGGCAAGGCCATGGTCATTGTGATGAACAAATGGGATCTAGTTGATGAAGATCGTCGCAACCAGTTAGACCGCGAGATTGATCGCCATCTTGATCAAGTTGAATGGGCGCAGAGAGTAAACATTGCAGCCAAGACTGGATGGCACCGAGATCGTTTGGCTCCAGCTTTGCGTACCGCGCTAGACAGTTGGGAGCGACGGGTTCCTACCGCCAAGCTCAACTCATTTCTTGGTGCCCTCATCGGAGCGACCCCGCCACCTGTACGTGGTGGAAAGCAGCCAAAGGTCTACTACGCAACCCAGGCGGGTATTGCACCACCGAAGTTTGTGGTCTTCTCAAGTGGCTGGATTGAAGCCTCTTACCGTCGCTTCATCGAACGTCGTCTTCGTGAAGAGTTCAAATTCCCTGGAACTCCTGTCCAAGTAGCGGTTCGAGTGAAGGAGCGCGACAAGGAATGAGCTCATCAGTGATTAGCGTTCCTAACGCTCTCACCTTTTTGCGTTTTCTAGGCATTCCATTATTTATCTACCTCACCCTGTCCCTAGAGGCGGATGGTTGGGCGATCGTTGTGCTGGCCATTGGCGGTGCGACAGATTACTTTGATGGAAAGATCGCTCGAGCCTGGAATCAAACCTCTCGCTTTGGTGAGTTGGCTGATCCGGCAATCGATCGTCTTTATATCTTTGCGACTTTGGTCGTCTTTTTAATTCGAGATGTTGTACCAGTCTGGATGATCGCAATCATCATCGGTAGAGATCTGATTTTGGCGGTTATTTCTATAGTCATGAATCGCCGTGGCTTTGCGCCATTTACAGTTACATACCTTGGTAAGGCGGCAACCTTTAATCTTCTCTACGCCTTCCCATTTCTATTGTTGGCCCAATCAGATGGGGCTTGGGGGAGCATCGCATTTGTCGCGGGGTGGAGTTTTGCTATCTGGGGCGTTGCCCTCTACATTTCAACCGGTATTAGTTATGCGCGCGAAGGCATTTCGCAGATGAGAGGAAATCATGTCATCAATTCCTAATGAGCTTTCATACACAAAGGAACATGAGTGGGTCTCTGCGCAGGATTCAACCTACACAATGGGTATCACTGATTACGCACAAGCGGCGTTGGGGGACATTGTCTATGTTCAACTTCCAAAGGTTGGAGAAACGGTAACTGCAGGAAAGGTCTGCGGTGAGGTTGAATCTACAAAGAGTGTTTCAGAGATTTACGCACCTGTTACAGGAACTGTTGTCGCAATTAATGATGCGTTATCTAATTCTCCAGAAAGTATCAACTCAGATCCATATGGCGCTGGCTGGCTGGCAAAGATCGAGGTCACAACAGCACCATCTGAGCTATTGACCGCTGCTCAATACGGCGAAATCACGGCTTGACCTTATCTGCCTAACTCTCTAGTGTCACCCTTAAGTTGACGGTGAGGAGGTAGGGCAGTGGCTGCAGAGCAATCACAGAACGAGCTCACTACCACCATCCACCTTGGTCTACGTGAAGTTTCAAATCTTTCAGAAAAACATTTGGAGGAACAGCTCGCCCTGCTTTCCCCGCAGGACCGAGAGGTTGTAGCCGAGATTCAAAACTCCGGCGGTGAGAAAGCGATGATTCTTATCGCTCGTGGAGCCAATAAAGGCTCTCGATTCTTAATCACCTCTGAGGGAGTAGTAATCGGTCGTTCAAGTGATTGTTCGATCTTTCTAGATGATGTAACGGTTTCACGAACACACGCAAAGATCTCTAAGCAGGGTAAGCGTTTTGTTCTCAAGGATGAGGGTTCTCTCAACGGAACTTACATCAACAATATTTCCATCACAGAGCATGAACTTGTTTCAGGTGATGAGTTTCAAGTAGGTAAGTTCCATTTGCTTTTCGTCGGTTCCAACTAGGGGAGTAGTCATGGCAGTTCCAGCACGCGCATATTTGAGCATCGGTGAAGTCCTTAACCGTTTGCGTGGAGATTTTACGGATATAACAATTTCAAAGATTCGTTTCCTTGAATCTGAAGGGTTGATCGAGCCGCAAAGAACACCATCTGGTTACCGAAAGTTCACAACCTCAGATCTAGAGCGCCTGCGTTATGTGTTGCTTGCTCAACGCGATCAGTACCTGCCTCTTAAGGTGATCAAGGAAAATCTCGATGCGATTGATCGAGGTCTTCAGCCAGCTGCTGTGGGTGGAGTCCCAGCACCTCGTCCAACAATTGGCCTTGCAACTATTGATGGCGAAATGGCACCGAGTGCATTTGGTGAAGTCAGCGAGATGCGCCTGTCACGAGAAGAGCTTTTAAAGAACAGCGGTCTTGCAGAGGATCAGTTGGTTGAGCTTGAAGGTTATGGATTGATCACAGCTCGTGGCCGTCATTACGATGGTGATGCGCTAGCGATTGCTAAGGCGGTAACTGAGATGGGCGGATTTGGAATCGAAGCTCGCCATCTACGTTCATTTAAATCAGCTGCAGATCGTGAGATTGGTTTGATTGAGCAAGTGATCACGCCTCTAACTCGCCAAAAGGGCGCTGAATCAAAGGCTCGCGCTGAAGAGGTTCAGAAGGAGATCGCATCTCTTTCAATTCGATTGCATGCCGCACTTGTTCGTGGTGGCCTCAACCGTCTTCGCTCATAATCGTTAATCGGGCGGAAAAGGTATGTTGATTCCTATGGAGGTTATTGGCGTTCGCGTCGAGATGCCGTCCAATCAGCCAATCGTTCTTCTCAAGGAGATTGATGGCACCCGCTTTCTTCCCATCTGGGTAGGAGCGGTTGAGGCGACAGCTATCGCCTTCGCCCAGCAAGGGGTGGAGCCACCAAGGCCGCTGACCCACGATCTCATGAAAAACTTGGTAGAGCTCTTTGATGCGACCTTGATCGCGGTTCATCTGACTGAGATTAAGGATGGGGTTTTTTTCTCAACCCTGAACCTGCGTGATGGCTCAGGGGAGCCGTTATCTCTCTCTGCCAGACCATCTGATGCGATCGCATTAGCTGTACGGACACACAGCAACATCTTGGCCACAGAGGAGCTACTCAATGAGGTCGGGGTTGAGATCCCACAAGGCGAGGGCGATAACCAAGAGGTGGAGAAGTTCCGCGAGTTTTTGGATCAGATCAACCCTGAAGATTTTGCTGGGTAGTGGGTAAAACTCTCAACCTCAAGTAGAGGTTTGCTTCGTGTCGGTCATTGTTTACCCGTAGCTCTAGCCTTACATTTATCTCACTCCCCAAGAGAAATGAGCTTTCCCCGTGTCCCCAGAAGAGATGGAAATCGGTTACCGAGGCGCTACAGCTTGCTCGGCCGCTGGAATTAGCTACCGTCAATTAGATTATTGGGCACGTACAGGTTTAGTTGAGCCAAGTATTAGAACGGCAAGTGGTTCAGGAACTCAACGTCTTTATGGCTTTCGCGACATCTTGGTTTTAAAGATTGTTAAGCGTTTATTGGATGCTGGTGTTTCATTGCAAAATATTCGTACCGCTGTTGATCACCTTCGCAGCAGGGGAGTCACTGAGTTAGAGCGCATTACTTTGATGAGTGATGGCGCATCAATTTATGAGTGTGCAAGCCCTGATGAGATCATCGATTTACTGCAGGGTGGTCAAGGGGTATTTGGTATCGCCGTGGGCAAGGTATGGCATGAGGTTGAGGGATCTCTATCTGTACTTCAGGGTGAAGTAAATGGTCAGTTGATCGGCGGAGATGCAAATGATGAATTGGCGCTGCGTCGCAAGTTTAAAGGCGCGTAATTACAGCCTTGTAAGTATCATTTGTGCCTTGTAGTAGTTGCTACTAACTATCGTCAGGGGTTGACTTGTCTCGTTCATTTGAGGATCGTCACATCGGTCCTACCTCAGTTGATGAAGCAGCGATGCTTTCAGCGCTTGGTTACTCAGATCTGCACACCTTCATCGCCGATGTAGTTCCATCTAACATCGCAATCAATGGTGTTATCGAAAAAGCTTTGGATTCTGGCAAGAGTGAGGTTGAGGTAATTGCTGAGCTTAGAGAAATAGCATCTGAGAATAAGGTTTTTCGTTCACTGATCGGTACCGGCTACTACGGAACGGTTGTTCCTCCAGTCATCAAGAGAAATGTTTTAGAAAATCCATCCTGGTACACCGCCTACACGCCATATCAACCAGAAATTTCACAGGGTCGACTTGAAGCCCTCTTTGCCTTCCAAACCATGGTGTGTGAGTTAACCGCATTAGATATTTCTAACGCTTCAATGTTGGATGAAGGAACGGCTGCAGCAGAGGCTATGACTTTAGCCCGCAGAGCTTCAAAGCTCAGTGATGATGCTGTTTTTCTCATTGAAGAGCATGTGCATCCGCAGACAAAAGCGGTTGTGATCACACGTGCAAAGCCGCTAGGAATCACCGTTGTTGAAGTTGATTCAGGTCACGTTGTGCGTGATGGATACGAGGGTGAATTCTTTGGTGCGCTCTTGCAGTATCCGGATACAACAGGGACAGTTATTGATTACTCCTCCTTTGCAGAGTTTGCACATTCTCGTGATGCGTTAGTAATTGCTGCAACAGATCTACTAGCGTTAACTTTGTTAAAGGCGCCAGGGGAGTGGGGCGCAGATATCGCCGTTGGCACCGCCCAACGTTTTGGCGTACCTATGGGATTTGGTGGACCACATGCTGGTTTCTTAGCTGTGCGCAGTGGGCTTGAAAGGTCAATGCCGGGCAGATTAGTTGGCCAAAGTATTGATACAACAGGTAAACCTGCTTTTCGTTTAGCGCTACAAACACGTGAACAACACATTCGTCGTGACAAGGCGACATCAAATATTTGTACCGCACAGGTTCTGTTGGCAAACATGAGCGCTTTCTACGCCATGTGGCATGGACCTGCAGGTCTTCGCGAGATCGCACAACGTGTACATAACTTTGCTGCACGTTTGCATGCCGCATCTGGAAATCGTGAGGATGTTGTTTTCGACACGGTTCATATCGTTGTAAAGGATGCCGAAGCAATTCATAAAAAGGCAGCTGCAGCCGGAATCAACTTTGCACGAGTGTCAGAGACTGAAATACGTGTGGCATTTGATGAAGAGACCACTGAAGAGCTTTTTCAGCAGGTGTTACAGATCCTAGGTCTCAAGGATGTAGAAGGGGAGCAGATCCCTGCAAAGCTTGCACGCACCAGTAAGTTCCTAACCCATCCTGTTTTTAACACTAACCACAGCGAGACCGGCATGATGCGTTACCTGCGCAACCTTGCCGACAAGGATTTAGCTTTAGACCGAACAATGATTCCTCTAGGTTCCTGCACCATGAAACTCAATTCAGTAACTGAGATGGAAGCGGTTACTTGGCCAGAGTTTGCTTCTCTTCACCCATTTGCTCCGATTGATCAAACAGCTGGTTCTCGCAAGCTGATTAAGCAGTTATCTGATTGGTTGGTTGCCATCACTGGCTATGACGCGGTTTCTCTGCAACCTAACGCTGGTAGTCAAGGGGAGTTCGCTGGACTTCTTGCGATTCGTAATTACCATGATTCACGTGGCGATCATTCCCGCAACATCTGCTTGATCCCATCTAGTGCGCATGGAACCAACGCTGCATCTGCGGTGATGGCTGGCATGAAGGTAGTTGTAATTGATTGTGATGAGAACGGAAATGTCTCTGT
Organism: Actinomycetes bacterium; assembly: GCA_041303575.1. Taxonomy (GTDB): domain Bacteria; phylum Actinomycetota; class Actinomycetes; order Nanopelagicales; family Nanopelagicaceae; genus Planktophila. The sequence continues at coordinate 22,104 of JBFYOY010000037.1, forward strand.
TGATGATGTGAAGGCCAAGATCGCAGAGCATGGCGCTGCACTGGCTGCTTTGATGATTACCTATCCTTCGACACATGGCGTCTTTGAGACAGCGGTTTCAGATATCTGCGAGTTGATTCATAATGCAGGTGGACAGGTTTATGTTGATGGCGCTAATTTGAACGCTTTGGTGGGAGTTTCTCAGCCTGGAAAATTTGGCGCCGATGTCTCGCACTTGAACTTACATAAAACCTTCGCGATTCCTCATGGTGGAGGAGGACCTGGCGTTGGTCCCGTTATCGCACGAGCACATCTAGCACCTTTCTTACCAAACCATCCAATGGATCAATTAGCTGGTCCTGCAACCGGTCCTGGGCCAATATCTGCTGCACCATATGGATCGGCAAGTATCTTGCCGATCTCTTGGGCCTACATTCGTTTGCTGGGGGGAGCAGGGTTAACCCATGCAACTCAGGTTGCGATTCTTTCTGCAAATTACATCGCGTTAAAGCTGCAGGATGCTTATCCAGTTTTGTATACCGGTGCTAATGGTCGAGTAGCTCATGAATGCATCCTGGATATTCGCGGAATTACCAAGGATTCAGGTGTAACTGTTGATGATATTGCCAAGAGATTGATGGATTACGGTTTCCATGCACCAACAATGTCCTTCCCAGTTGCTGGAACATTAATGATTGAACCAACTGAATCGGAAGATATATCTGAAATTCACCGCTTTATTGATGCGATGATTTTAATTAGAGCTGAAATTCAGGAGATTATTGAAGGGAAGATAAGCGTTGAGGCCAGCGCCCTTCGCCACGCACCTCACACAGCTCTATCTGTGGTTAATAGCGATTGGGAGAGGCAGTACAGCCGCGAAAAGGGTGGATATCCAGTTGCGCTAGATGGTCTAGTGGCTGGCGAATCCATTGGTTCTCGAATGAAGTACTGGCCACCGGTTTCACGTATTGATGGCGCTCATGGAGATAGAAATCTTGTCTGTGCCTGTACACCGCTAGATGAGTACCGCTAAAGGGGTTTGGCGATAGGAGGGAGCTGCCTCTAAAGCAGAGTTCGCCTCTCCTTTCTTACTTTACATAATGTAACTTATCGGCGTTATACATAGGCTCGTCGGGCAATGAACAAGAGGCTGATTAGTACGCCCACCAACGCCCAGTCGCCTGCTTTATCCCGTGGTGTTTGACCCTCAATTAATGCAACTTCAGCACGAATTGTTTCAGCTGCACCCATAGATGTTTTTTGAACAACTTTTCCTGTGTCGTCGATAATCGCCGAATAACCAGTTGTTGAAACCGAAGCGATATTTCGACCATGTTCGATCGCTCTAATCCTTGTTATCGACAATTGCTGGGCACTTTCTGCCGACATTCCAAAGGTTGCACTGTTGGTCTGTACGGCTAGCAAGTTTGAATCTTTGGCAGCTAGATGAAGAAGTTGATCATCTACTAATTCAAAGCAAATTACTGGTGCAATGGTTGCATGCTTGACCTGGAAAAAGATGTGACCTTGGCCAGGTGAAAAATCGGCAACTCTGTCAGTGTACGGCGAAATTATCGATGCCAATGAACGCAAAGGAATGTACTCGCCAAATGGTGTTAGGTGCTGTTTTATGTAGATCGGCGGAAGATCTCCGCCCCACAAAATAGAGGTATTGAGAAGGTTGTTCGCCTTATTAACAATCGCTCCCAGAATCAAGGGCTTTTCAATTGAATCAAGTGAGCGCTTTACATCTTGATTCAAAAATGGATCTACATCGACCGAGTTTTCCGGCCACAAAATAAAATCGACATTTGAATCCTTTTGTAACTCACTTTTAGTTCTGTCAAAATGGTTGTAGAAGACCGCCTTAGCGCGAGAGTTAAAATCTAAACCTAGTTGCGGAACATTTCCTTGGATCATCATGACATTGGATGCACCAATTGTTGTCAGATTGATGGGCACCAGTAAGAGTAAAAATGGTAACAACATTCCAAAGGAGTATCTGCGCTTACATCCATAGAAGATAATTAAAGCGATCAATACAGTTAGTCCCGACAGCGCCGATGCCCCACCTATCGCTGCCATCTTTGCGTATGGTGCATCAGCTTGAGTGTAGGCAAGACGCACCCATCCAAATCCCCCAAATGGAAAACGGTTTCGCACCTCTTCCATGACTATGTAAATAAGCGGATAAGCGGATAATCCCCAACGAGTAACCAAAGCCAAAGGTAGATAGAAAATCGACATTCCAATGGCCAAAATGATCCAAGGAATAGAGCCAACAAAGGTGCTGCTCCAATGCAGCACGATGAGATTCAAAGTGACCGCAAAAACAAATACTGACAATACTTTTTTCGATGAGATGGAAAGAGCGTAGATGTGCCCTGCTAAAGCAATTGGCGCTACCCACCACTTCCCCACCGGTTCAAAGGCAGCCGAAAGAAGAGCCCCTGAAAGAGTGGATATTAAGAGCGCTACCAACCCAAAGCACTGATCAAACGATCAACGCTCGCACCCAACGCGTAACGCTCCTTGAATTGATAGATCGCTGAAAGATCTGATGGTGTATTTGGCAGAGATAGATCTACCTTGGGCAAAGGTGCATCTCTTGCAACACGTACCAATTTAGGTGCAATCTTCAGGTAATCAGCTCCAGCAATAATCTTCTTGGCAAGTGCAGGAGGTAGCGATGCATGACCTTCAAGTGCTGCAGCTAATGCATCTTCGACGGTTGCAAAATTATTGGCAATGACCGCAGCGCCCTTTTCGCCTATTCCCTTGACCCCTGGCAATCCATCGGATGGATCACCACGAAACATTGCAAAGAGGTCATATCTTTCACCTGGGATCAAATACTTATCAGCAACATACTTAATATCTACCAAATCATGCTGGGAAATACCTTTGGCGAGATAAACAACTTTGATATCGCGTTTATCATCAACCATCTGAAAGAGATCACGATCACCGGTAACAATGCGAATTGGACCTTTTTCTAACTCCGCATAGGTTGCCATCACATCATCGGCTTCATAATCATCAACACCAACAACAGGAATACCAAAAAGATCAAGCAAATCCAGAAGAATAGGAATTTGTGGAGTTAATGTTTCAGGCTCTTCCTCCTCCTCCCCTTCCTCTTCTAAACGATTAGCCTTGTAATCTGGAAAAATATCTACTCGCCAACTTGGTCGCCAATCTCCATCCAGACATGCAACCAAGCGATCTGGTTTATACACATTCATTAATCGCGCCGTCATGTCTACATAGCCACGGATTGCATTAACCGAAGTTCCATCCGGAGCCAACAAGGTATCTGGCATTCCATAATATGCGCGGTACCAAAGAGATGCGCTATCCAAAAGCATTAAGGTCATACATCCCCCATTAGATAGGCAACTACTCCACGATCAATTCGCTTGACCGCATCTTTGCAGACTGGACGCAGTTTTTCACTCGCTCCCGCTATTTGATTCAAAAGATCAACCAACTGCTTAGTAGACCTTACAAAATCTCCTACTGACATATCGCTTCCCTTAAGAACACTATTCAAGGAGTTTCCGCTGGCCCATTTGTAAGAGATAAAGCAAAACCCGGCATCGGGTTCACGTTGGGTTTTTACCCCGAAGTCATTTTCAATCTTCTCTAAAGCTGCCCACAAGGAAATGATTTCAGTCAGCGTCGAGGTCACCTTTTGACTTGGCAGTTTTGGAGCTAAATTTTCTTGTGATCGCGATTCAAAGATCATGCAGGAAACCACAGAAAGTAGTTCAGTTGCATTGAGATCATCTAATAATCCTCGACGAATTGATTCGGTCAATAGTAAATCTGATTCTGCATAAATCTTGGTCAGAATCTTTCCCTGAACAGTTGGCTTCTCGCCATCGATATATTGAAGATGATCTAGCACCTGACAGATCTGATCAAAGGTCTTCGCGATGACATGGGTGCGGTTTTCGACTCGGGTAGTTAATCCATCATTTTCACGTGTAAGGCGTCCTGCTCTTTCAGCAAGACGTGCGTGATCCTCACGTTCGGCGCAACCATGACAGGAATGTGATTTCATGCTCTTACGAAGATCAGAAAGCTCGCCTTCTAAATGTCCCCGTTGTCTATTGTCAAAGGTTTTTCTTTGATCACGACGGCTGAGCAAGACCTCAACCTCTTTAATGGATCGACGAAGGCGCGCATACTCGGCGAAATCTCCCAAGTGGCATTGGGCATCCTTCATCAACTCTTCTATGGCAGCCTCATTTTTTCTGATCTGACGAGTCAGGCCAACTACAGCCCGGTCAGCTTGGAACTGCGCAAAGGATGATTCGAGTGATCGACGTGCAGTCTCGCGGCCGAAACGTGAAATCAGATTTATTGCCATGTTGTATGTGGGAGAAAAAGATGAACGCAAAGGATATGTACGTGTTGAAGCTAATCCTGCCGCCGATGCTGAATCAACTGTTGGTGACCATTGGATCACCGCATTTCCTTCGATATCGATTCCTCTGCGACCGGCTCGTCCGGTTAACTGGGTGTACTCCCCCGGAGTAATTGGCACATGAGCTTCACCGTTGTACTTGATTAACTTCTCTAACACCACAGTGCGAGCTGGCATGTTGATACCAAGTGCAAGAGTCTCAGTTGCAAAGACCGCCTTAACTAAGCCGCGTTGAAAGAGATCTTCAACCGCACCTTTAAAGCTAGGCAGCAGTCCTGCATGGTGTGCGGCGATTCCCCGCTCTAGGGCGGTTAACCACTCCTCGAAGCCAAGAACCTCAAGATCCTCTTCGGCGATGTTTTGGGTGTATCGCAGCGCGGTCTGGCGAATCTCGACCCGCTCTTCCGGAGAGGTTAATCGAAGTCCCGCATGTAAGCACTGCTTGACCGCTGCATCGCATCCAACTCTTGAAAAAATAAAGGTAATTGCAGGCAGAAGGCTTTCACGCTGAAGTTTTTCTATAATGTCAGATCTGCTCATTCGATCGGAAGGTTCAGTAAAGCGTCCTCGACGATTGCGACCCAAGGCGGAGCGACGGATCGCTTCTCGCTCACGCTGCAAAATCTCTGGATTGATTTTTCCGGGTTGTTCAAATAAATCCATCAGTCGGTTGCCGATCAATACATGTTGGAACAACGGTATCGGTCGAATTTCGCTGACGATAACCTCAGTATCTCCGCGAACCTCGCCCAGCCATTCACCAAACTCCTCTGCATTGGAAACCGTTGCAGAAAGGGATATGACCTGCACACTCTCCATCAGATGAATGAGGACCTCTTCCCATACTGCGCCACGGAACTTATCGGCTAGGTAATGAACCTCATCCATCACCACGCAACCCAAGTTGGTTAAGGTGTTGGAACCTGCATACAACATGTTACGAAGAACCTCTGTTGTCATAACCAGAATGTCAGCCTCGCCATTAATGCTGGTATCGCCAGTCAATAGACCAACACGTTCCTCGCCAAACTTTGCTACAAACTCGGAGTACTTTTGATTCGATAAAGCTTTAATTGGTGTTGTGTAGAAACACTTTTTCCCCGCCTGTAACGCGAAGTAAGCGGCAAACTCTCCAACAACAGTTTTTCCTGCACCTGTTGGCGCTGCTACCAAGACGCCCTTGCCATCTTCTACGGCATGACATGCAGTTATTTGAAATGGATCAAACTCAAAATCAAAGGTTAGGAGAAACTCTGTTGTAACGGGATGTTGTCCTCGAAGTTTTGCCGCAGCGTACCGTTCTGCTGGAGTACTCATGCGACCCAACTCCTTAGCGCTCCGCGAATGCACTCAGCTGATATTGGCAACTGTCCTATGCGTTCGCCATCTGCGTAAGCAATAGCTTTCGATTCAATTCGCACAGTTCGGCTTCTGAGAACCTCGACCGCCGGATGCGAAAGATGTGTTCCGGCAAAGACCCGCGGAAACACTTTAAGGAACTCAACTTTTGAGACTGGACGCAGGATCATCACATCAAATAATCCATCGGAGATGTTTGCATCTGGACAAACCAACATTCCACCACCATATGAACGTCCATTTGATACTGCGATTAACATTGCATCCGTTGAAATACTTTGGTCATCCAAGAAGATCTCATAATGGCGCGGCTTAAACCGTGGAAGCTCGATCGCGATCGCGGCGTTGTACTTCATGGGACCCTTGGGCCAATTCAAAGTGTTGGCCTTTTCGTTAACAACTGAGTCAAAACCGGTCGAAAGAATCGCACCGAACCATTCACCATCGACGAGTCCCAGATCAATAGGGGTTGGTTGTGTAGAGGTGACGAAGGATAGATGTTCATCAAAGGACTCAAGGCTCCACCCTAGAGTCCGAACAAAATCATTGCCAGTGCCTGCCGGTATTAACGCTAAGGGAACTTGAGCGGGCACAACCTTTTGTAAAACTAGGTGCAACAACCCATCTCCCCCAACGGCAATTACTCCATCACAATCGGAGCTCTTTTCGAGAAAGTTACCAAGTTGATCGGCAAGTGAGTTTGAGGATTGTCCTGTAATTAATGCGTAAGGGATCTTTCGCTGGGTTAACCATCCGGCAACATAAGTGCCGACCGTGGTGCCCTTACCCTGACCTGCGACAGGGTTGATTACTAAAGCCCACATGGGATGACCCTATCGGCTAATCCTTAATGGAGGTTGGTGCATCAATGGCCATGCTGCCGGTTTCGACCATTTCCTGCTTCTTATCTCTTCTACGATCGACAAAAACCGCGATTATCCCCGCCATGAAGTAAAAGAGGATTAATGGAGCTGAAAGCAGAACCATGCTAAGCGGATCTGCTGTTGGTGACAAAGCTGCAACAAAGAAGAAGATTGTAAAAATCCAAATTCTCCAAGGTCTCAAGATTGTTTTACCGCGAAGAAAGCCGATCAAATTGAATGTAAGAAGAAAGATTGGAAGTTCAAATGCAAGCCCAACAAAAAGGATTAATCTCAGAACAAAATCTAGATAGTCATCAAATCTAACGAGGTTACTGATTGAGTCAGGTGTGAAACCAAAGAGGGCTTTGATTGCAACTGGGAGGATTAAGTAACCCAGGGTCGCACCCATTGCAAAAAATGGAGTCGCAGAAGCTACGAAGAGAACGCTGGTTCGCTTCTCCTTTCGATGCAGCGCCGGAGCGATAAAGGCCCATAACTGGTAGAGCCAGAAAGGGGCAGAGACGATTACTCCAGTCAGTAGAGCTACCTTGATTTGTAGATCTAACGGACCTAAAACTCCGCTGATGTATAAAGCGCCGCAGCTAGCAGCACCTGCCTCTTGTGCAGCTTTTAAATCACAGACAGGGCTAGCTAAGGTAGAGATGATTGGGTTGTAGAAATACCACCCTCCACCAAAGGCTAGAAGTACAGCAATCGCAGAGCGCAGAACTCTTTGACGTAACTCTCTTAAGTGGTCGAGTAAGGGCATCCTCGCTTCGCTTGCAGATGCCATGAAATTACTTCTCTGTTTTGCCGTCTTCTTCGATTACGACATCATCAGCCTTCATTTCCTTCATTTCACTCTTGAAGATTCGCATGGAGCGACCAAGTGAACGGGCTGAATCTGGGAGGCGCTTAGCACCGAAAAGCACGAGGACAACGATCAAAAGAATAACGATCTCTCTTGGACCTAGATTCATAGCATTAACTCCTTGGCTGATATTTTTCCCAACATTACACCAGTACAGCGGAAATCAATAGGCGGTTTCAGCCAGCTTTGTAACGATCCAGCATCGATTGGGCAAGCTCCGATATGGATTTGCGAATTTCAGGGGGTGACAGCAACTCTGCGCCCTCTCCCGAGGCGAGGATAGATCTCTCCAACCATTGCTGAGAAAAGGATTCAAATTCAAAATCAGCATCAGATTCCAACTGGGAAAGCTTAAAACGTTCGGCGAGATCTCTGCTTGGAGTTAAAACCTTGATTCTCGTTTTGATGATCGCTGAGCTCTTGGACGGTGCCGAGACATCTCTAGATAAGGAGATAACTTTTGCACCTTTGATTCGGTCGGCGCGAAACTGTCTGAAATCCTCTGCGGTATAACAGTATGAACTTAAATATTGTTGACCATCTACCTCAATTAACTCCATAGGTAAGATGTTACGAGTACTTACTTCATCTCGATACAAAGAGTGATAAGTAATTTCTAAACCCGATTGCTTTTGAACCGCTTCAGAGATCGCTGCCGTAACCTGCAGATTGACCAAGGGGGCGGCGGACAAAGCAGATGGGAGATTTATCAATTCAGAGATCTTTGAAGCAAGAACATCGATCTTCTCAATCAAATCAATTCGATCTGACTCGATTGATGAGCGCAAAAGATCAAGTCCCAATAGCAGGGCTACTCCCTCATCGAAGTTGATCGAGCGAGGCTTAGATAAAGTATCTGCGTTATTGATCGTCACATATCCAGTTTCAAAATCAAGATCCATTAACTCAAGTGGTGTATAGCCAGGCAAGCCACACATCCATAAAGTGGTCAGATCGTTAACCATTTGCGATTCAGAGACTCCAAAGACGGAGGAAAGCTCCTTCAGGGAGATGCCTTGATGTGAATTGATGTAGGGAACAAGATCCAAAAGTCGTGCAGTTCGCTCGAGTGGCGCAGAGAACTTCTTAACCATGGTTACCTACCAACGCTTCTAAATGATCGATGATCAAATTCTTAAGAGATTCTGGTTCTTGAACTATTACATCTAAACCGTGCCAAAGGATGAGCGCTGAAAGTGATTCGAGGTTGAAGATTGGAATCTTAAGTTGATCCCATTCACCTAAAGATTGAAGTGAAGACGCTAGTGCGCGCAGAGCAGCACCTTTACCCTTTCGAAGATCGATCACTGCAAATCCGTTGGGGTTCATCACACTGACTGAAGCTTTAGCAGAAAACCCTTCTGGTATTTCAAACCCTGATGGTGTATCCCCTGCAGTGATTTGGTTTCTGATGCGATCTAGTCGGAAGGTGCGAATCTCCTGAACATCTTGATCAACCCCTGCTATGTACCAAAACCCACTTCGAGATGAAAGCGAGAGAGGAACCACTTTGCGATCGGTAGTGGATAAATTCGCATCCAAGTACTCAAAACTAATTTGCTGATGTGATGCAATCGCCTTGCTAATCAGAGAAATATCCTGACCGCCATCATCGAGTTTGTGAACGGCAATTGGAATCAATAACTCATCGCCTGGAATTCCCATAGATTTCAACTTTAAGAGAGCGCTCTGCGCAACATCTCCAAATGATGCTTCCTGCCAAGCCTGCGCCGCAAGAGAAAGCAGTGAAACTTCAACTGGTGTTATCTCACCCAAATCAAATTGATACTTTTCCTGCTTAATTCGGTATCCAGCTTCATCGCTAAAGAGAGGATCAAAGCTACCAACCTCAATTTCAATTCCTAAGGAGCGGAGATCATCCTTGTCACGCTCAAACATTCTTTCTTTACTTTCAGCGCTACCTTCATAGCCTTCGATCGTCTTAAAAATTTCAGATCTTGTTAAGTATCTCTTCGTTGCAAGCAGTGCGATAGTTAGATTGATTAACCGTTCAATCTTCCGAGACACCGTATGCACCCTTCGCCGGACGACGACGTCTAGCTAGAACTTCAACGCCAGGGGCCATTCTGCGGCTTTGAATGAGGAATCCTGTGTGTCCGATCATTCTCTGTTGAGGACGAACAGCTAGACCTTCATGGTGCCAGCCTCGAACCAATGTTTCTGAACTCTCTGGCTCGGTGAATCTGCCATCCTCTTTAAGCGCCTCAGCTGTTGCCGACAACTGAGTGGTTGTAGCGACATAGGCCAGAAATACTCCCCCGGGACGCAAGGCGCGTGCTGCAATATCGACACATTCCCAAGGTGCAAGCATGTCTAAAACAACACGATCAAACTCAGATTCAAAGCTTTGATCCTGTAGATCCCCAACGATTAAAGACCAATTGGCGGGTGCGCCTTCAAAGTATGAGTCAACATTTGAACGGGCGTTCTCTGCAAAATCTGCACGACGTTCAACTGAGTGCACCTTTCCCGTTGGACCTGTTGCACGGAGAAGAGAGATGGTTAACGCTCCGCTTCCGACACCCGCTTCCAGAACTCGAGATCCTGGATAAATATCGGCCACGCCAACGATCATCGCTGCATCCTTGGGATAAACGATCGTTGCACCCCGAGGCATTGTTAAAACATAATCTGCGAGCAAGGGTTTGAATGCGGTGAACTTTAAACCTGCGGTTGTACTGACAACTGATCCTTCAGGCATTCCGATGAGTTCATCATGAGTGATCCAACCCTTGTGTGTGTGCCACTCCTTGCCTGGTGTGATGGTGAAGCTATAAAGCTTTCCTTTGGGATCGGTCAATTGAATGCGATCCCCAGCTCCGAAATACCCAAGATTAGACACGGGAGCATCTTAGGCGATTATCGCCATCAAAGTACGAGTATCTTCATCCAGGTGAGTCAAGAGAATAGTCTGCGATTATCGCCAAGTGCGGTCAGCGAGTATGAAAACTGCCCGCAGCTGTACAAGTATCGCAAGATCGACAAACTCCCTGAGCCCCCATCCTTGGATGCAGAACGTGGCACATTGGTTCACACAATCTTGCAGGATTTATTTGAGTTTCCGAGTCAGGAACGAACTCCACAAACTGCGATAGATCTTTTGCCCTCTCGCTGGGCGGCACAGCTAGAAGGAAAACCAGCCCTCCTTGAGATGGTTACAAATGAGAAAGAGTGGTTGGATCGTGCCTCAGCACTTCTGACTACCTACTTCACTCTCGAAAATCCTTCCACCTTTGAGGCAACTCATCGCGAGATGCACTTAGAAAATGATTTCGATACAGATGTTTATCTCCATGGATATGTGGACAGACTTGATGTTGCACCAACTGGTGAGGTGCGAATCGTGGATTATAAAACTGGAAAATCTCCTAAACCAGGTTGGGAAGAGAAGGCGCTTTTTCAACTGCGGGTATACGCACTTTTGTACTGGAAAAACACAGGCGTTCTCCCCCGGTTGCTGCAATTAATTTATCTTGGCGATGGCCGAATTGTAAAAAGTAACCCCAAGCTCTCAGATATTGAATCTGCTGAAAAAGTCCTAAAGAGGGTCGCAAAGGATATTTTCATATCCACCGAAAAAGATTACTGGCCACCAAAGCCTTCACGACTGTGCGATTGGTGTTACTTTAAAAAGATCTGTCCCGCACATAACGATTAAATAGCAGATGAAAAATCGTTGTGAAGTTGTTGCAACTTTTGAAAATCTAACTGTTTCAAAGATTTAATTACTCGAACTCTTGATGACTCTTCAATTGATACAAGATGCGGAACAGCAATTAAATAGGCACCGCTAGCTGTTGCCGCATTCATTCCTGTTAATGAGTCCTCAAAAACCAAGCAATTTGTTATCTCTGATTGACTGATACCGGCAGCTTTCAGATAGCAATCAGGATGTGGTTTTGTGTTTGCGACATCATCAGAGCTTATTGAAAAGGGAAAAAGGTCATGGCCCAGGTTGTCCAAGACCGCATCCACTATATTGCGCGGGCTAGCAGAAACCAAGGCAGTTTTTACTCCGTGTGATTGAAGATTGCGAACTAATTCAACTGCGCCCGGCATAGTTGGTGTGTTGCCTCGCATTTTTTGCGCCTGTACCCGAATCAACTCTTGAGTAAAGAAGGAAGGAGATTGCACCTGGCCACACTTGTCATACATATATTGACCAACACGTGAAAGCGGTCCTCCTAGACAGGCAATCTGGTCAGATTCCACCCATGTGTAACCAAAAGGCTTGGTTACCTCTATCTCTGATTGAAACCATTCTGGCTCGGAATCAACCATGAGCCCATCCATATCAAAGAAAACTGCATCAAAAAAGGTGCCCACATCGATCACTAATTGGCGTTGAAGTACTTAGCTTCAGGGTGGTGAACAATGATTGCAGATGTCGATTGTTCTGGGTGTAGCTGGAACTCCTCTGATAGCTCAACCCCAATTCGTGATGGATCCAGCAACTCACATAACTGAACCTGTTGCTCCAGATCCGGACAAGCAGGATAACCAAATGAGTACCGCGAACCTCTATAACCCTGGTCGAGAATTCCTTGTAGATCGGAGGAATCATCTGACTTAACGGAAAGCTCTTCGCGAATACGTCCATGCCAATGTTCCGCCAAACTCTCCGTTAGTTGCACAGATAATCCATGCAACTCCAGGTACTCACGATAGTTATTTGCCGCAAATAGTTTTGCAGCAGCATCGCTAACAGTTGAACCCATAGTCACAACGTGGAATGCCACCACATCTGTCTTTCCAGAATCTTTTGAGACAAAAAAGTCACTGATGCAAAGTCGTCGGTCACGAGTTTGGCGTGGGAAGGTGAAGCGAGTTCGTTCCTTGCCTTTGTCCTCGCCCTCGTGATGAAGGATTACTAGATCATTACCTTCGCTGTAGCAAGGAAAGTATCCATAAACCACAGCTGCATTGAGCCAACCATTGGCTTGAACCTCATTGAGCAATGAGCGCAAACGTGGTCGGCCCTCACTCTCAACCATGTTTTCATACTCGCCACGGTTACCCTTTAATCCCCATTGCCCTACAAATAACGCTCGCTCATCCAACATTCCGGCGTAATCACTGAGTTGAATACCTTTAACTACACGTGATCCAAAAAATGGCGGGACAGGAATATCGACATCGACCGCGACATCACTTCTGGAGGTGTCGATCGGTAGATCCTCTGATTTAAGACGCGTGTTAGCAACCTTGCGTTCGCGAAGTGCAGGTAGCGCAGCTCCTGGCTCACCACGCTTAACAGCCATGATTGAATCCATAAGGCGCAAACCTTCAAATGCATCACGTGCGTAGCGAACTTCGCCTGGAAAGATTGAAGCCAGATCTTGTTCAACATAGGCACGAGTAAGTGCAGCGCCACCTAAAACAATTGGCCATTTTTGATCTAGACCACGAGCTGTAATCTCTTCGAGATTCTCTTTCATGATTACAGTTGATTTAACCAGCAAACCGCTCATACCGATTGCATCAGCTTTGGATTCCGTCGCACCATCGATGATTTGATTAATGGTCTGCTTGATGCCGATATTTACAACACGGTAACCATTATTGGTAAGAATAATGTCAACAAGGTTCTTTCCAATGTCATGTACATCGCCCTTAACGGTAGCTAGCAACATAGTGCCGCGACCCTCATCACCAGTTTTTTCCATAAATGGTTCAAGAATTGCAACCGCCGTCTTCATGACCTCTGCGCTCTGCAATACAAAGGGAAGCTGCATCTCGCCCTTGCCGAAAAGCTCGCCGACAACCTTCATGCCCTCAAGTAAGTGGCTGTTGATGATTTCTAGAGGTGGAGTGCCGGTGGCCATGGCCTCGTTGAGATCATCTTCGAGACCAACCTTTTCACCATCAATGATGCGACGCTGAAGTCTTTCAAACAACGGAAGTGCGGCTAGTGCTTCTGCTCGGGCATTTTTGCTTGTCGCAAGCTCTACTCCATCAAATAACTGCAAAAACTCTTGTAGCGGATCATATGTACATTCATCGCCATCAAAGGTGCGACGGTCATAGATAAGGTCAAGAGCTACCTGGCGTTGACGCTCATCGATGCGTGCCATTGGGGTAATTTTTGATGGGTGAACGATTGCCGAATCCAGGCCAGCTTGGACACATTCGTGCAGGAAGACAGAGTTAAGCACAACTCGAGCCGCAGCGTTAAGACCAAAGGAAACATTGCTAACACCTAAAGTTGTTTGTACCTCTGGAAACTCAACCTTTAACTGTCTAATCGCGTTAATGGTCTCAATTCCATCTTTGCGTGTTTCTTCTTGACCTGTAGCGATTGGAAATGTGAGGCAATCAATCAGAATGTCCCCCACCTTCATTCCCCAATTGTCGTGAAGATCATGAATCAATCTGCGAGCAACTCGTAACTTCCATTCAGCATCACGAGCTTGGCCTTCTTCATCAATAGTCAATGCAACTACGCTGGCTCCATGCTCTTTAACCAAGGGCATAATCTTTGCAAATCTCGAACTCGGACCATCGCCATCCTCATAATTAACAGAGTTAATAACACAGCGTCCACCTAAGTGTTCCAAGCCAGCTTTGAGAACAGCTGGTTCAGTTGAATCAAGAACAATAGGCAAAGTGCTAGAGGTCGCAAAACGAGAAGCCAGCTGACTCATATCTTTTGCACCATCGCGGCCAACGTAATCGACAGATAGATCGAGCATATGTGCTCCATCACGAATCTGATCACGTGCTATTTCGACACACTTCTCCCAATCCTCAGCTAACAAGGCATCTCTGAAAGCGCGAGAGCCATTGGCATTTGTGCGCTCACCAATTGCTAAATAAGTCTTGTCTTGTCTAAAGGGAACGTACTGATAAAGAGAGGATGCTCCTGGATCTAATTCAGGTGTCCTTGAGGCAATAGCTTTGCCACTTACCTTTTTCACAACTGCAGAAAGGTGAGCCGGCGTTGTTCCACAGCAGCCTCCCACCAAAGAGATCCCGTAATCATCGATGAATCCATCAAGAGCAATCGCTAACTCATCAGGCCCAAGTGGATAAGAAGCTCCATTTGCACCAAGAACTGGCAAGCCAGCATTAGGCATCACAGAGATTGCGATCTTTGCATTTTTACTGAGGTATCTCAGATGCTCCGACATTTCCGTTGGACCGGTTGCGCAGTTGAGTCCAATGAGATCGATTCCCATAGGTTCAAGGGTGTTCAGAGCTGCTCCGATTTCAGAACCAAGCAACATGGTGCCAGTTGTTTCAACGGTTACTTGGGCGATCAAAACGATGTCACGATTAGATTCTTGGATAGCTTGGCGACATCCATTAACCGCCGCCTTTACCTGAAGTAAGTCTTGGGAGGTTTCGACAAGTAAAGCATCGCATCCAGAATCAGATAAACCCTTGGCAGCGGTGTAGTAAGCAAGCTTGAGATTTTCATATGTTGTGTGACCAAGAGATGGAAGTTTGGTACCCGGTCCCAATGATCCAAGAACAAAGCGAGGTTTATCCTTTGTTGAAAAAGCATCGGCGGCATCGCGGGCAATCTTTCCGCCGGCGTATGCGAGCTCGTAGATTCTGTCTTCAATGCCGTAATCAGCAAGGTTGGACCAATTCGCGCCGAAGGTATTTGTCTCGATCGCATCTACACCTGCCGACAGGTACTCCTCATGAACTGAACGAACTATGTCGGGACGGCTGACATTAAGGATCTCATTGCATCCTTCATGATTTTGAAAATCCCCTAGGGTCGGATTGGCCGCTTGAAGCATGGTTCCCATCGCGCCATCGGCTACGACCACCCGTTGAGCAAGGGTTCTACGCAACAACCCTGCTTCAATAGATGGAGTATTCATTTGACGAAGGTTACCTTAAGGTTGCTTTCATGGAGATTCATCAGATTCCTCTACTTCGCAATCCAGTCATGATTGTGGCTTTTTCAGGGTGGAATGATGCCGCTGAGGCTGCCTCTGGCGCTGTTGAGCATTTACTCTCTGGATGGCGAGATAAGAGTGATGATGTTTTGCCAGAACTTATCGCCCAGGTTGAATCTGAAGATTTTTACGACTTTCAAGTCAATAGACCTCAGGTCTCGATCGATGAATCGCAGATTAGAAGCATTACCTGGCCATCGACTCAAGTCTTCGGCCTTGCCGTACCTTCGATGCCACGTGATTTAGTTATCGTCACTGGAGTCGAACCATCGATGCGGTGGAAGAGCTTTACCTCTGATCTATTAGATCTTGCCGATGATCTTGAGGTCTCGCTAGTTGTAACACTTGGTTCTTTACTTGCAGATACTCCACACACAAGACCGATAACAGTTTCAGGAACTGGCGCACATCCATCGATTGCAGATCGCCTGGGTGTCTCGGTATCTAAATATGAAGGACCGACTGGAATTCTAGGAATCATTCAAGATGCTTGTTTGCGTCGAGGAGTTGACGCAATCTCTTTGTGGGCGGCAGTTCCTCATTACGCTGCATCATCACCTTCTCCAAAGGCAACACTTGCTTTAGTCAACACACTTGAAGAGTTCCTGGATGTCTCCATCCCTCTATCTGATTTGCCGGAGCGTGCAGATATCTGGGAAAAAGAAGTTAATGATCTTGCCGCTGAAGATTCAGAGGTAGCTGATTATGTGAAGGCTCTCGAAGAGAGCAAGGATGCGGCTGAACTTCCTGAGGTATCTGGCGACAGCATCGCTAAAGAGTTTGAGCGTTACCTTCGCAGACAAAAAGAGGATTAAAGGTTCAGTCCTAATAACCCATCAAGTGCAAACCGTAGATCGGCGCTTGATCCACCTTCGCCGCCAGCTAATGTGTCGGAACACCATTTCATTAGTATTGCAATTAATTGAGGAGTATCTAGATCGTCGCTGAGTGCGACTATCAATGAGGATATGACTTCATCTGTCGGTGCGCAATTTTGTGCGCTAATCGCAATACGTAATTGATGCAACTGTTCTTCAGCTGTTTTCAGTAACGTATCACTCCACATCCGATCGGATCGATAATGATCTGACATTAAAGCCCATCTAATCGCCATTGGATCTTTCCCGGCAGCTATCAACTTAGATACAAAGACAAGGTTCCCCTTGCTCTTACTCATCTTCTCGCCATCTAGCCCGATCATGCCGGTATGAACGTAAGATGAGGCTAACTCTTTGCCGGTAAGAACATGTGCTTGTGCGGCACACATTTCATGGTGAGGAAAAATGAGATCGCTTCCGCCGCCTTGGATATCGATCAAAGTTTCATCCAGATCAGATGGATCCAGATACTTCAAAGCTATTGCGGTGCATTCGATATGCCAACCAGGTCTTCCAACTCCAAATGTGGATTCCCACCCTGGTTCATTTGGTCTTTGCGACATCCAGACCAAGCAATCCAGAGGGTCCCTCTTACCTGCTCGAGAAGGATCTCCCCCACGCTCTGAAAATATTGAAAGCATTTCCTCTTGCAACAAATGTGAACGAGATCCAAAGCGGCTATCGCTGTGAACTGAAAAGTACTTATCCGTGTCAACTGAATAGATGCTTGATAGAGAGGAAAGATCATCAATTGCTTGGACAACCAAAGGAATCGCTTCAACCGCACCTATGTAATGAACCGGTGGGATGACTCTGAGATGTTCCATGTCGCTTCGAAAGAGATCAATCTGCTGATGGGCTAAATCCCGCCAATCTAAACCATCTCGTACTGCACGTTCTAGCAAAGGATCATCGATATCGGTGATGTTCTGGACATACTTAACCTCAGAACCTGTTGCGCGAAGGTACCTATTAATTAAATCAAAGGTCAAATAAGTGGCTGCATGCCCCAAGTGCGTCGCGTCATATGGAGTAATTCCACACACATACATTCGGTAAGTAGCCTTATGCTCCACGCCTTTTTTGACACGGGATGCGGTGTCAGACAGAAATAGCTGAGGAAAATTCCGCGTTCCTGTCAAGGATGGGATAGAAACTTCTGACCAAGAGTTCATAGGTTAATCGTATGGCTTTCTTAGAAGGCGGGCCACGGAATCGCTGGCCAATTCGGATTGGGCAGCGGAAAACGTCCCTCTGAAAGCAAACGATCCACGCGCATAGATATTGCATCAATCTCATCCTGCTTAAGAAAGGGCTTTAACTGCTCCCCTAATTCACCAGCTAAAAGTTGCTTCGCCTTTCGCAGAGATTGCAACTCTTGATCAGTTAACTCATCATCAGCCCACTGCCACAAAACGGTGCGTAACTTATCTTCAACATGGAAAGTCACCCCGTGATCACATCCATACACTTCATCGTGGCTGATCGGCAAAAGATGACCAATCTTGCGATCGGTGTTATTAACTATTGCATCAAACAAGGCCATCGATCTCAACCTCGGATTATCACTTGAGAAGAACACCGCCAAATCAATTGACTCATCCAATGTAATCCACTCTTGAACCATGCCTGATCCATACGGCCCATCGCGCAAGATCGTCAAAGGGACGATATGAAAACCCAAACCCTGGCTTACTAGATATGCGGCGTACTCTCGGTGAGCCAATGATCCTTCGGGAAAATCCCACAATGGTCTTTCACCAGCAATTGGTTTGTAAATGCAGACAATTTCTTGCTCATTCAAAGTTGAAGTCGCATACAAAGTCGCATTGGAAGCATCAACTAAACGTCCGGTAACTTTTAGAACTCCATCTGAAAGCACCTTGTGTTTATCGACGGTAGCCATTTGCCCTCGGACACAGATGCCCACGTGGATCAATAGGTATTGAACAGAATGGGCAGGGCAATCGGCCTGCATTAACAACCGCCTTGGAGCGATTAGCAAAACTAACCGCCATACCCAGGGAAAGGTGTACCTCCAGCGCCCCACCTTGGGACTCTTCCTCATCATCTTCAAGTTCATACATCTCAAAGCTGATTACCGATGTCTCATCATCCCAAGCTAGTGAGATTGCACCTACCTGGAACTCTTCTTCCACTGGTGTCTCTAGAGGAGCATCATCCTTAGATTGCATCTCAATTGGGATTAATGGGTTTGCTTTTCTAACTTCGGCGATCATCAGCTCTAGACGATTAGCGATTGCTTGTACTTGAGCTTTCTCGACTGCAACGCTGACAACATTATTGTCGGATCTGACCTGTAAATAAAATGCTCGTTCACCTGGCTGTCCCACGGTACCTGCAACAAATCGCTGCGGATTAGTAAACCGGTGCCTCACTTGCCAGCTCCTCCACCGATTAGGTTGCGAGAACGTTTTGGTGCAATCAGTAAGTCTGTAATGACGGCACGGGTGTCATTGACCAGCATAACCCTGGGCTTTATCGATGAGTATTCGATAACAGAGACAGAAGCTGGATCGATAATGATTCTTTGAAACTCATCTAAATGCATTCCTAAAGCTGAAGCCATGATTGATTTGATGACATCACCATGACTCACGATCACCGCAACCTTATTGTCAGAAAGCTTAGCTAAATCATGAACGCTGCTCATCGCTCTAGCTTGCATTGCTGCAATACCTTCTCCATTTGGAAAGTACATGCGACTGGGCGACTCTTGAACGGTTTTCCATTCAGCTTTACGTGAGAGCGAACTTAACTTCTTTCCGCTCCAGTTCCCGTAATCAACCTCATTGATATTTGGGTCTACGACGGGCGCAAAATTAGGATTACTCTTTTGAATATATTGAGTCAGCCAAGGCGCAATCGTCTCGGAACATCTCTCCATCGGAGATAGTCGCAGTTGTGCGATAGGAAAATTTCCGAGACGTGTGGCTAGCTCTTCGGACTGCTTAATCCCTTTTGAGGATAAATGCACCTTCGGCATTCGCCCTGAAAGAATCCCCGAGGCGTTGGACTCGGAGTGAGCATGACGAATCAAAACTAATCGCATAATGAAAGGCTATCGCAGCTTTTGGTACCAGGCCTTGCTAAGGTCACGCCATGGAAAAGCGACGCGCAGGAGCTAGCGGTTTAGCTTTGTCCCGACTGGGCCTAGGAACAATGACTTGGGGTCGAGATACAGATGAGATCGAAGCAGCCGATCAATGCCGCGCTTTCTTAGATGCGGGTGGAAATTTCATCGATACCGCAGCTACTTATGGCGATGGAGATAGCGAACGGGTCATTGGTGGGTTAATCGGCACCTTGTTTAATCGAGATGATGTCGTAATCGCAACTAAAGCGGGAATCAGCTTTGCTGACGGAGTCCGTAAGGTGGATGCATCCCGTCATGCTCTGATCGCTGAACTTGATAGATCTTTAAATCGGCTAGGTACAGATTTCGTCGATGTGTGGCAGGTGCACAATTGGGATGAAACAACTCCCCTAGATGACACCTTGTCAGCGTTGGATTACGCATACACAACAGGTCGAGCTCGATATGTAGGAGTCAGTAATTACTCAGGCTGGCAATTAGCCCGAGCCGCTACTAAGCAACAATCAAACTCCATGAAAGCACCTCTTACAACGGTTCAAGGTGAGTACTCCTTGCTCAATAGAAATGCTGAGTTCGAGTTAATTGATGCTGCAGTTGAGTGTGGACTTGGTTTCTTAGCATGGGCGCCATTAGCGCGAGGTGTTTTAACGGGAAAGTACCGAAAAGGTATTCCAAGTGATTCAAGAGGTGCAGCACCGCACTTTGCAAAACACATTGAGCCATATTTAGACGGGCGTTCAACAAAGATTGTTGAGGCTGTAGCCGTTGCCGCAGATGGTCTGGGCTTCTCCCCATTAGAGGTCGCACTTGCCTGGGTTCGTGATGCACCAGGTGTAACTACCTCACTTATTGGCGCACGAACCGGCGCTCAGTTACGAGGAGTCCTTAAGAGTGAAGAGATCTCACTTCCCGACATCGTAAGAACAGCTCTAGATGAGGTAAGTCTCTAAGCGTTTTCTAGGAAGTTTTTCAAGACGCGAGCTCCAAAGGTAAGACCTTCAACAGGTACACGTTCATCAACACCATGAAACATTGCCATGAAATTGAATTCGGCATCTAATTTCAAAGGTGAAAATCCGTAGCCGATGATCCCTAAATCTGCGAGAGCTTTGTTATCTGTTCCGCCGCTCATTACATATGGAACAGGAATTGCTACCGAGTCCTCTGCAATAAGCGCGTTACACATCGCCTCTACTAAATCTCCCTCAAATGGAACTTCAAGAGCCTTGTCTCTTGTGATTGTTTCGACAGTTACATTTTCACCAATCAAACTCTTGATCGTGGAGTTCAACTCATCCTCAAAACCAGGAATAAAGCGACCATCAATTGTCGCACTTGCTGAACCTGGAATTACATTCGCCTTGTAACCAGCATCTAGCATCGTTGGATTTGCGGTGTTCTGCAGGGTCGCCCCAATCATTGTCGAGGCGAAACCGATTTCTTTAAGTAATGGACGAAGATCCTCTTCGTCATATGGCCTTCCAGTTTCCTCGGCTATGCGCTTGAAAAAAGCCTTCACAGTCTTGCTGTATCTCTGTGGCCACTCATATCGACCAATTTTTGCTACCGCTTCAGACAATGTCGTAATCGCATTGTCATCATTCATCATCGAACCATGACCGGCACGGCCTTCGGCGGTTAGTCGCATCCAATGGATGCCTTTCTCAGCGGTTTCGATCAAATAAAGTCGCTTACCACCAGCAACTGTTACTGAGAAGCCACCAACTTCAGAAACCGCTTCAGTACAACCTGCAAAAACTTCTGGATGTTCCTTGACCATGTAATGAGATCCATAAACGCTTCCCGCTTCTTCATCAGCAAAGAAGGCAAGGACGATGTCGCGATCTGGTACATAACCGGTTCGTGCCCAATCGCGTACCGTTGCAAGGATCATCGCATCCATATTTTTCATATCAACCGCGCCACGGCCCCAGATGTAGCCATCTTTCATTTCCCCAGAGAAAGGATCAACGGACCAATCATCTGCATTTGCCGGCACAACATCGATGTGTCCATGAACAACTAGGCCAGGACGGTCTGGATTACTTCCTTTAATACGAGCGATTACATTGCAACGACCAGGTGCTGATTCATAAATTTTTGCTTCGATACCAACCTCAGACAACAACTGCGCGACATACTCGGCAACTGCCTTCTCATCGCCCTTTCCATCTCCAAAGTTAACGCTTGGAATACGAATCAACTCTTGGCAGATTCTGATGGTTTCAACTTCAAGTTCTGTGTGTGTTGTACTCATTTCGCTATTCTTGCACCCAATTGCTATCCTTTCCTATCACTCAGTCCGGGTGGCGGAATTGGCAGACGCGCTAGCTTGAGGTGTTAGTTCCCGCAAGGGATTAGGGGTTCAAGTCCCCTCTCGGACACATGAATATTGATGATGCTCTATCGCTCATCCGTGAAATCCCAGATTACCCAAAACCGGGTATCCGTTTTCAAGACATCACCCCACTTCTTGCCCATGGTGAGGCCTTTATCGCCATCACGGAAAAGTTCGCTGATTACGCGGATCCATCAACCTTGGTTGCAGGCATCGAAGCTCGCGGCTTCATCTTTGCTTCAGCGGTAGCAAATCAACTTCGCAGCGGATTTGTTCCGATTCGTAAAGCTGGAAAACTCCCCCATTTAACTATTTCTGAGAGTTACGGTCTTGAGTATGGAGATGACACCTTAGAACTCCATGTGGATGCCGTTTCACCGGGTTCAAAGGTTCTGCTGATCGATGATGTATTGGCAACTGGTGGAACCATTGGTGCTGCCATCGAGTTGATTCAAAGACTCGGTGGCGAAGTAATTCACGTCCTTGCTTTGTTAGAGATCCAAGGTTTACCGGGTCGAGAAAGACTCAAGGAGAAATATCCTCAGATTCCAGTTACTTCGCTGGTAGTTTCTTAGCAATGCGAATTCTTCAAATCCAAGGATTGCGCGCTTTAGCTGCGCTCCTTGTGACAATCTTCCATGCTCGCCTAATGCCAGGCGGCTTTATCGGCGTCGATATTTTTTACGTGATCTCGGGTTATCTCATCACTGGATTAATACTTAGGGAAATCGAGAAAACAGGACGGTTAGATCTCAACGCCTTTTACCAAAGACGAATTAAACGTCTTTTGCCGACATCTGTCTTTGTTCTATTTATTACCGCCTTTTTTGCATACTTTCTTTTGCCTCCAACGACTCGTTCTGCATTAGGACGAGATCTATTCGCCGCGGCAACATACATCTCCAACTATCTCTTTGCCTGGTGGCAAAATGATTATCAAAACTTAGATGCCACTCCATCGCCATTTATTCATTACTGGTCTCTGGCTGTAGAAGAACAGTTTTACGTGGTTTGGCCAATCTTCATCCTGATTCTTTCCAGATACGGAAGACGTGCTGTCTTCAATGGCGTAGCTATCGTTACAGCGCTCTCCCTGCTCTTGTCTATTTATCAAACACAAACATCTCCGATATGGGCTTTCTACTCACTTCCAACACGTGCATGGGAGCTAGGTGTTGGTGCACTGCTACTTTTTGTTCCTGATAAGTATTTGCGCAATAGATTCTTTCCATGGATTGGTGTCTTGGGAATAATCTTTGCCTCGGTACGTTTTGATGAAAGCACAGCTTTTCCTGGATACAACGCGGTGCTTCCGGTTGCTGCGACAGCTTTACTCATAGGCACAGTTCCTATTTGGCCAAGATTTTTCAATGATTTAAGCAATAACCGGCTAGCGCAATGGTTGGGCGCAATTTCCTATCCACTATATCTTTGGCATTGGCCTGCACTGGTTCTTCCGGCCGCTGCGCTAGATCGACCGCTAAGAATCAGAGAAAGATTACTCTGCATACTCTTAACTATTGTTCTCGCTCACTTCACTAGCAAATATATAGAACAACCATTAAGACACCGTGCGTTTAGCGCTAAGAAGATATATGGCTTCTTTCTAGCTACAACAGCAGCGTCATTTCTAATAGCTTTCTTCATCATCTCTACATCTTCTGATTCAATCAAGGTACGCGGATCCGACTACTCTTTTAATCTGAACCAGGTTGTCCAAAAGCCATCGATCTATGGTGATGGTTGCCATGTTAACTATGGTGAGGACAGATCAGGAAAATGCCTTTACGGTAATACCTCCGCAGACAAGACCATAGTTCTGTATGGAGATTCCCATGCTGCGCAGTGGTTCCCGGCTTTAGAAGTAATCGCAAAAGGTAATGGATACAGGTTGATCTCTCTTACAAAATCTGCTTGTTCATCAGTCGAGGCCCCCCGCGAAAATAAGGGTGCATACAATGATGCCGAATGCGATAGGTGGAGAAACAACTCGATAGAGCGAATTCAACAGCTCAAACCTCACGCGGTAATCATCAGCAGTTTCCAAAACTTTAAGCCACCAGCTAGCGCAAAAGATAGAACAACCTGGTGGCAGGATGGCCAGAGGCGTCTTTTGGCCAGTCTCCAGGGAAGTTCAGAGAATCTGATTTACATTAGTGATACTCCTTTACCAAAAAGAGATATCCCAAATTGTCTGGCTTCACGAAACTCCCAAAGCTGTGATTCAACTCAGCCAACACCAAACCTGATCATCGATGGTTTTATTTCGATTGATCCAACTCCGTGGCTATGTGATGAATACTGCCCAGCGATTAAAGATGGATATGTGGTCTATCGCGATGCATCTCACATATCAGTTGATGCCGCTCTCGGTTTAACTGACAAATTAAAGGCTGCTTTAACTAATAAGGGGCTAATGCCGTAGAGCTGTGGCAAGATGCGCACCATGGCTGAATTGATCTATTACTGCGGGACTATGGATAGCGGTAAATCCACCCTTGCCCTGCAAACAGCCCATAATCATCAAAGCCGAGGACGCACCGGATTGATTTTTACCAATAAGGATCGAGCAGGATCAGGTGTTATCTCCTCGCGTTTGGGTTTATCAAGTCCTGCTATCGAGGTTATCCCTGAGTTAGATATTCATAAGTTAGTGGTTGACAAGCTCTCTATGGGTGAGCGGGTTGATTACATCATCTGCGATGAAGCTCAGTTTTACGAAACTGAACAGATTGACCAACTTGCACGAGTTGTCGATGGTCTGGGTATTGATGTATTTGCATTTGGAATTTTGGCTGACTTCAGAACGAAGTTGTTTCCAGGATCTGCCCGTTTAGTCGAACTTGCTGATCGCGTAAATACTTTGCAGGTAGAAGCGCTCTGCTGGTGTGGGGCGCGTGCAACCCATAACGCACGAACCATCGGTGGAGTTATGGTCGTTGAAGGTGAACAAGTTGTCGTTGGCGATGTGGCACCCGGTGCAGAGGTTGCATATGAGGTTCTTTGTCGTCGCCACCATATGCGCCAAGTGACTGCTCGAGCATCAAGAGCGGCCCATACCTCTTCTCTTCCACTACCGTTCAAGGAGTAAAGATGAAATCACGCGGATATGCAGCTTTGTCAGCGAAAGCAAATTTGGTTTCGCATGAGTTTGAACGTCGCGAATTAGGCGAGAATGATGTTGCATTAGATATCGCCTACGCCGGAATTTGCCACAGCGATATTCATCAGGTTGCCGAAGAGTGGGGTCCAGCGATTTTCCCTATGGTTCCGGGCCATGAGATCGCCGGAGTTGTTGCAGCAATTGGTTCCAAGGTTTCAAAGTTTGCAGTTGGCGACAAAATAGGTGTTGGAGTCTTTGTTGATTCCTGCCGTACCTGCGAAAGCTGTCTTCAGGGCTTGCAACAGTATTGCGTTGAAGGCATGACTGGGACATATAACGGTTACGAAAGAGATGGCGTGACAGTTGCAATGGGTGGCTACTCAAACAACTTTGTTATCAATCAAGATTACGCTGTACGGATTCCAGATAATTTGCCTTTAGAAGGTGTCGCACCTTTACTATGCGCTGGCATCACCTTGTACTCCCCCATAAAACATTGGGGTGTGAAACCCGGGATGAAGGTTGCAGTCATGGGCCTTGGAGGCTTGGGGCACATGGGTGTTAAGTTCGCAGCCGCGATGGGCGCAGAGGTAACTGTTCTTTCGCACTCTCCTGGCAAGCAAGCCGATGCGATAGCGATGGGAGCTCATCACTTTGTGAGCACAAAGGATCCAAGCAACTTGGCCCTATTAGCAAAGAGCTTTGATTTAATCCTCAACACAGTGAGTGCAGAATTGATTATCAACGATTATCTCAATCTCCTAAAACTTGATGGAACCCTTGTTGTTATTGGTTTGCCAGGTAAGCCTTATGAAGTTCATGCTGGCACCTTGCTCAATGGTCGACGTTCAGTGTCAGGATCGATGATTGGCGGAATCCCCGAGATGCAGGAAATGTTGGATTTTTGTTCAGAACATTTAATTGTCAGTGATGTCGAGGTCATTAAGGCTGACTACATCAATGAGGCATACAAAAGAACTGTAGCTAGTGATGTGAAGTATCGATTTGTAATCGACGCTTCAACCTTCTAAAAGCTATGTACTACTAAGGCGAATATTGGGGCAATCGCCAGAGCCGGCAATAAGTTTCCGACTGAAACACTCTTGATGTTGAGCAACTTGAGCGCAATACAAATCAGCATGATCCCACCGACAATTGTCATCGCATCGATTTGGTATCCCGCAAGGACTTCTCCTAGCCCGAAACCGATCACCGTCCATACCCCTTGGTAGATTCCAACAGGTAGAGCTGAGACTGCAACTCCCCATCCCAATGAGGTTGCAAAGGCCATCGCAGCAAAAAAGTCGAGTGTGCTTTTTAAAATCAGCTGATCGATCCCGGTTCCCATTCCATCGCTAATACTTCCGAGGATGGCAAGAGGCCCGATCGCAAAGAGCAATGATGCCGCGACAAAACCTTCGACAAAGGAGGATTCACGGGAAGCCTTAAAGCGAACCCGAAGGCTTTCACCCAAGGTTTCCAACTTATCCTCTAACTTCATCGCAGATCCAATGAGTCCACCAATCAACAATGAACCCAAGACAACCAGCAAACTCCACCCTTGTGGCAATGATTGCGTGTATCGATCAGACCACAGAGGAATCAAGGCTGATGCTGCGCCAAGGAGTGTCACCAACCCAAGGACATCTGTCAGTAAGTTTCTGGTTCTTGTAGGCATGCGATTACCCACAAGTACACCAAGAGATGCACCAGAAATAATCGTGATGATGTTGATGATTGTGCCAACGCCAGGAAACATTTGATGATTATACTCATTGAATGTCTAATCCATTTATAGAGTTCCTTCGTCCGCATAAGACTGTTCCACAAACACCGTGGACCGCTCAATCTCGATGGGATCTCAAGCCCACTCGAGTAGGTGTTCTCTTCTTTGGATTGTTTATCTTTGGCTTAGGTGATTCTTTACTGATTCAAAGTTCAATAGGAAATGCTCCATGGTCGGTATTGGCTCAGGGCGTCTCTTCTCGACTAGACATAACGATGGGTTGGTCTACTTTTGCTATAAGCACCATGGTTCTTCTTTTGTGGATCCCTCTCAAAGAAAAACCTGGTTTTGGAACACTTTCCAATATTGCCATCATCGCTACAGCAATCCAGATTGGTGTCTCAATATTTCCGGCACAGAGTAATTTCCTAATTGCGGTTGCTACATGCTTAATTGGAATTACGATGGTTGGATTCGGTTCAGCCCTTTACATCACCTGTGGCTTGGGCCCTGGTCCTCGTGATGGATTAATGACAGCTCTGCATCACACCACCGGAGTGCGAATCGGTAGGGTGAGATTAGCGATTGAAGGCTCAGTTTTAATCGCTGGATGGTTGCTAGGCGGAACTGTTGGCCTTGGAACCCTCTTATTTGCCCTACTCATTGGCCAAGCCATCGCGATCAGCCTGGGAGTCGTTTCTAGGATTACCCACAGGTAACACATAGGATTTAACTCTTCCCAAGGGTTGTGCGCCCTATCGCACACGGGGTCGCAAACACCCCCGTTAACAAAATTAGAAAGGCACTACTTCATGCTGGATTCATACTTCAAAATCTCTGAGCGGGGCTCAACAATTGCCCAAGAGGTTCGAGGCGGACTCGTAACCTTCTTCACGATGGCTTACATCGTGGCTCTCAACCCAATTATTCTGGCTTACACGCCAGATGCAAATGGTCAGTTCCTATTTGGTGGAGCACAGCCTGCTCCTGCGATGGTTGCAGCAACCACAGCTTTAGTTGCTGGTCTGCTAACAATCCTTATGGGATCAATTGCTAACTATCCATTGGCACTTGCAACAGGCCTTGGTCTCAATACCTTTGTTGCAGTTGGTATCGCATCAAAGATGACATGGGCTGCTGCTATGGGTCTTGTAGTTCTAGAAGGTCTCATCATCTTAGTTTTGGTTCTCACCGGATTCCGCGTTGCGGTATTCAAGGCGGTTCCACCTCAGATCAAGATCGCAATCTCTGTTGGTATCGGTCTATTTATCGCTCTCATCGGTCTTGTTGATGCTGGCTTTGTACGCCGTACCGCAAGTGGTCCAGTTCCAGTAGGCCTAGGCGTCAATGGAAATCTCGTTGGCTGGCCAACAGTAGTTTTCGTTTTCGGAACCTTGTTGATCATCGGACTAATGGTTCGTAAGGTCAAGGGTGCGATTCTTATTGGAATCGCTGCCGCAACTGTTTTGGCGATCGTTATCCAAAAAATGTACAACATTGCTCCAAACTTCACTCCTGGTAATCCTCCAACAATCGTTGATGGCGGATGGCAGCTAGGTATACCCGCAGTTCCTACAGAGATCGTCGCTGTTCCAGAGTTTGATTTCACTGGTCAGTTTGATCTGCTCGGAGCCTTCAATGTGGACAATGTTTCACTTATTGCAGCAATTCTTCTTCTATTCACCTTGTTGCTATCTGATTTCTTCGACACTGTTGGAACAGTTACAGCAATCGGACACGAATCAGGTCTTGCTGACAAGGATGGAAATGTAGACAACATCCAGAAGATTCTTTTGGTTGACTCTGTAGCAGCTGCTGCAGGTGGTGCTGCAGGTATCTCATCAAACACAAGCTACATCGAATCAGCTTCAGGTGTTGGAGAAGGTGCTCGTACAGGCCTTGCTTCAATTGTTACAGGAATCGCATTCCTACTAACAACCTTCTTAGCTCCTCTCGTAGCGATCATTCCTTACGAGGCTGCAACTCCTGCCTTGATTATCGTCGGATTCCTGATGATGTCACAGATCAAGAATATTGACTGGGATGACATGGGCATCGGTGTCCCTGCATTCCTAACAATTATCTTGATGCCGTTCACTTACAACATTTCAGTAGGTATCGGTGCAGGATTTATTACACATGTCGTGATTCGTTTGGTACAGGGACGTGGCAAAGAAGTTCACCCGTTGCTCTACTTAGTATCAGGTCTATTCATGATCTACTTCTTGTCCTCGCCGATCAACGCTTGGCTCGGATAAGCACTCTTCAAGCAAAAGGCCCCTGGGAAACCGGGGGCCTTTTGCTTTACCACTTGATTTCGGAAAATCCTTTTTCACGAAGCTTTGCATTGA
Organism: Actinomycetes bacterium; assembly: GCA_041303575.1. GTDB lineage: Bacteria > Actinomycetota > Actinomycetes > Nanopelagicales > Nanopelagicaceae > Planktophila. Next base: position 51,059 of record JBFYOY010000037.1, read on the forward strand.
CCTTTGAGAAAGGGCGAGAATCAAAAAATCCTCTGTATGCAGAAAGTGGGCTTGGATGAACCGAAGAGATGACATTTTCTTCTCGAAAGTAACGCTTGAGTTCAAGGGCGGAACTCCCCCACAACACCGCAATCACCTCTCTTTCTCCAAGGGTTCGAGCCACCGAGTTCGTAATATCCTGCCAACCAAGCTTTGCATGGGCCATTGATGCACCAATATCGGTAGTTAATATTCGGTTGATAAGCATTACACCTTGATCAAACCAATCTGCCAAATCCCCATTACCTCTTTTTATGCCGAGATCGCTATCTAACTCCTTGTAAATGTTTCGCAAGGAGGCCGGTAATCGAGAGACATTGGTATCTACTGAGAATGCCAAGCCATGCGCATACCCCATAGTGGGATATGGATCTTGTCCAAAAATGACAACTGAGGTGCTATCTATCGAATGTGAAAGCGCCCTAAAAACATTGTGATAAGAAGGCGCGATCTCTGTTGACTCAACAGCCAGATCAATCAAATCAATTAAAGGCTTTTGTTGCTCTAACGCTAACTGCCAATCTGGATGAAGATAATCAAAGAGCTGCACGTGCGAAGAACCGACCTGATTCAGGGGTCACAGTTATCCAGGCTCCAAAGACCGCTGAAACATGTTCGGAGGTTACTACCTGGTCAATGGGTCCTGAAACGGCGATCACGCCATCCTTAATAAGCAGTGCGTGAGTAGTTCCTACAGGAATCTCTTCTATGTGGTGGGTAACTAGAATTGTTGCAGGCGCTAAAGGGTCCGCTGCAAAGTTGGCAAAACGTCGAAGGAGATCTTCTCGTCCGCCTAAATCTAAACCTGCAGCTGGTTCATCTAAGAGAAGAAGTTCAGGATCGGTCATTAGAGCGCGCGAGATCTGAACACGTTTCTTTTCACCTTCGCTCAAAGTTCCATATAAACGATCGCCAAGTTCTCGAACACCAAAGTTGGTAAGCAGGGCCATAGCGCGAGATTCATCCCATAAGTCATATGCTTCATTCCATCGCCCTAATATTGCATACGCTGCAGTCAGTACTACATCTTTAACTGTTTCATCATCTGGAATATCCTCGGCGATGACAGAACCACACAGACCAATTCGCGTGCGAAGTTCAAATAAATCGACCTTACCCATCTCTTTATCCAGGACAGTAACGCTCCCCTGAGTTGGAAAGATCTTCGTAGACAAAATCTGCAACAAGGTCGATTTCCCAGCGCCATTAGGCCCAAGCACCACCCAACGCTCACCTTGGGAAATAGAGAAATTTATGGGACCCAAGATGACACGATCTCCTCGGCGAACAGAGACCTCGTTGAGAGTTAGAACAGAGTTACTCATAGATGGTAAAAGATACTGCTAGAACCCCTTAAAGTTGGGCAAAGCTGAGCTAAGCCATGAGTGATTCACGATAACCTTGCCCTCTTATGACAAATGAGAGCGAACACACGCAGGTATTTTCAGGGCTCATCCTTCTTACTGGAGAGGATAAGCCGGGATTGGCCGATGCCCTTTTTGAGGCTCTTTCACCCTTTGCGGTATCAATTATTGATATCGACCAGATAGTCATCAGCTCCCGTTTAATTCTGACGGTTCAGATTTCACTCAATCAGGCACATCAGGGTGCCATTGAAAGTGATCTAGAGCTACTAGCTCAACGTTTAGAGATCGATATTGCATCTATCTTTGATTTCTCTGATTCACCTAGTCCAATGAAACATGATGCCACTATTCGTATCACCGCATCAAAATTGTTACCCCGTTTCATCAACTCGGTGACATCTGTTGTTCTATCTTCCGGTGGAAATATCCTACGATTCAATCGCAGCTCATTAAGCCCCATGGTGGTTGAGATAGATGTGGCGGGTTCAACTGCAGCGAATTTGCAAGAGGCTCTTGGTGCTGTTCCAGCAGAGTCAGATCTGCAGATCTCGGTTCATTAAGGAAATTATGAGCTTCAGGAAGCGTCTCGTTCAGTTTGATGTTGATTCAACCTTTATACAACAAGAGGCGATCGAATTACTGGCAGCCAAAGCGGGCGTATTGCCGCAAGTGGCTCGTATTACCGATTCGGCGATGCGCGGAGAGCTAGATTTTGCTGAAAGCTTGATAGCGCGTGTGGCATTGTTAAATGGTTTATCTGACTCTGTAATTGAACAGGTTCGCGCAGAGATCGCATTAACTGATGGAGCCGCAGAGTTGGTTGAGATATTGCATAAAGATGGCCATAGTGTTGCCTTAGTCTCTGGTGGCTTTGCAAACATAATGCAACCAATAGTCGATGATTTGAAGATCGATTACTTCAGAGCAAATATCTTAGAGATCAAAGATGGTGTGCTAACTGGCAAGGTTGTTGGACCTATTATTGACCGTGCTGCGAAGGCTCAAGCTTTGCGTGAGTTTGCCCTTGATTCACAGGTTGAGTTGGCAGACACCGTGGCCATCGGAGATGGTGCAAATGACTTAGACATGATGGCGATCGCTGGCATAAGCATCGCCTTCAATGCAAAACCAATAGTTACAGAAGCGGCAACCTTCTCGATAACAGAGCCATCTTTAGCTTCCGTTAAATCTTTGATAGGCCTATAACTAGAGCCGACAGGCGTGAATATCGGTGACCAGGATTCCTCTGGCGCCCAAAGCCCAGAGCTCATCCATAACGCGATTAGTCTCTTTTCGCAAAACCATTGCCCTGACAGCAACCCAATCATCCTTTTGCAAAGGTGAGATTGTTGGTGACTCCAAGCCAGGTGTAATTGCACAGGCCTTATCGACAAGTGATTTCGGGACATCGTAATCCAGTAAAACGTATCGTCTTGCAGTCACCACACCTTGCAAACGACGGATAAGAACATCCAATCCAGATGGAATCTCTGTCCCAGCGCGCTTAATCAAGACCGCTTCGCTACTTAAAATCGGTTCTCCAAATGTTTGTAATCCTGCTTGTCGTAATGTGTTGCCTGTACTCACAACATCGGCGATCAAATCAGCAACACCTAGCCGCACACTGCTTTCTACCGCTCCATCTAAGCGAACAATCTTTGCTGTGATACCCAGCTTGCTGAGACTGTGTTCTACTAACCCCGGATAAGCGGTTGCAACTCGTTTGCCCTGAATATCGTTCTCGCTCCACGCCTTGCCAGTTGGCGCGGCAAAGCGAAAGGTTGATCCGCCAAAATCTAGGGATAAAACCTCTTGTGCATCTGCGGCAGAGTCAATCAACAAATCCCTACCTGTTATTCCCGCCTCCAGCTCGCCAGATCCAACATATACAGCAATATCTCTGGGACGTAAGTAGTAAAACTCGACAGAGTTGTCAGGATCAATCAACACTAGATCACGGCTATCGGTACGTTGACGGTAACCCGCCTCTTTTAAAATTGCGATGGAGCTGTCTGCAAGGGATCCCTTGTTAGGGACTGCGATTCTTAACATTCTGGCTCCTTATAAGTACTTGTATACATCATTGAGAGTGAGGCCACGTGCGAGCATCAAAGTTTGAAGGTGGTAGATGAGCTGACTGATCTCCTCAGCTAAAGCTGCATCGCTTTCATGCTCTGCTGCCAGCCACACCTCACCAGCCTCTTCAAGAATCTTCTTTCCTATCGAATGAACGCCGGCATCAAGGGAGGCTACCGTTCCTGATCCCTCGGGACGTTCGATCGCCTTTGTGCTCAGTTCATTCCATAAATCTTCGAAGCTCTTCATGCTGCAAAGTTTACTAGGACTCAAACTTACTCGCTGCGAATTTTCTAATATCGACAACCATCTGAGCCGGATCTGGAGCGTTGAAAACAGCACTTCCGACTACAAATGTATCCGCACCAGCATCTAGCGCCATCTCAATCGTACTCATGGATATTCCACCATCTACCTGCAACCAAATAGGGCGATCACCAATTATCTTTCGAGTTTTTCGCACCTTATCCATCATGTTCTCCATGAACTTTTGTCCACCGAAACCAGGCTCAACGGTCATAATAAGGAACATATCGAGCAGATCTACAAATTCAGCATAATCCTCTATTGGAGTATCGGGCTTTATGCCCAAACTTGATCGTGAACCAGCTGCTCTAATGTTCTTCAAGGTCAAAGGGATGTTCTTTGTTGCCTCGGCATGAATTGTTACCGAAGCGCACCCAATTTCAGCATACTGAACTGCGATTTGATCGACATCGGCCACCATTAGGTGGGCATCTACAGGTAAAGATGATTCAGAAATAATCTGCGATGCTGCTGCAAAATCAAAGGTGAAGTTAGGTACAAAAACATCATCCATCACATCAAGATGAAGTAAATCCGATACTTGAGCGATTGAGTCAATCTCTTCATTGAGGCGAGAAAAATCTGCATTCAAAATACTCGGGGTGATTCTGATCTCTCGGCTCATATCCCTATTTTACTCGCTAATCTTTTTAAAAAGGGCTAAATACATTGCGTCGGTACCAGTTCGGTGGGTCCACAACGCCATAGCTTGATCTCGTTCTGAAAGTAGTAAATTTGCCGGCAGGTATGGATGCACATCCACTTGCTCCATGTTTGGGTGCTTCCGTTTGAGATCTGCAATTTGAATAGATGTCTCAGCCAGATGTGGAGAGCATGTGGCATATCCCAAAACTCCACCAACTTGTAAAGCCTTGATTCCGGAGTCGATCAACTCTCGCTGCAATTGAGTAAGCACCCGTAGATCTTGCAAATTACGACGCCAACGTACTTCTGGTCGTCGACGTAAAGCACCAAGACCTGTACAAGGCGCATCGATCAAAATGGCATCAAACTTTTCAGACTGGTTGCCTATCTCCCGACCATCGCCAACGATGACGCGATCACCATTAATTACCTGACGTACTAAATCTGCACGTACAGATGAAATCTCATTAGCGGTGAAGGTCACTCCACGTTCTCGCGCAATGCTGGATAAAAGCGCTGCTTTACCTCCAGGACCAGCGCACATATCAAGCCAACTTTTACCGGCTGAGGCTGATGCAAAAACAGAGGCTACAAGTTGTGAACCTTCATCCTGTACGCCGATTTTCCGAGATTTGATCAAATCAAGCGCCCCCGGATTGCCTTTCCAATGGGCACCATAAGGAGAGTATGTAGTTGGCTCTCCCCCGATGCCTTTCAAATCCTCTATAGATGACAATCCTGGCCAGGACACTAAAGTTGGAACCGCCGCTTCATTGTTAATCGCAAGGGCTTGCTCAACCTCCTTCCAATCCTTGAGAAGGTCGAAATAGGCTGAAACTATCCACTCGGGATGTGAGTATTGAATAGATAACCTTTGAACCGCATCAGTCATCTCAAGAAGGGGTGCAAACCAATCCTCCTGACTCTTTCGAGTTACATTGCGAAGCATCGCATTTACAAAGCTTGCCTTTGACTCACCTAAACGCTTTCGAGCGACTTCCACCGTCGATGCAACAGCAGCATGGTCTGGAATACGCATTTCATGAATTTGATGAACACCCATACGGCAAATATCTACAATTCCAGGATCTACCTCTAACCAAGGCCGATCACTGATTTGAGCCAGAACCCAATCATGTTTGCCTTGCATTCGAATCGTTCCGTAGAGAAGCTCTGTTACCAGGGCTCTATCACGATCATCTAACTTGCTGACATTGAGTGCCTGAGGAAGGAGCAGGTTTGAATAACCCTCATTGCGATTTACCTCGGTCAGCAGATCAAAGGCAAGCAATCGAGAAGCTTCAGGTTTTGGAGATTTAAAGGTATTACGACGTGCCTCAGCCAAAGTACTCTCCACCCACTAATCGTGCTCCTCGTGCCCAATCGATTGCCTTCATCTCCCTCTTACCGGCAGGTACCACGGTTACAAGTTCAATCGCCGATTGATCCGCGCATCCAACGTAAACACTTTTCTCACTAGTAATAACTGCTCCCATTGGGATATCAGCATTATTGGTAACTACAGCTGATGTAATTTTAAAAGGCTCCTTTTTCCATAATGTCCAAGCTCCAGGTTCATAAGTGAAAGCTCGTATGGCATTCACAACATCCTTTGCATGAACAGAAAAATCCAGTCGTGCCTCTTCTTTTGAGATTTTAGGTGCCAAACTCGATTGACCTGATTGAGAAATCGGAGATAAACCTTGAGAAATCTTTACAAGTGCCTCTTGAAGAACGATTGGACCTTGCTGTGATAGAGATGCCAGAAGTTCAGAACTCCTCCACGATGGATCGATATCAACAGAGCTTTGCGAATAAATCGGCCCCGTATCCATACCCTTTTCTAATTGAAACACAGTAACTCCGGTAACAAGGTCACCATTTTGAAGCGCTCTTTGCGCAGGAGCTGCGCCTCTGTATAGAGGTAACAATGAGAAATGAAGGTTAATGAAACCAAACTTGGGAAGATCTAAAATGGCTTGCGGAAGTAAGACCCCATAACCGATAGTGATGACACAATCTAAAACTTCTATGTGACCTTTTAGGTCGAGAGGGTTTAAAGGTTTGACTATCTTTACTTTGTGTTGATCGGCCCAATCAGCGACAACGCTTTGCTTCATTGCCCTTCCCCGACCCGAGGGTTTGTCAGGTTGAGTGATAATCAGAGCCAACTCATGCTCGGTTGTTAGCAACCAATCCAAACAAGGAACTGCTACCTCCGGAGTAGCTGCTACTCCGAGACGCATTAGGTGTTCCGTCCGAATATTGAGTGAGGCGAATCCTTTACTTGAATTGCTTGGCCTTTCTCGGCGGCTAGATTAAACCACTCTGATTCGCGAATCTCCTTCATTGCAGACTTGCGATCCTCTGCTGACAACTTATCAATAAAAAGAATTCCGTTCAGATGATCGTTTTCATGCTGAAGCGCTCTTGCCAAAAACTCACTGCCTTCAACGGTGATCGGCTCTCCATACATATTAAAACCCTTTGCAACCGCCCTCATCGCTCTTGGAGTTTCATAACGAAGTTCCGGGAAGGACAGACATCCTTCCTCCCCATCCTGCATCTCATCACTAAGGGTCAGAACAGGATTGATGAGGTGTCCCAGAGTTTCATCTACATCCCAAACAAAGACGCGTAGCGAAACACCGATTTGGGGTGCTGCAAGCCCTGCACCTGGGGCATCCAACATCGTATCTGTCAGATCTTTAACAAGTACACGCAGCTCTTTGTCAAAATCAAGGACCGGTGATGCAGGAGTGGTAAGAACTGGATCACCAAAGAAGCGAATTTCCTGAATCGACATGCCCGAAGTCTATCAATGAGTTATAGAGAATAAGGATCAATTCTCAGTGTCAGTAAATCCTTCTTCGAAATACTGCGCTTTCGTTGGAGTTCATGCAGTACAAGTGCCAATTGACTCCATTCTTCAGATTCGACATGGATGACTATTTTGGCTTGGGATTTAGGCAATTGCGTGGGACCAAATAATCGTGATGACAAAGGCAAGCGTCCCTCTGTCTTCGCCTTGTTTAATCCAGCTGCAATTGATGGGGCTGCAGTTGCATCTAAGACCAGAACAGCTGAAGTCACTGTTGGGGGAAGGTTGAGATCGGCTCTATCGGCTAACTCTCGCTTGAGCATAGGTGCGATATTCCAACGTGCAACCGCTGCAACGATTGGATGAGAGTCATCAATAACCAACAAAACTTTGCCGGATTGGCTAATTAAAGAAGAGGTCTCAAAGATCAACTCTCTTGCACGTTCTTGACTGTTGATATCTGTATGAGAAAAAAATCTAGTTGCATCCAATACAACAACCGCGGCATATCCTCCATCAACAAGAGGTTGAGCACCAGGAGTAGAAAGCACCAAAGATGGCTTTGATTCAACTCTTTCCTTGATCACATCACCCGCTGAGATCACTACTGGAAAACCAGGAAAAGCCCGTGAAATCTCCTCTGCTGCCCTATCAATACCTCTGCCCGCTAGATACTGCTTATCTCTTAAGCAAAAACTGCAACGCCAATCAGGAAAGCCACTTCCGCAATGGACGCAAGTTGGTGCTTGATTCTTTGATGCTACGGAGAGTCGGCCGCCACATTTGCAGATTGCAATATTCTTACAATGCGCACACAGAAGTGCATTGCCATAGCCCTTTCTCGGCGCCAAGAACAATACAGGACCGCTCTTTAGTGATCTCTTTATCTCGGAAAAGATTCTGCCCGGAAGTAATCCTCCATCATTGGGTGTAAATGCTTCTACCTTTACCTCAACCCGTTGGTTTTTATATTTGGTAAGGCCCCGATCAATATCAAATGCTGCTTTGATGGATGGTGCGAAGCCGGTAAAAACAAGCTCTACGCCTTCCAGTTGTGCTCTCATTTTTGCAATTGCAAAGGTGTTCCAACCTGGGGACCTCACCTCGTAATGTTCGGGTGAGGACTCCTTAAAGACGATAATCGCAGCCAGATTATTTACTGGTGCAAAGACAGCGCTGCGGGTACCAACAACGATAGATTGTTCAAGCCTCATTGAAAGTAGGAAGTTTCGATATCTCTCATCCCGCGCAGAAGAGCTAGTCAGCGGTATTACATTCTGATGAGTATTTGAAAGAGCAATGCAAATCTGCTCAACATCTTTCTCATCCGGGGCAACGATCAGGATTGAACCAGAGTTCTTTACTTGATTTATGATTGAGGATAATTGGTCATGCGCAGGACTGAAAGGCGCGAAGCTCTGAAAAGAGGAACCACCTCTGTTTGCACCTTTCTTCGCGTCAAACTTATGGACTGATAACTCTTTTTCGACGCTTGCAACACGCGGCGGGATCGCAGAGCGTATGAGATCCCATGGATTGCAGCAGTAATACGAAGCCGCGTGGTCTACGAGCTCTAGACTCTCTTTCGTTGCAACTGGATGCAGTGACAATACTTTTGTGATTGACTTCAAATCACCTGCACGTTCTGGGGTTGCAGAGCGAGAGACGACTATCCCCTCAGTTTCACGTCCGCCGAAAGGAATCTGAACTCGAACTCCAGTTACTACGCCCACGCTTAATCTTTCTGGGATTGCGTAGTCGTACAACTGATCGAGATGAAAAACCCCAGTATCTACCCGAATCCTTGCGATCGGTAAGGTGTCAGCTATCGGGCCTGAAGGAGCCGGAGCAACTTCAGCCTTGAGTCTAAATAGCCGAGGTGATGCCACCGGTTACTTAACTGCGTTTTGAAGGGCGCTAACGCGATCTGTGCGCTCCCAAGCAAACTCAGGAAGTTCACGACCGAAGTGACCGTAAGCACTAGTAAGTGAGTAGATAGGTCGAAGCAGCTCGAGATCGCGGATGATCGCCGCTGGACGAAGATCAAAGACTGATAAAACAGCCTCTTGAATCTTTAACACTGGAACTGTTTCAGTTCCAAATGTTTCCACGAATACGCCAACTGGTTGGGCCTTTCCGATGGCGTAGGCAACTTGTACCTCACATCGACGGGCCAACCCTGCTGCAACTACATTCTTTGCAACCCAACGCATCGCATAAGCTGCTGAACGATCCACCTTTGATGGATCCTTTCCGCTAAATGCACCTCCGCCGTGACGAGCCATTCCACCGTATGTATCGACAATGATTTTACGACCTGTTAAGCCTGCATCCCCCATGGGACCACCGATTACAAAACGACCTGTTGGGTTGATCAGTGTACGAAGTTCTTTTCTTGGTAGATCAATCTTCGAAATAATTGGGTTGATTACATACTCAATAATCTCTGGTGTTAACTTTTTAACAACATCTACATTTTCAGCGTGTTGACTCGAGATAACAACTGTGTCTAAAGCAATCGCACGGTCTCCGTCATACTCGATCGTGACCTGTGTTTTTCCATCTGGGCGAAGGTATGCAAGTTCACCTGATTTGCGAACCTTGGTGAGTTGCTGCGCCAGCGCATGTGCCAGCCAAATAGGTAGGGGCATTAACTCTTTTGTGTCATCACATGCGTAACCAAACATTAATCCTTGGTCACCTGCACCTTGTAGATCTAATGGATCTACTGCGGAGGTGACTCGATGCTCGTATGCATCATCGACACCCTGGGCAATATCCTGAGATTGCTGGCCGATAGAGATAGATACACCACAGCTATTTCCATCAAAACCTTTGTCAGATGAGTCATAGCCAATGTTTAAAACAGTGTCGCGAACTATTCCCATTACATCTGCATATCCATTGGTTGTTACCTCGCCAGCAACATGAACCTGTCCCGTCGTGATCAGCGTTTCGACAGCTACACGGCTCTTTGCATCCTGTGATAGTAGAGAATCTAGAACGGCATCTGAGATCGCATCAGCGATCTTGTCTGGGTGACCTTCGGTAACAGACTCGGAGGTGAAAAGGCGCTTTGACATAGTTTTAACCTAACTGCCGGATGGCTTGATCAAGAAGTGTGTTACTAAGAGCGTCTTTGGAGACTTCCTTGACCGCTATATCCGCTTCATTGCGTACGAGAATGGTACCCATAGTTGTGTCCTGGCCAAAGATTGCCCCGCCAGACACATCATTTACATAGATCACATCAAGGCCCTTGCTCTCAAGCTTTCTGCGAGCCTCTTGCAGGTGATCCCTAGTTTCGGCAGCAAAGCCAACCATGATGCGACCAGCCTTTCGTGGGGCTAACTCAGCTAATAGATCGGGGTTGGGCTCTAACTCCAAATTGAGTAATGAGCCCTTCTTAATCTTCTCATCTGATCTTTGTACAGGGCGTGCATCGGCTACTGCTGCGCTCATGATCAAGATGTTGCAATCCTCAAAGTGTGAATTCAGAGCCTTTTGCATCTGTTCAGTTGACTCAACTGATACAACCTTCACACCTTTCAGATGAGAGGTTTCGCAGTTTGCTGCGATCAAGGTGACTTCTGCTCCTCGATTTTTTGCAGCGTTGGCTAGCGCTATCCCCTGCTTGCCAGATGATTTATTTCCGATGAATCGAACAGGATCTATCGCCTCTCGAGTTCCGCCAGCGGTAATGAGTACCTTTGTGCCCTTGAGATCTTGAAGCTGTCCTGTTACTTGATCAAAAGCTGAAATTATTGTGGCAGTCTCAGGAAATCTTCCGGGACCTACATCATCACCTGTAAGGCGCCCAACTTCTGGATCTAGTACAACAAAACCTCTTTCACGAAGAGTCTTTACATTTGCAACTGTTGCTGGATCTAGCCACATTGATGGATGCATCGCTGGAACAATCATTTTCGGAACATCGGAGGCCAGCACTAAATTGGTGAGCAAGTCATCTGCGCGACCCATAGCAATTCGAGCGATCAAATCGGCGGTGGCAGGTGCAATCAGAAAAAAATCAGCTCTTTCAGCCAGGGCAATATGTGGAACGGTGTGAACTGATTCCCACACTTGGGTTGTAACAGGACGCCCTGAAAGAGCCTCCCAAGTAGCCGCCCCAACAAAATTCAAGGATGCAGGTGTTGGAACTACGGTGATTATGTAGCCACGATCTTGAAGACGGCGTAGCAGCTCGCAGGATTTATAAGCCGCTATTCCTCCGCCAACTCCGAGGATAACCTCACGGCCTTGGAGTGTCATTGAAAAAGTTACGCTGTTGGCTCGAGATTTTCGATTGTAAGAAGTCCCTCATTGATCTCGCGAAGTGCGATAGAAAGTGGCTTCTCATGAACATGGGTTTCAACCAAAGGTCCTACATACTCAAGAAGACCTTCGCCAAGTTGTGAGTAGTAAGCGTTGATCTGACGAGCGCGCTTTGCAGCGTACAAAACCAGGCTGTACTTAGAACCGCTCTTGTCTAGAAGTTCATCGATAGGTGGATTAGTGATTCCATCCATGGTTTTCCTCGCTTCTGTGATCAATCTGGAAAATGAGTTACGCGCTTAATTCTGGGCTAACTCTACCAGTCTCTGAACAACGCTCTCCACCTGGTCATTGACCAAAACGACATCAAAGAAGGCGGCTGCCGCTAGCTCTTCCTGGGCCAATCTCAGCCTCTCAGCCCTTCGTTCAGCACCATCTGTCCCCCGACCTTCAAGGCGAGAGACCAGCTCCTCCCATGTAGGTGGTTCTAAGAAAACCAATAGCGACTGTGGCAAATGTTGCTTTACCTGCTTGGCCCCGGCTATCTCAATCTCTAGCAATACATTTCGACCTTGGCGAAGCGCATCCTCTACCTGGCTTTGAGGTGTTCCATAACGATTGCCTGCAAACTCTGCCCATTCCAAAAACTCATCTTCAGCGATCATAGTTGAAAACTTTTCTTCACTTACAAAGAAGTAATCGCGACCTTCAACCTCATTGATGCGAGGCTTGCGTGTCGTTGCGCTAACACTCACCCAGAAATCATTTGCTTCACGAAGCTTCTTAGCCACTGTACTTTTACCGACCCCGCCTGGGCCAGATAGAACAAGTAATTTTCCCGGCTTGGTACTCATATCTTCTTTCTTAAACTCCCCAATTAGTTCCTTGATTTGAAGTTTACCAAGTCCCTGAATCCTTCGGGTTGAAGAGATATTTAATTTTTCCATAAGTGTAATAACTCGAACCTTGCCAACACCTGAGAGTGACTCTAGTAACTCCTTGACCCGCATCTTTGCTATAGCGTCATCGGTGGTCGCCAACTTTAAAACATCTTCAATACTTAATTCGCCGCTTTTAATCAGGGTCTTAATCTCGGCCCGACGTTTTCTAGAGAGCCCAGCCTTAGCCAGGGCTGCTTGACGCTGCTCCGGTGTTAGTTGTGGTGGCAATCCCATGGCGTAAATCTAGTGGAGATTAAATTAACCGCGAGCCAATCTCTGCAGCTTTTTCAGACATCGCTTTAGCCCCCTTTGTCCACATCTGAGTAATGGGTCTACCGATAACGACAAAATTGGCACCAGCTGAAATCGCATCTTCAGGCGTCATAGTTCTTTGTTGATCATCCGATCCCGCCATTTCATGCGGTCGAACTCCGGGAGTGATGATCAGAGGATCTGTGCCAATAGCGGCTCGTACCGCTGCTATTTCCAGAGGTGAGCAAACAATTGCACGCGCTCCTCCAAGGATTGCAACCTTTGCTAATGAGACCGCTGAAGCTAGCGCCGATGATTTATAACCTACCTCCGACACATCATCTTCAGACATAGAAGTTAAAATGGTTACACCTGTTACATAGCTCTGCGGCATTGCATCAGCGGCAGCTCTAATCATTGCTCTGCCACCAGAAGCATGTACGGTAAGAAACTTTGGCGAAAGATGAGAAACCGCCTTGGCTGCGCCACTGACTGTATGTGGAATGTCGTGAAGTTTGAGATCCAAGAAGATATCTGAGTCAGTTTCACCTTGAATCGCCTTAACGCCTTCAGAACCAAAGTTTAAAAAGAACTCTAAGCCGAGCTTAAAGACAGAAACATTGTTCTGCGTTGCCCGAACCCACTGCACCGCCGTTGACAACTCTGGGGTGTCAACGGCCAGAACTATAGGAGCCTTATTCATCTACTGCGCCTGCTCTGATCGATGGGCATAACCGACAGCTTGTTTCAAAGATGTGAAGCCCCGATCTGTCAGCAGCTGTTTTAACTCGCTTTGAATTGACATGATTGCAGTTGGATTTCCAAAACTTGCGGTTCCAATAGAAACTCCACTCGCCCCTGCCAAGATCATTTCTAACGCATCTTTACCAGAAGAGACACCGCCCATACCAAGAATTGGAGTAGTGGGTAAGGCGGCATGTACCTGATAAATAGCTCGAACTGCAATAGGACGAATAGCAGGACCTGATAAACCACCAGTGATACCACCTAGGTGTGGGCGCATGGTGTCCACATTAATTACCATTCCTAAAACAGTATTAATCAGAGCTAAGCCATCGGCACCTGCATCAACAACACCTTTAGCAATTGCAACCAAATCCGTTACATCAGGTGAAAGTTTGGCGATGATGGGCAGCTCGCCTCCTATGGTTCTACGAACCCCATCGATTACTCGTTTGGAAGTTTCGAGATCTGTTGCAAATACCTGCCCGCGGCTTTCTACATTGGGACAAGAGATATTGACTTCAATTGCGCTGATTCCAGATACGGATCTCAGCTTACGAGCAAGGGTTGAATACTCTTCAACAGTTTCACCCGCGATAGAGACAATAATCCGAGCCTTTTGTTCTATTAAGAAAGGAACATCCTTGGCTAAAAAGGCATCGATACCCGGACCCTGTAACCCAATGGAGTTGAGCATGCCACTAGGAGTCTCAGCCATGCGTGGTGTTGGGCGACCTGGACGAGCCTTGGACATCACCGACTTTGTGACGACTCCCCCCATATCTCTAAGAGGAAAGAACTGCGCCAATTCGCGACCAGAGCTCGCACAACCACTTGCCGTAAATGTAGGTGCTGGAAACCAGGCGTTTCCGATTGTTGTCGAAAAATCTAGAGCTGTCATTGGTGCTGACCCACCTGATCCCACAAAACTTTCGAACCATCCATAACAGGACCATCTATGCAAGATCTCAACATCGATGTGCTTCCATCCTCATTTTCAACAGGGAGTACACAAGTCATGCAGATTCCGATTCCACAAGCCATGGATTCCTCAACTGCGCATTGATGAACAACATCAAACTCATTTGAAATCTTAGTTATTGCCGCCAACATCGGCATTGGTCCACACGAGTAAATAACAGCAACATTAAGATCTTTAATGATTTCAGGAATCGGGTCTGTAACCCGTCCTGCCGATCCCATTGATCCATCTTCAGTGTAAATCCGCATGGAGTTAACAGAACGCTTACCCTCCATCGGTGCGTAGATTTTCGAACCGGTGCTTGCACCTAAAAGCATATCGACACGACATCCTCTTGAGTTCAAAAGTTCAGCTAATCCAAAAAGTGGAGCTGATCCATATCCTCCGCCGACTAACAAAACTGGTACTGGTTCAGTGGGTATTCCAAAAGCGGTGCCCAATGGGGCTACTAAATCAAGAACTACACCTTCACCTTGTGAACACAGCCATTTGCTGCCTTGGCCATGTGGAGCAACGATCAACTCCATGGTTCCACCAACTGTAGATGAGGTCGAAACTCGAGATATGGCAAAGGCACGACGAAGTACCATCCGAGATGAATCCCCGCCGACACTTATTGCCACAAAATTACCTGGCTTACAAGCTGCGGCAACATCCCCGATATTGATGATGATCTGATGGTATTGGCCGACACGTTTATTGCTGACAATCGGTGCCAAAAGTTGCTTCGCACTTTTATTGATTTGCATCATCATGCAAGCCATTCTTGCAGAGATTTAATGCTCAGCGGGCTAGCTTGCAAGAAACGAATCGCGTCAACTGCAGCGCTAAAACCAGCGGTAGTTGTTATGCAAGGGATTGATTTCTGAACAGCTGCGGTGCGAATTGCCCAGCCATCGGCACGGGTTCCGCGACCCACTGGTGTATTGATTACCAAGTCGATTTCGCCGTTACTGATCATCTCAACAATTGTTTTCTCACCTAACTGGCCTGTTCCCTCTGAATGCTTTCGTACCGTCGTGCACTCAATTCCCTTAGTACGCAGGAAATCGGCTGTACCTAAGGTCGCAAGAATATGAAAACCTAACTCTGAAAAACCAAGTGCTGGCTCAATTCCAGTCGCCTTGTCCTTGTCTGCAAGAGAGATAAACACCGTTCCCGCTTTAGGTAATGGACCAAAGGCTGCGATCTGACTCTTCGCATAGCTTTCTCCAAAGGTTGGCGAAATTCCCATGACCTCACCAGTCGAACGCATCTCCGGCCCCAGAACCGCATCTACACCTCGGCCATCTGTACGACGGAATCGATTCCAAGGAAGAACCGCTTCCTTTACAGAAACACCTCTAGCAACGCCATCTCCCGATGAAGGCAAGATGCCTGAACCGCGAAGTTCTTGAATTGTGGCTCCCACAGAGATACGTGCAGCAGCTTTTGCAAGCGCAACCCCACTTGCCTTACTGACGAAGGGAACGGTACGGGATGCTCTTGGATTGGCCTCAAGCACATACAAAAGGTTGTCGGCAATTGCGAATTGGATATTAATCAATCCTCGTACATCGACACCGCGTGCGATCTTTTCTGTCGCGAGACGAATCTCAGCTCTTTGTTCATCAGTGACAGTCATCGAAGGTAGAACACAAGCGCTATCTCCGCTATGGATACCAGCCTCTTCAATGTGCTCCATTACTCCCCCAAGGAAGAGTTCGTGGCCATCAAACAAGGCATCAACATCAATCTCAATCGCATTATCAAGAAAACGATCAACTAAAACAGGATGGTCAGGGGTTATATCCGTAGCACGAGTAATGAACCCGCCAAGTGCGGCATCATCATAAACAATCTCCATACCTCGACCGCCCAAAACAAAGGATGGACGAACAAGTACTGGGTATCCAATGCTTTGCGCAATTTTGGTTGCCTCTAATTGTGATGATGCCATTCCAAACTCAGGCGCACGTAAACCTTGCTCAGCCAATATCTTTCCAAATGCGCCACGCTCTTCGGCCAAGTTAATCGCTTCAGGGGATGTTCCAAGAATGTTGACACCATTTGCCTTTAAACCAGCGGCTAATCCCAGTGGAGTTTGTCCACCAAGCTGGGTAATAACACCTAGCACTGGTCCTGCTTGGCTCTCTGCATGAACAACCTCAAGGACATCTTCCAATGTCAGCGGCTCAAAGTACAAACGATTACTGGTGTCATAGTCGGTTGATACCGTTTCTGGATTGCAGTTGATCATGATCGTTTCATAACCAGCATCACGCAAGGTAAATGAAGCGTGGACACATGAGTAATCAAACTCAATGCCTTGTCCGATTCTGTTTGGTCCACTTCCCAAAATAATCACAGCTGGTGTGGTTCTAGGACGGACTTCGGTCTCCTCCTCGTAACTTGAATAATGATAAGGAGTAAAGGCCTCAAACTCTGCGGCGCAGGTATCTACCGTTTTGTAGACAGGACGTATGCCTAGGTGATGGCGAGCCTTGCGAATCTCATCCTCTGTCACACCGCGAAGGGCTGCGATCTGATTATCTGAAAAGCCCTGACCCTTTGCGGTGCGCAAAAGCTCAGCCGTAAGTTCTCCAGGTAATGCAATAATTGCAGCTTGCTGATTAATAAGCTCTATCTGGCGCAAGTACCAGGGATCAATCTTGGTTGCTGCAAATACTTCATCGATACTAGAACCAGCCCACATTGCTTTTTGAACTTGCTGTAGACGGTATTCAGTTGGAACCTTCATCGATTGCAAAAGAGCAGCACGCTCAGCCTCGGAAACAATCGGCCAGGTAAAGATCGCTTCCTTTCTTTCAAGGGAACGTAAAGCCTTCATGAGCGCCTCTGAAAAGGAACGTCCTATCGCCATCGCTTCACCGACACTCTTCATTGTCGTTGTAAGTCTCGGATCGGCATCGGCGAACTTCTCAAAGGCAAACCGAGGCAGTTTCACAACAACATAATCAAGGGTAGGCTCAAAAGAGGCGGGAGTTACACGTGTAATGTCATTTTGAATCTCATCCAAGGTGTAACCGATCGCTAACTTTGTAGCTATCTTTGCAATCGGAAAACCAGTTGCTTTTGAGGCTAAAGCGCTTGAACGTGACACTCGAGGATTCATCTCGATGACGATAATTCGACCATTATTTGGATTTACCGCAAATTGAATATTACAACCGCCAGTTTCGACGCCTACTTCGCGAATGATATCCATCGAAAGATCGCGAAGCTTCTGGTATTCAACATCAGTCAAGGTCATCGCTGGTGCAACGGTGATTGAATCACCCGTGTGAACACCCATAGGGTCAAGGTTCTCAATAGAACATACGATGACAACATTGTCCTTGTTGTCACGCATTACCTCGAGTTCGTACTCTTTCCAACCAATGATGGACTCTTCTAGCAATACCTCTGAAGTCGGACTATGTCGCAGTCCCGCTCCGGCTATTTGGCGTAGTTCAGCCTCATCAAATGCAATTCCTGAACCCAATCCACCCATTGTGAAGGAAGGACGTACAACCACCGGATAATTAAGCTCTGCAACTGCCTGGAATATCTCTTCCATTGTGTGACAAATGCGTGACTTAGCCGACTCTCCCCCAACTTTTTCTACAATTCCTCTAAAGAGTTCACGATTCTCGCCACGATTAATCGCATCAACATCAGCGCCGATCAGACGTACTCCATACTTTGCCAAGGTGCCACGCTCATACAAACCTATAGCAGCATTTAAAGCTGTCTGGCCACCGAGAGTAGCCAGAACCGCATCTGGCTTTTCATGAGCAATGATCCGTTCAATTATTTCTGGGGTAATTGGCTCTACATAGGTTGCATCAGCAAACTCTGGGTCTGTCATGATTGTTGCCGGATTTGAGTTAACAAGAATTACCCGAATACCTTCAGCACGTAAAACTCGGCAGGCTTGTGTACCTGAGTAATCAAACTCGCACGCCTGTCCAATAACGATAGGACCACTACCAATTACTAGAACGCTTTTAATTGATGTATCCAGAGGCATTACGCACCAACCTTCTTGGACATGAGGTCAACGAAACGATCAAACAGGTATGAGGCATCATGTGGACCAGCCGCTGCTTCAGGGTGATATTGAACTGAAAATGCTGGTCTATCAAGTAATGCAAGACCCTCTACAACGCCATCATTAAGGCAGGTATGAGTAACTTCTCCACGCCCGTAAACAGTTGAGAACTCTGCATCAGTCGGTGCCTTTACCGCGAAGCCATGATTATGGGCTGTGATTTCAACCTTGCCAGTAACTTTGTCTATAACTGGTTGATTAATTCCACGATGGCCAAACTGCAGCTTGTAGGTCTCGAAACCTAATGCTCGCCCCAAAATTTGGTGACCAAAACAAATTCCAAAGATTGGAACTTCTGATATTAAAAGCTCGCGAACAACCTCGATCACATCACTCATGGTTGATGGATCTCCCGGACCATTTGAGAGAAACACGCCATCGGGGTTGATTGCCATAATCTCATCAAAGGTTGAATCAAAGGGCATCACATGAACCTCAACACCACGTTCTGCTAGCGCCCTGGGTGTAGCACCCTTAATTCCAAGATCAAGTGCGGCAATTTTAAATCTCTTGGTTCCAATCGCAGGAACCACATAAGTTGTAGGGGTTGAAACATCCTTAACAAGGTACGCGCCTGACATCGCATCAGCTTTGCGAACTTCTACCACCATCTCTTCACGGGATAAATCTAAACCGGAGAAAATTCCCACACGCATCGCGCCACGATCGCGCAAATGTCTAGTGATTGCTCGTGTATCAACACCCTGAATTCCAACGATGCCTTGCGAAATAAGCTCCGCTTCCAAATCATTTTGGGCGCGCCAATTAGATGTCAAAGAGGATGGGTTTCGTACAACAAAACCTGCCACCCAAATCTTTGCTGATTCATTGTCATAATCATTAACGCCGGTATTGCCAATGTGAGGGGCGGTCATCACAACAACTTGCTTATGATACGAAGGATCGGTAAGGGTCTCTTGGTATCCCGTCATGCCTGTCTGAAAAACCGCTTCACCAAAAGTTTTTCCTTGGGCTGCCCAAGAAGAACCCTCAAAGATGCGACCATCATCCAAGACTAGGTAAGCACTTGCCATTACATAGCCTCCTTACCTACGACAGCTCCATTAATTACCGTCTGCTTACCCTTAAATAGGGTGTGCTCCACAATTCCCGGTAACTCGTGGCCATGGTAGGGAGTATTTGTTGAGTTAGACAGCACTAAATCGCGATCTACTCGCCAACTTTTCGTTGGATTAATCACAACTACGTTGGCAAAGCTTCCAGCCACAACCTTTTCACCCTGCCCCGCGTATCTGCCGATACGAGCTGGCGCGTAGGACAAACGATCTGCAACCTGATCCCAATTTAATAACCCTGAATCGACCATTGTCATCTGAACAATTGAAAGAGCGGTCTCCAAGCCAAGCATTCCGAAGGCGGCCTCCTGCCACTCGCACTCCTTGGATTCCAGTGGATGTGGAGCATGGTCAGTTGCGACGATGTCGATCGTTCCATCTGCAAGGGCTTCTCGTAAAGCGTGAACATCTGCTTCAGTGCGCAGAGGTGGATTGACTTTAAAAACCGGATCATAAGACGCAGCTAGATCATCAGTCAGCAAAAGATGATGAGGTGTCACTTCGGCGGTTACGTTGATCCCACGTGCTTTCGCCCAACGAATGATCTCTACTCCACCAGCGGTAGTCAGATGACAGATATGCAGGCGGGATTTTACGTGATCGGCCAACAAAACATCTCTTGCGATAATCGCTTCTTCGGCAACTGCAGGCCAGCCTTTCAGGCCCAAACGTGCCGATACTTCTCCCTCATTCATTTGAGAACCAATAGTCATTCGCGGATCTTGTGCATGCTGTGCTACGACACCATCAAACTTCTTTATGTACTCAAGCGCCCTGCGCATTACTAAAGGATCTGAAACGCAATGACCATCGTCACTAAAGACTCGCACCTTTGCCACTGAATCAGCCATCGCACCGATCTCCGAAAGTGCTTCTCCATTTAATCCTTGGGTTACTGCACCGATCGGAAATACATCTAGATAGCCAGCTTCCTGGCCTAATCGATAAACCTGTTCGACAACTCCAGCAGTGTCAGCGACTGGAGAAGTATTGGCCATCGCAGATAACGCAGTGAACCCACCCTTTGCTCCGGCACGACTGCCTGACAAAACTGTTTCGGCATCTTCACGGCCAGGTTCACGCAGATGGGTATGAAGATCTACCAATCCTGGCAAAACAATGCAGCCCGATGCATCAATTACCTTCTTGGCATCTCCTGAAAAAGAGGGAAGTACTTCAGAAATCTTCTCACCTTGAATACAGAGATCAGCAATTGAGCCATCTGGAAGTTTCGCGCCCTTGATAACCAGGTCTACTTGACTCATTTACTTGCTCCCTGCTTCTAAGGCGCTACCGGTTAAAAGAACATACAAAATCGACATTCTGACACTGACTCCATTTGTCACCTGTTCGGTAATTACTGAACGTGCACTATCTGCAACCTCTGCAGAAATCTCCAGCCCCCGGTTCATAGGCCCTGGGTGCATGACTATCGCCCCAGGCTTCATGGATTTCATCCGGTCCAGATTTAAACCAAAGTATCGCGAGTATTCACGAGAGTTCGGGAAGTACAGATCAGTCATTCTCTCTTGCTGAACACGCAACATCATTACGACATCTACAAAGGGAATGACTGAATCAAAATCATATGAAACAGTCGCAGGCCAGCTTTCAACTCCAACCGGAAGCAAGGTCGGAGGGGCAACTAAAACAACCTTTGCGCCTAACTTGGAAAGCAACAAAACATTTGAACGAGCAACACGCGAGTGCAAAACATCGCCCACTATCGCGACAGTTAAGCCTTCAAGATCACTCTTTCCCAAACTTAGGTGTTTGCGGATCGTGAATGCATCGAGCAGCGCTTGACTTGGATGTTCGTGGGTACCATCTCCGGCGTTTACAACGCTACCTGACATCCACTGTGAGTCAGCAAGTCGTTGAGCCGCACCTGATGCCGAATGTCGAATAACTACCGCATCAGCACCCATAGCCTGCAGGGTCATCGCCGTGTCCTTGAGTGATTCACCCTTGCTGACGCTAGATCCTTTAGCTGAAAAATTAATAACATCAGCAGAAAGTCGCTTAGCAGCTGCCTCAAAGGATATTCGTGTACGGGTTGAGTCTTCAGCAAAGAGATTAACAATTGTTCGACCGCGCAAAGTAGGAAGCTTCTTAACCGCTCCATCACTTACTCGTGCAAGTTCGTTAGCGGTATCTAAGATAGAGATGGCTTGAGTTTTAGATAGATCAGCTATCGAAAGTAGATGGCGCATTAGCTCGCCTCCCCTTCAATACTGACTTCATCTCGCCCATCGATCTCACTGAGCAATACCCTCACCGATTGAGATTTTGAGGTTGGAAGATTTTTTCCTACAAAGTCAGCCTTGATGGGCAACTCTCGATGTCCTCTATCAACAAGGGTTGCAAGCTGGACGGTACGAGGACGGCCGATCTCACCTAATGCATCCAGTGCTGAACGAATTGTCCGTCCAGAAAACAAAACATCATCCACCAGGATTACATCCATATCTTCGATTCCGGAGGGTGGAATAGTCGTGGGCATAATCGCCTTGGGTGCACGCAACCGAAGATCATCACGAAAGAGCGTGATATCCAAAGTTCCGCAGGGGGTCGGTGTACTTTCAATCTCAGAGATGATCGCTGCTATTCGGTGGGCAAGATGTGCTCCACGAGTAGGTATTCCAAGCAGAATGATTGATGAGGAGCCTTGATTTCTCTCAAGGATCTCATGTGAAATACGGGTAAGAGCACGTTTAATGTCGGGTGCAGACAGGGCTACGCTCATGTAAATCTCCTTTCCCACCTCTCGGGATGGGTTGTTAAAGGATGCAGGCGCGATACTAGCACCCATTAACTTCGCCTGTGGATATGCACAAATGCAGGGTGTCCTCTTTCAATACCCTGCGCCGATGAAGATAGAGGAACAACTCGCAGCGCTCCAAGCCAGATTACGCTCAATTCGAGAGTCTCAAGGATTAACTCTCAGCCAGGTCGCAGCCAAGAGCAATGGCGGCTTATCAGCTATCGCTCTTGGTTCATATGAGCGTGGAGACAGATCAATCAGCGCTTATAAACTGCTGGAGATTTCAAATCTTTACCAGGTTCCGGTTGCCGAGATATTCAAAGCACCAGAAAAGAGTTTGGAAACCGGACGGGTAATCATTGATCTTCGAAAGCTCAATAGCAGTTACGATGATTTATCCAAGAGATTTAAAGTGATTGTTGAAAAGATTGCAGCTATGCGAAATGACTGGAACGGTGAGCTACTGTCGATGCGAGCCAGCGACATAGCATCACTGCACTCTTTTGCAGGATTTTCAGCCAGCGAGCTTCAAGATTTAATTAACCGTTTTGCTCTAGCTAAATTGGATCCGATTAAATCGAGATAGTGTCCTTGATGCTTGCGATTCGACCCAAAACACCATGAATATACTTTGAAGAATCATCACTAGAGAGCTCTTTAGCCAAAACCAAAGACTCATCGATGGCAACACTTGTTGGTACATCGATTGACCAAAGAATTTCGTAGATACCAAGACGCAATATATTTCGATCAACAGCAGGCAATCGATCCATATCCCACCCCTGGGCATAGGTAGTGATTAACTCATCTATCTTTCGACGATTATCTGAAACTCCATTTACCAACTCTTTGGTGTATTCACGAATAGGTCGGGCATCGGGACCGTCAGCTGGAACATCACGTGAAACTAGAGTCTCTACTAAATTGGTTCCTCGAATATCTGTCTCATACAAAAGATCAAGCGCTTGTTTACGCGCCTTGCTACGTGCGGACACTAGTTAGCGCGACCCTGGTATGACCCATCACGTGTATCAACCAAAACAACTTCATCCTGCTTGATAAACAATGGAACCTGAATCTCGATACCGGTTTCAACAGTTGCTGGCTTAGTGCCACCAGATGAGCGATCTCCCTGGATACCAGGCTCTGTGTAAGTGATCTTTAATGGGACTGATGCTGCCAATTCAATATAAAGCGGATTGCCCTCATTGACAGCAACAATTGCTTCTGTGTTTTCAAGCATGTAGTTAGCGGCATCTCCGACAGTTGCAGCGCTAATTGTCATTTGATCATAAGTCTTTGTGTCCATGAAAACAAAGTCATCACCCTCTTTGTAGAGGTACTGCATTTCACGCTTTTCAAGGATCGCTACATCCACCTTGACACCGGCGTTGTAAGTTCTATCAACTACCTTGCCGCTTAGAACAGATTTCAACTTGGTTCGAACAAATGCTGGACCCTTACCTGGCTTAACATGTTGGAACTCAACAACAGTCCACAACTGGCCTTCGATGTCCAAGGTCATTCCATTTTTCAAATCATTTGTTGTTGCCACAGCTACTCCACCCGCTCTTTATCGATTGTCTTTGCTTTTACGAAGGTCTAAGGATACCTGCTGCGCGGGTGTGGTTTGTTACTTAGAAACTAGATTTGCCAGAGCGATAATGGCCAAAACATAGGAATTTGGTCCAAATCCACCAATCGTTCCATTGGCCACACCTGAAATTACTGAAGTATGACGAAACTCTTCACGGGTTAAGGGATTGGATAAATGCACTTCAATCAAGGGCGCTTTAACCAGCTCTGCAGCATCACGGATCGCATACGAGTAATGGGTGAAAGCTGCTGGATTTATGATCACCGGAGTGTTTGCATCGGCAGCTTCATGTAGCCAACCAATAATTGTGGCCTCGTCATCGCTTTGACGAATATCGGCCTCAAAACCATGTTTGTTTGCTGCAATACCAATCAAATTCTTTAATTCTGCGTAGTTGAGATCCCCATAGATGGATGAGTCACGGATATCTAATCGCGAGAGATTAGGACCGTTGATTACAAGGATCTTCATGAGCAAATTCTCTCATAGGCAGCATCTAGTTCGGCTGAGGAGAGATCTTCAAGTCGAACAGTCGCACCCAATCCCCGTAGTGCGACAAAACGAATGGTGTTTCCGCGAGCTTTTTTATCCAAGGCCAACAATGGAGCCAATTTTTGCCATGCTTGTCTCTCAAATGAGATTGGAAGCTCAAATCTGGTGAGTAATTGGCGATGGAGATCCAGAGTTGATTGATCAATCAACTCTCGCGCAAAGGCTAACTCGGCCACAAAGACCATTCCAATGGCTACAGCTTCTCCATGTCGCATCTGATACTTGGCAAAGATTTCAATTGCGTGCCCCAAGGTATGTCCGTAATTAAGAGCCTCACGTTCGAAGCTTTCCTTGAAATCAGCTGAAACAACCTTTGCCTTTACTGCGACCGCTCGAGAAACCAACTCCAATAGTGCTTCGGTATCTGTAATGGGATCTTTGAGATCGATTGAATTTGCTACTACCAAAATCTGCCCATCGGCGATAAATCCGCACTTAATCACTTCAGCCATTCCGGCTGAAAAATCTCTCGACGATAATGTTTTGAGGAACTCCAGATCAATAATTACCTTTTGTGGTGAGTGAAAGGCACCGATCAAATTCTTACCGTAATCAGAGTTAATTCCAGTCTTTCCACCAACCGATGCATCCACCATTCCCGCCAGCGAGGTTGGGACCGCTATCCAATCAATACCTCGAAGCCAGGTTGCCGCTGCAAACCCAGCCAAATCCGTTATCGCTCCCCCACCGATTCCTACAATCAAATCTGATCGCGTAAAGCCTGCCGCTCCTAACCAGTTCCACAGCGATATCAATGTTGATGAGTTCTTAGCATCCTCGCCATCGGGAACTTTAAAGATATGAAGTTCAGCATCCGTTGAGCGCAGAGTTGATAGATCTGGAGAATAAGCAGAGGAAACAATGACAGCAATCCGTGTTCTGCCCTTTATCTCCGCAAGTAGAGTTGAACTCCACTCACAACCAATCACAACTGTGTATTGGTGTTCAGCCTTAACATCAATAATCTTCATCGCAAACTCTTTACTACTTCGGCCACAACACTCTCAACATCCATGTCATCAACCTTAATCGCAGTAGTGGCAAGCTGCTCATAAATCGGTCTGCGTTGATCACTCAGAGCCTGCCATTGTGCACGTGGATTGCCCAGCAAAAGTGGTCTGTCTCGGTTGAAACCAACACGTGGTGCTGCCGTAGACAGGGAGACATCAAGAAAGATGACTTGTGATTGTGAACCAGTAATTGCCTGTTGAGCCTCTTGTGAGATCGGTGCTCCGCCACCCAAACCAATCACTACATCATCTAGATGTAAAACTTCATGAAGAGTTTCCAATTCCATAGCTCTAAAAGTTGGCTCGCCGTCAACAACAAAGATATCGGTGATGGATTTTCCGCTTTTATCTTGGATTAACTGATCTGTATCAACAAATTTCAATGACAAAGATTCAGCAAGTGCGGCACCAACCGTACTTTTTCCAGCACCTGGAGGACCAATTAGAACTATTCGGCTCATGGGATCCCTACTTGAAATTGAGGTGTGCGATGTAAGACTCGTAGTTACGTCTTGTCTCAGTAACAGAATCACCACCGAACTTTTCGAGAACCACTTCTGCCAAAACCAGGGCAACCATCGCTTCGGCGACAACGCCCGCAGCAGGAACTGCGCAGACATCTGATCGTTGGTTGATAGCTTTGGCCGCTTCACCAGTTGAAACATCAATTGTGTCTAACGCCTTTGGGACAGTTGAAATTGGTTTCATCGCAGCCCGAACTCTAAGAATCTCGCCGTTAGACATTCCGCCTTCAGTTCCTCCAGCGCGATCTGTACGACGAACTATCTTTCCTTGTGAATCTTTTTCGATCTCATCATGGGCAACTGATCCCCTGCGTGTGGCTGTTTGAAATCCATCTCCAATTTCAACGCCCTTGATCGCCTGGATACCCATTACGGCGCCGGCTAACTTTGAATCCAGACGTCGATCCCAATGCACATGTGAACCTAATCCTGGTGGCATATTGAAGGCCAAAACTTCAACCACACCACCCAAGGTGTCGCCATCACGATGCGCCTTTTCGATCTCTGAAATCATCAATTCGCTGGTTGAGGAATCGGCGCAGCGGACCGGATCAGAATCGATCTTCTTCATATCCCCTGCAACAGGCAATGCGGTTTCATCAGGAACTCGAACCGATCCAATCGATAAAACGTGACTCAAAATTGTGATGCCGACACTTTGCTCTAAGAAGTTACGCGCTACTGCACCGAGTGCAACACGTGCAGCTGTCTCTCTCGCACTTGCTCTTTCCAGAATTGGTCGAGCATCATCAAAATCATACTTTTGCATTCCAACTAAATCGGCATGTCCTGGTCGAGGACGTGTCAGTGGAGCATTTCTTGCTAGATCTTTAATTTCATCTTCAGGGACAGGGTCGGCAGACATAACCTTTTCCCATTTTGGCCATTCGGAGTTTCCTACTTGAATGGCGATTGGTCCACCTTGAGTTAGACCCAGACGAACTCCACCAAGAATTGTGACCTTGTCTGCTTCAAAATTCTGGCGAGCACCTCGCCCAACACCAAGTCGTCTGCGCTCGAGGTGATAATCAATATCGGCGGTAGTAACAGAAACTGAGGCTGGAATACCCTCGATGATTGCACTGAGTGCTTGCCCATGTGATTCACCTGCTGTTAACCAACGCATGGTCATATTGTGACAGATCGCCCAGCGATCTCGCACCTAAATAAAGGCCACGGCTAAGAAAATACTGGGCGCTAGCGGGATTCTGCAAGGTATTGATCTTTTGTAGAGCGTAACTATGACTAAGTGCGTAAATGCGAAAAATGTAATCAGCATCATGTTTCCCAGCTCAAAGCTGTCTAAAGTTGAGTTGAGGGATACTGCGATTATTGCAAGAAGTTTCACATCCCCCATGCCTATCCCCAGAACATGAAGCAGTATTAAAGACACAAATGTGATCAAGAGATTAGAGATTTTTCCCAGCCCATCGGCAAGAAGAAAAGGTGCGCAGAAAAGGCCAAGTACCTTCAGGTAAATATTGGGAATTTTGAACCCTTTGATATCGGCAATAGATATTGGGACGGCGAGAACCGCAAGTACGTAGATCACACCTTCAGTTTAGATAGCCAGTACATCCCAAAACCAAGCTGTGGATTAACCCAATTTCATTACAGCGGCAGTTCGCATTAATTGGTGCAACTCTTTTCGATCTACAACACCATTCGAGAAGAACTCTACCTGCGAGATCGCCTGATGAATCAGCAGCTCCAAGCCATCAATGACCTGCGCACCTGACTCGGCCCATACCTCTGAGAGCAGTGTTGGCCATGGGTCGTATAGAACTTCAAGGAAAACACCCTTAGGAGCTGAAATAGATGGAAGGAAGTACTCGGCAGTATTGAAAGGTGTTGTATTAATTATCAAATCTGCAGAGTTTATTTTATCGGTTAATCCCCATGGCAAATAATTTAACTCGATAAACGAGGCACGATTCATCGCTTCTTCTCGTGCTTGATTTCTCGAAACAACATTAATCTCTTTAGCAATCGTTGAAAGACAGGCGACCGCAGCCCTGGCGGTGGCCCCTGCACCGAGTACAACGACAGAATTAACACCTTCAACTTTGTTGTATTTCAATGCATGCTCAAAGCCAGCCACATCGGTACTAGTTAAGCTCCACTTCCCTTCCTTAACAGTCAACGTGTTTCCACTGGAAACTGAAGCAGATATGGGCGAAATCTCAGATGCCAAAGACAACGCCTCTTCTTTTAAGGGCATCGTCAATGAAAGACAGTTTTTCTCTGTCCTTTCCAAGAAAGAGGCGAGCTGACCTGGTCCAACTTCTATCGCCTCGTAACTTCCATCTAAATCAAGATGCTCATAAGCCAATGAATGAAGCAAAGGACTCAGAGAGTGTTTAATGGGCGAACCAAGCACCGCAGCATTAATCAATTGAAAGCACCTGCTTTGCGATTCTTTGTGTACAACACCTTCCAGCTATTGAACTGATCGAAGTCGGATGTAAATCGGGTATCTCCTGGAGCAACGGTAATGAAATAGAGCCAATCCCCCATAGTTGGATTTAACGCCGCTCTCATTGCCTGTGTACCAGGACTTCCGATCGGCCCAGGTGGAAGACCATAATTTCTGTAGGTGTTATAGGCAGATTTAAGCTTGGTTGAGTTGCTGCTGAGGAAGATGTTCCCCCTAACATTCATAATGAAATGCACCGTTGAATCCATTTGAAGAGGCATTCCGATATTGAGTCGGTTGTAAATGACCCGCGAGACTTTGTCGAAATTACTTGCATCCCCCTCGGCTTGAATAATTGAGGCGATTGTAAGAAGTTCGAGTGAGGAATAGCTCTTACTCCCTCGAAGCAGTTGAATACCAACTGAATCCTTCTGGAAACGATCAATCATCTGCTGCAAAGCATCTGCTGCGGAGATTCCGTCTACAAAGGAGTACTGCGCCGGGAAGAGAAGGCCCTCGCTATCTTTAAATCCATTAGGAAGTTTCAACACAGCAAAAGCGTTTCTTATCTCGGTTGATGTAAAGCCATACTTTTGGAGCGATTCAACGATCTCGCTCTTTCTTTCACCCTCGAAAACCTTTACGAGATTTGGAATTCGCTCAGGGTCCAAGAGCTGTTCGAGCGCCTGCTGAGCAGAGATTTTCATTGTGATCTTGTGCAGACCTGGTGCAATTTGTTGTGACCTAGAGTCGCTAACCGCAACCCGAAAGAAAGACTGCGAGGATTTCACTATTCCTGCTTCATAGAGAGTTAGGGCAATTTGAGAACCGGTTGCACCTGCGGCAACTTCGATGATCTTTTCTTCCAAACCCTGAGTTGAGGAAACTCTTTGATAATCCGGTGCTGCAGATGGTCCTGATCGAATCAGAAAAAGAGAAAAGGTGAGCGCTAAAACAAATAAACCTGCAGCAGCAACTCTTCGAATTTCTTTCATGAAATTCTCTTCTGTAGATCTATACCAAAATCAAGGATGGAAACAGCTGCTGCCATATCAATAGATGACTTAGCATCCTTTGCACTCTTGCCAGCATCTCGAAGATTTCTTGCTGCGCTGATCGTCGACATTCTTTCATCAATCAAGATGATTTCAACCTCTGTAATCTCGCCAAGTTTCTCTGCAAAGTTGATCGCTTTTTCTGAAGCCGAACCGTCATTGCCACTGAGCAAGGATGGTTTCCCGACAAAAATTTGAACTGGTTCTATCTCATCTAAAATCCGCTTGATATCAATGAAGAGATTCTTATCGGTGCTTTTGAGTGTGATTAGAGGTGAAGAGAGAATTGAATCTGGATCACTAACCGCTACGCCGATACGAACATCACCGTAATCAAAGGCGATACGTCGTCCACGCTGCATCATCTATCCAAGCAGCGATTGTGAGATAGCTGAGATAGCATCCAAAGATAATGCTGGATTAGTTCCGCCGCCTTGAGCGAAATCATCCTTACCGCCACCGCCACCGCCAAGAACAGTTGAACCGATCTTGACCAAGGCTCCAGCCTTAACACCCTTTGCACGTGCCTCGTCGCTGACCGCGACAACCAAAACTGGTTTGCCATCATTGTTACTTAAAAGGGCGATCACTGAATTGGTGTGCTGTGATCTTAAATCAATTGCAATTTTGCGAAGGTCCTCACCTGAAACACCATCTGACATCACCGATGCGATGTAGGTGAAGCCGTTTACATCAGTAGCTGATTTAGAAAGATCTCCTGCTTGAGACAGAGCTTGTGCAGATCTAACCGCAGCTAACTCCTTCTCAATCTCCTTCATCTTATTTAACATATCTGAGATCCGTTCAGGCAGCTCTTCTGTCCGCGAGCCCTTTATAAGATCAGTCAAAGAGTTAAGAAGAATATGTTCGCGCGCCAAGAATCGATAGGCGTCCACGCCAACCAATGCCTCAACACGTCGGACTCCAGCACCGATAGATGATTCTCCGAGAAGTTTTACAACTCCTAATTGACCTGAACGAGACACGTGGGTTCCACCGCATAACTCGCGCGCCCAATCACCCACGCTCACCACTCGGACCACATCACCATACTTCTCACCAAAGAGGGCCATCGCTCCGAGCTCTTTAGCCTTTGCCTGAGACATACTCTCCGCAGTGACCTCAAGATTATCTAGAAGTAATGTGTTGACTCGGGATTCAACATCATTCAAAACAGATGCTGAAACCGCTCCAGTTGCAGGGAAATCAAAACGGAAACGTCCTGGTGAGTTCTCTGATCCAGCTTGGGTTGCAGTTTCTCCAAGTATTTCTCTAAAAGCTTTATGAACCATGTGCGTTGCTGTGTGAGCTCGTGAGATCGCAGAACGGCGCTCTGAATCAATCTCGGCTAAAACATCTGAGCCAACTTCTACACTGCCATTCAAAACACGTCCACGGTGCACAGAAACTCCTGGCACCGGTGATTGCACATCATCAATCTCAATTACCGCGCCGCTGCTGAGAGTAATGCGACCACCATCTGCCAACTGTCCTCCACCTTCAGCATAGAAAGGGGTTCGGTTGAGGATGATTTCAACATCATCACCTTCAGATGCTGAGGCAACACCAACACCATCGACAAGGATTCCAGTTAACTTAGATTCAGAGGAGATATTTGTGTAACCAAGAAACTCTGTTTTTCCATTCATATCTGCAATGGCACGGTAAACAGAGACATCTGTGTGACCAGATTTTTTAGCTTTAGCATCGGCTTTTGCGCGATCCTTTTGCTCCTTCATTAGGCGACGGAAGCCATCCTCGTCCACGTTGAGACCCTCTTCACGTGCCATTTCAAGGGTTAGATCAAATGGGAAACCGTATGTGTCATGGAGTTTAAAGACATCTTCTCCTGGCAGAACATTGCTCTTGCTCTTCTTAAGCGCTGTTGATGCTAAATCAAAGATCTGTGTTCCGCTCTTCAGTGTCTGCAAGAAACTTTCCTCTTCAGATGCACTGACAGCCAGGATTCGATTCTTATCTGAAACCAGTTCAGGGTATTGCGACCCCATTGCGCCAATGGCTGCAACGGTCAGTTCGGACATGATCGGATCCATTGAACCCAGAAGGCGCATATTGCGAATAGTCCGTCGCATCATTCTGCGAAGTACATATCCGCGACCCTCGTTACCGGGGGTAACTCCGTCACCGATCAACATCGCTGATGTTCGAGCGTGGTCTGC
>JBFYOY010000038.1:0-10375 GCA_041303575.1 Actinomycetes bacterium
ATCGTGGCCATGGGTACTTGGTAGCACCATCTAAGGAAGCTCTCGTTAAATTCAGACCTACACTTTTTCCATTTGCATCAACGGTCTTTGCCTCAAGTCGGACCAATAATCTAAAACTTTGCGCATTTCCTTCAAAGCCACCAAAATCCTTGGCGATTTCAGCAAGTGCTTCTTCTCCATTGTGACCAAATGGAGGATGGCCTAAATCATGAGATAGACAAGCGGTGTCCTGTAGATCTGGATTTGCGCCCAGTGATTCACCAAGTTCACGACCAATTTGTGCGCACTCTAATGAATGGGAAAGGCGTGTACGTTGAAAATCATTTTCCCAAGGCACAGCCACTTGGGTCTTTGCTGCTAGTCGTCGCAATGATGCTGAATGAATAACACGTGCACGATCCCGCATGAACTCAGTTCTACCTGCACGCTTTGCAGGTTCATCTAAGAACCGTTCTTGATCATGGGCGCTGTAGGTCACGGAAGTACCTTAGTAAGAATGTCGGCTTCGGGTAAGCGATCACTGATCTGGATTCCGCGCTTACCAACAGTTATGTAGGCCAAATAGGCCGCTGCTTCACGGATTAAGTAGCGATAACCACTCTTTTCAAGGGTGTTTGGCCCAGTTTGTACGGGAGAACAAGTCGCCAATACACCTTGATTATTTGCCATATTTATCGCGCGTGCACAATGAAAGGGATCTGTCACGATAATGACATCACTGACATAACGCTTTCTCATCACTTCGGCAAATGCCTTGGTGCTAGTTAAAGTGTCACGACCAATTTCAACTGCGGTGATTTTTCGCGAAGGAACACCTTTGGTACGTAGCCAATACTTTCCTGAAGCTGCCTCTGTTGTGCGATCACCAGGCGCACCAGCACCAACTGTAATAATTGTTGGCGCTAACCCAAGATCGTAAATTCGCTTTGCCTCAACTAAGCGAGCTTCGAGCGCTTCTCCTGGCTTTCCATTGAGCTGGGCTGCTCCCAAAACAACAATCACATCTGCTTGTCTAATAACTGGATTGTTTGCTGCTCTCCATACCTGCGAGATTCCATATGCAGGACCAATCAAAGCAAGAATGATAATTACCGTAATTGTTCTGCGAATCCATCTAAAAAGAAACATCTATCCGCCTGAAAAAGCATCTTCTAGCTCAACATGAACTAGCTCATCTGGGTCATTGAGCCAACCATCAGGCAAGGTTGGTGGGCGTCCATGACTTGTGCGTCCACGTGGTTTTTCACCAACCTCAGTTGGGTATGGCTGATCTTCTAGCTGATCAAGAAGATTGCGCATCTCTTGTAGTGAAGAAACCATACCTAAATCATGACGAATCTCGCGTGGAACACGGAAGCCCTTGAGATACCAAGCCATGTGCTTTCTCATATCGCGCATTCCGCGATCTTCAGATTCTAAGTACTCAACAATCAGATTGGCGTGACGGAACATAACCTCACGAACCTCATGCAATGTTGGTGTTATTTGCTTTCCTTCTCCCTTAAGCGCCGATACAAGATCGGTAAACAACCATGGGCGTCCTAAACATCCACGACCGACTACTACGCCTGCACATCCGCTTTGCTCCACCATCGAAACGGCATCGCTACCAGACCAAATATCACCATTGCCCAAAACAGGTACTCCTGTTGGCTTTAAGTGCTCTACAAGACGGGCAATTGCAGACCAATCCGCTTTTCCTTCATACATCTGTGCTGCTGTGCGTGCATGTAACGCAACCCAAGCAACTCCTAAATCTGCTGCAGATTGCGCTGCCTCTAAATAAGTCTCGTGATCGCTATCGATGCCAATGCGCATCTTTACGGTGACCGGAATACCAAATGGCTTTGCTGCTTCAATTGCGGCGCCCACAATATTTGTAAAGAGTTTGCGCTTGAATGGAAGTGCAGCTCCCCCGCCCTTACGAGTTACCTTAGGAACTGGGCAACCAAAGTTCATGTCGATGTGATCGGCAAGATTTTCCTTGCCAATCATGGTTACTGCAGCACGCATTGTTGTTGGATCAACGCTGTACAACTGGACAGAACGTGGCCACTCATCTTTGCCAGGAACAATCATTCGCAAAGTTTCGGGACGTCGTTCAATCAACGCGCGGGCTGTAACCATTTCAGAGACAAATAGACCTGCGCCTTGTTCGCGGCACAATGTTCTAAATGGAGCGTTGGTGATTCCGGCCATGGGAGCAAGAACAACCGGCGGATCAATGTAATGATCACCGCTTGCTAGTGGAAGTAAGAGTGGCTTTAGCAACCCAGTAGACGCGGTGCTAGCCATGCTTCAACCTGGTCCAGGCCGATGCGCTCTTGCGCCATTGTGTCGCGATCGCGAATTGTTACCGCATTATCTTCAAGTGTCTCGAAGTCTACGGTGATGCAATATGGAGTTCCGATCTCATCTTGGCGACGGTAACGACGACCAATTGCACCTGCATCATCAAAATCAATGTTCCAGTTCTTGCGAAGCTGTGCAGCAAGGTCACGTGCCTTAGGTGATAGATCTGCATTACGTGACAAAGGCAATACCGCTGCCTTAATTGGCGCCAAGCGATGATCAAGTTTTAATACTGCGCGCTTTTCCATCTCGCCTTTGCTATTTGGTGCTTCATCTTCAGTGAAAGCATCCATTAAGAATGTAAGGGTGCAGCGATCAACACCTGCTGCAGGCTCAATTACATAAGGGGTCCAACGCTCTCCCTTTTCCTGATCGAAGTATGAAAGATCCTTACCTGATGCAGCAGAGTGGGCCTTGAGGTCGAAATCTGTACGGTTGGCAATACCTTCAAGCTCGCCCCATTCAGTTCCGGCAAACTCAAACTTGTATTCGATATCTGCTGTGCGCTTTGAATAGTGTGACAACTTTTCCTTTGGGTGATCGTAAATACGCAAACGATCAGGATTGATGCCTAGATCTACATACCAAGCAAGACGGGTATCGATCCAGTACTGGTGCCATTCTTCATCGCTACCTGGAACAACGAAGAACTCCATCTCCATCTGCTCAAACTCGCGTGTACGGAAAATAAAGTTTCCAGGAGTAATTTCATTGCGGAAAGATTTACCAATCTGGCCAATTCCAAATGGTGGCTTCTTTCGTGATGTTGTCATTACCTGATCAAAGTTAATAAAGATTCCTTGCGCTGTTTCTGGACGCAAATACGCAAGACCAGATTCATCTTCAACAGGCCCTAGGAAAGTCTTGAGCAAACCGCTGAACTGCTTGGGAACTGTGAACTGTCCTTTGTTTCCACATGCAGGGCAGTTGATTTCAGTTAGTGACTCTGGCTTTTTCTTGTGCTTTGCCTCGTAGGCTTCTTCAAGGTGATCTGCGCGGTAACGCTTATGGCACGCGGTGCATTCTGTTAAAGGATCGCTAAATGTTGCAACGTGTCCTGATGCTTCCCACACTTCCTTTGCCAAGATGACACATGAATCAAGGCCGACAACATCTTCGCGGCCCATAACCATGGATTTCCACCATTGACGCTTTACATTGTTCTTGAGCTCGACTCCGAGTGGGCCGTAATCCCATGATGCGCGAAGCCCGCCATAAATTTCAGATGATGGGTAAACAAACCCGCGACGCTTTGCTAGTCCTACGATATTTTCTAAACGGTCCGTTGCCATAAAATTTTCTCCATCCGGCTGGCTGTCGGCGGTCAGCAACTGGTGTTACTTCCGTACGAGAATTTTACTCTGAGTACGGCCGTTCATAAGCACCTGGCTCGTCGATAGCTTGTGCAAGTAATGGGATCGCATTCATCTTTACATTCAGATTGCTCAAGGCCCTGCGATATGAACCAACATTTTCCCAATGGGTTACGAGGGACCACAAAGTTGAATCATCAAGGTTTTGCCCAAACTCTCCACTGACAAAGCCTGGACAAGCTGAAAATGCCTCTAGTGCCACCGAGAGCTGTGCCTCAAAATGGGAGGCGTTGGCAAGTGGGGTCGAAAATCGGGCGATTGCGAGCATGGGCTGAGCGTATCGGCTCGGATTTGGAAATGATTATCATTTCCATTTTGTGATACTCTCTAGTTATGAACATAGCCATCATCCTCGCAGCCCTTACCGCCATATCCACCTTTGCAGGAGGGGCCTTGGCCCTAAAAGCTAAGGATCGCCTGCACCTCGTTCTCGGTTTATCGGCCGGACTACTTCTAGGTCTTGTTGCTTTTGATCTTCTTCCAGAAGTCTTTGAGCTCGGGACTCAAGAGTTCCTCCATGCTCCCTCGGTTTCAATCGCATTGATCGGTGGTTTCTTACTTCTGCATTTCTATGAGCGAATCTTTGGCTCACATGAGCCAGCTGAATCAGATTATGGACATGATCACAAACACTCACACAACTTCACGGGTGCATTTGGTGCAATTGCAATGGGTGGCCATGTTTTCCTAGATGGCTTGGCACTTGGCGTTGCATTTAAAGTTAGCTCAGATTTGGGATTTGTTGTTTTCGTAGCCTTACTAGTTCACGCATTTAGTGATGGCCTTAACACCGTTTCTTTCATGATCAAATCAGGATTATGGGGAAAGAGGAGCATCGGTTTGCTGGGAGTAGATGCATTGGCCCGCGTTTCAGGTGCAGCACTAGGAAGCACCTTGGTTTTGAGCAACAACTTGATCGCTCTCTATCTTGCAGCATTCTCTGGAATCGTGATCTACCTTGCAACATCACATATCTTGCCAGAGGCGCATTCACGACACTCATCTCGACTAACAATGGTTGCAACAATTACAGGAGTTTTAATCATGTGGGGGTTGGTTGCATACCTTCATTCAGGTGATGCTCATGCACACTCAACTGGACAAGATGTCCATTCAGAAGAGGTGCATGAAGAACATGCTGAAGAAGGTCATGCCGAAGAGGATCACAATCACTCAGAGAATGAATAAATCTGATCTCAAATTGATTGCAGTTCTTGAGCGAACTGGTGGTTTTGCTAGCGCTCAAGAGCTGCATCAAATTCTGCGCAGAGAAGGCGATGGAATCGGTTTAACAACGGTCTATCGCGCATTGCAGTCATTAGTTGATGACAAGATTGTGGATCTTCTGCGCCGTGAAGATGGTGAAGCTATCTATCGCTTATGTGGCGATACCCATCATCACCACTTGGTGTGCAAGAGCTGCGGCGAAACCGTCGAAATTGAAGGCGGAGCAATTGAAAAATGGGCCAAAACAATGGCCGATGAACATGGCTTTAGGGATGTTGGGCATACCGCCGAAATCTTCGGTATCTGCTCGAAGTGCTAAAAACTACGCTTTTCCGCTAGCTCTTCAATTCGGAATCGCTACGCTCTTCCGAATCTTCTATCTCGGGATGAGTACTCCTCGATCGCTTTCCATAAGGTTTTGCGAGTCACATCTGGCCACAACACATCCATAAAGACAAATTCTGCATAAACACTTTGCCATGGCAAGAAGTTACTGGTGCGCTGCTCCCCTGATGAACGAAGGAAAAGATCAACATCGCTCATTTGCGGAGAATCCAAATACTTGGCAAACACCTTTTCAGTAATTGCATCAGCCTTGATTTTGCCGCGCTTAACATCTCGAGCAAGTTCAGTTGCAGCATCCACGATCTCTGAACGGCCACCATAATTAACACACATGTTTAAAGTTAGAGCTTTGTTCTTCTTGGTCAGCTCTTCAGCTTCTTCTAGCTCCTTGATGACAGTGCTCCATAAACGCTTTGGGCGACCAACCCAACGGATGCGCACACCCATCTCATTCATTTGGTCACGACGTCTGCGAATTACATCGCGGTTAAAGCCCATTAAAAACTTAACCTCGTCAGGTGAACGTCGCCAGTTTTCAGTGGAAAATGCATATGCGCTAATCTCTTTAACGCCGTATTCGATTGCACCTTCAACAACATCAAAGAGCGCTGCTTCACCTGCTTCATGACCTGCGGTGCGCGGTAATCCTCGTTGCTGTGCCCAACGCCCATTGCCATCCATCACGATCGCAACGTGATGAGGAATCTTGATTGTCATACCCGCTCCACCATCGGTAATGAACGCAATCCGCGTTCAAGGTGCCATTGTAAATAGGCAGCGATCAAACCACTAGCCTCTCGCCGATACTTACCTTCGCTAGCTGTGGCTTTATCCCAATCACTGCTAAGCAATGCGCCCATTAGTTCAAGTGTTTCTGGAGCTGGTGTTGCGCACGCAGATGGTCGACAGTCTGCACAAACCGATCCGCCGCCGACTAAGGAAAAGTATCTGTGTGGTCCCGGTTTTTCGCACCGAGAGCAGATAGTCATTGAAGGTGCATATCCAGCAACCGCTAGAGATCTCAACAAAAACGCATCCAGAATTAGTAAAGGTTCGTAGCGATTTTCAGCTAAGGCTTTCATGCCGCCAACAACTAATTGAAACTCTTGCAACGCAGGTTCATTTTCTTGGCTGGTAAATCGCTCTGCAGCTTCCAAGATCGCAGCCGCAATAGTCCAACGTTGGTAATCCTCAGTTAGCGCTTCTCCGTAATTCATGAGCGCTTCAACTTGAGTAACGGTGTCAAAGGTCTTGCCGGTGTACAGCTGAATATCGACATGACTGCCCGGTTCAAGCCGCGCACCAAACTTAGATTTAGTACGGCGGACGCCCTTTGCAACTCCACGGATGCGACCATGATCGCGTGTAAGCATGGTGATGATGCGATCGGCTTCACCTAGTTTTTGGGTGCGCAGGACGATTGCCTCATCCCGGTACAAACTCATACGGGTAAAGGTAGTACGTGGATTAGCGAATCGCGCGGTTTATCGCAGACACGACAGCCTTTAATGAGGCGGTTGTGGTGTTTGGATCGATTCCGACGCCCCAGAAGACATCGCCATCGATTGCACATTCAAGATAAGCCGCAGCTGAAGCATCGCCACCTGCAGAAAGTGCGTGCTCGAAGTAATCAAGAACGCGAACATCAACACCGTAGGCCTGCAAAATATTGCAGAAGGCAGCGATCGGACCATTTCCTTGACCCTTGAGTTCATGCAACTGGCCGCGATCAGTTAACGAGACTGAAAGATGTACATCCTCACCAAGAACTGAACTTTGTGACAAGCCCTTTAGACGGAAGCGTCCCCAAGGGGCACCATCTGTTGGTAAGTACTCATCTTCAAAGATGTTCCATAGATCTTCAGAACTTACCTCGCCACCTTCGGCATCGGTCTTTGCCTGAACATTCTTAGAAAATTCAATCTGCAAACGTCGAGGTAAATCCAGGTGATGTTCGTTCTTCATCAGGTAAGCAACGCCGCCCTTACCCGATTGTGAGTTCACACGAATCACCGCTTCATATGAACGACCAATATCTAGCGGATCGATTGGTAGATAAGGAATTGCCCAGGTGTAATCACGAACCTCTTTGCCTGCAGCTTTTGCATCACGAGCTAAGTGATCAAAGCCCTTCTTGATTGCATCCTGGTGGGAACCAGAAAAAGCTGTAAATACAAGATCTCCACCATATGGATGGCGCTCAGGTACACGCAATTGATTTGCATACTCAACGGTGCGTCGAACCTCATCAATATTTGAGAAATCAATGTGTGGATCGATGCCATGTGTAACCAAGTTAAGCCCAAGGGTTACCAAGCAAACATTTCCGGTGCGCTCACCATTGCCAAACAAAGTGCCTTCGATTCGATCGGCACCTGCTAAATAACCAAGCTCTGCCGCTGCCACACCGGTACCACGATCATTGTGCGGGTGAAGCGAAACAATCACACTCTCACGATTGTTTAAGTTGCGACACATCCATTCAATTGAATCTGCGTAAACATTGGGCATCGCCAATTCAACGGTTGCCGGAAGGTTCATGATGGTTTTCCACTGCGGGGTTGGCTTCCAGACATCATTAACGGCGTTACAAACTTCGACGGCAAACTCAAGCTCTGTGCCTGTGTACGACTCCGGTGAGTACTCAAATGAAACTTTGGTTTCAGGAACGGTTGCCATCAAGTCTAAGCAGATCTGAGCAGCATCGGTTGCAATCTTCTTGATGCCTTCTTTGTCCTGACCAAATACAACTCGGCGCTGCAAAGTAGATGTGGAGTTGTAAAGGTGAACAATCGCCTGCTTTGAACCCTTAATGGCTTCAAAGGTGCGGATAATCAGAGACTCTCGTGCCTGTGTTAATACCTGAATGACAACATCATCCGGGATTAAATTCTCATCAATAATCTTGCGAACAAAATCAAAATCTGTCTGGCTGGCGCTTGGAAATCCAACTTCGATTTCCTTGTATCCCATTGCAACAAGAAGCTTGAACATCGCTAACTTACGAGCGGTGTCCATTGGATCAATCAGCGCTTGATTGCCATCACGAAGATCAACTGAACACCACTTAGGCGCCTTTGTAATCTTCTTATTAGGCCAGGTGCGATCTGCAAGATCTACCGGATGAAATGGCGCATAACGATGCACAGGCATCTTTGACGGTACTTGTTGAGGAAAGTTCATGTAATGCTCCTTGATGATTTATTGGGCGGGTTTTGTCATGGGTGAACCGGTACGACAAACCCCGCGGCGAGGGGACCGGTTATTTGGCCCCGCCACGGCAGCTAAGGAGGAGGCTGCTGTTGATCATGGGTAAAGGGTAACCCCTGTCTTAAAGGACTGGCAAGTAACGATCGAGTTCAAATGCGCTTACTTGTCGACTGTAATCAAGCCACTCTGCGCGCTTGTTGCGCAGAACATACTCAAACACATGCTCGCCTAAGGTCTCGCGTACTAACTCACTTTTTTCCATCTCAATAATTGCTTCGTTGAGATTTGAAGGTAGCGCTACTGCATCACTTGAATCACTCAAAACATACTTTTCTTCAACGCCCTTAAGTCCTGCAGCAAGCATTACTGCATATGCAAGGTATGGATTACATGCAGTGTCTGGAGAACGGAACTCAATACGGGTTGAGTTCTCCTTCTTTGGCTTGTACATCGGAACACGTACTAGCGCGCCACGATCACTTTGCCCCCAGTTAGCAAAAGCGGGAGCTTCTCCCCCACCATGTAAACGCTTGTAAGAGTTGACCCATTGATTTGTAATCGCAGTGATTTCAGGTGCGTGCTTAATCAATCCTGCAATAAAGCTACGTCCAATTGTCGAGAGATTGAACTCTGCTGTTGGATCATAGAAAGCATTATCTTCACCCTTAAATAGTGAAACGTGGGTGTGCATTCCGCTACCTGGATGATCGGTAAAGGGTTTTGGCATAAAGGATGCGTGGAATCCTTGATCCATAGCAACCTCTTTAATGACATGACGGAAGGTCATGATGTTGTCTGCAGTTGTTAATGCATCTGCATATCGAAGATCAATTTCTTGTTGTCCTGGTGCACCTTCGTGGTGTGAGAACTCAACGCTGATACCCATTGCTTCAAGCAAAGTAATTGCTTGACGACGGAAGTCATGTCCCACTGCCGCTGGTGTGTGATCAAAGTAGCCGCCTTGATCGACGGGAACTGGCGCAACACCAGCTTCAGGTGGGTTCTTAAATAAGAAGAACTCAATTTCAGGGTGGGTGTAACAGGTGTACCCCATCTTTGCCGCTTTATCTAAGGTGCGACGCAAAACATTGCGGGGATCTGCTGGCGATGATGAACCATCTGGCATCGCGATATCGCAAAACATTCTTGCCGCTCCAGGTGCCTCTGTGCGCCATGGCAGTATTGAAAATGTTGCAGGATCTGGTTTTGCCAACATATCTGATTCGGTAATTCGAGCAAATCCTTCGATAGCAGAACCGTCAAAGCCGATGCCTTCAGCAAATGCATTTTCAAGTTCGGCAGGTGCAATCGCAACTGATTTCAAAAAGCCCAAAACATCTGTGAACCACAAACGAATGAAACGAATATTGCGCTCTTCTAATGTGCGAAGGACGAACTCCTGCTGCTTATTTGTATCTGCTGACATAAGCCGCATTGTTACAAATGCAGGTTACGGCTGTGTTAACTCACGCTGTGCTAACTAAATTCGGCTTAAATGACGAAGAAATCAGCCTTATCTAGCAGGGTCTTTGGAGCCAAATCTGTTGTGATGACCGCGTTTGCGCTGATGCGTGAACCGGTTCCGATGGTGATATTTCCTAGGACTCGCGCACCCGCCCCGATGATCACATCATTGCCGATAGTCGGGTGACGCTTTCCTTGCTCTATGCCACGAGCACCCAAGGTGACGTCGTGATACAGCATCACATCATCACCAATCACAGTTGTCATGCCAATTACAACACCCATGCCATGGTCAATAAAGAAACGTCGACCAATGGTTGCACCTGGATGAATTTCAATGCCAGTTGCAGAACGAACCAGATTGGCGTGAATACGTGCGACCAGTTTTAATCCGCGCTTCCATA
>JBFYOY010000039.1:0-8125 GCA_041303575.1 Actinomycetes bacterium
TACTGGCTTATTTCTAGCAAGAATCCTAAGAGATTAGTTGAAGCGCTTAAAAATTAGTTGCACTCTTTACAAACAGCCTTAGCGCCTTCACCCTTAGCTAACTGGGTAATGTGATGCACCAAGAAGCAGCGTGAGCATGTGAACTCATCTACCTGCTTTGGTACAACTCGCACAGCAAGCTCTTCACCTGAAAGATCTGCACCCGGAAGTTCAAGGTTCTCCGCAGCCTCAGCTTCATCAACATCGATTTGACCGGATTGAGCATCAACCCGCTTGGCCTTGAGTTCTTCTAGAGACTCCTCATGAAGTTCCTCATCAGTTTTTCTGGGTGTGTCGTAATCTGTTGCCATTGCTCTCACCGCCTTTTATAACTCATCAATTTGTGCTTGCGGGCGCATCATGGCGCACTTCAAGCCTTCCATGCTCTATAACACTCGGCGTGTCGGGGTTATTCCCCACTCATTGCTGGGATTTTTCAATTCCCTGGGCTTTTTCAATTCTCTGCGCCAGGCCGCCATCTACACGGGCGTGGATTGAGGTTCCCTCTGCGATGTACTGCTCAGAGAAGATTTCACCTCGCTCATGGATCGCATGCACTAAATCCCCTCTGTCATAGGGAATCACAACATTGATCTCCACAGATGGTCGTGGCAAAGAATTTTCAATCGCATGCAACAAACCATCTATTCCAAAACCTGTTCGCACTGAAAAGGCGTAACTGTTGGGCTCTTTTCGCAAGATCTCCATAATCACATGAGGATCTGCAATATCAACCTTGTTAATGGCAATAATTTCAGGAATATCTTTGCCGCCAATTTCATCGATTACTAATCGGACAGCCCTAATCTGTTCAAAAGGATCTGGATGCGAACCATCAACGACATGCACGATCAGATCTGATTCAGAGACTTCTTCAAGGGTTGATTTGAATGCATCAATTAACTGATGCGGTAAGTGGCGTACGAAACCTACGGTGTCGCTGAGTGTGTAGATGCGGCCATCACTTGTTTGAGTTTTGCGAACAGTTGGATCCAAGGTTGCAAAAAGGGCGTTTTCTACCAGAACACCCGCATCTGTTAACTTGTTGAGCAATGAGGATTTGCCCGCATTTGTATAACCTGCAATTGCAACTGATGGGATATTAAAACGCCTACGTTCCTGACGTTTGGTATCGCGAGATACCTTCATCTCGGCGATTTCTCGACGCAGCTTTGCCATCTTGTCTCTGATGCGACGGCGATCTGTTTCGATCTTTGTCTCACCAGGACCGCGCCCGCCGATACCAGCACCACCTGCTGCGCGTCCGCCTACCTGGCGAGATAAAGAATCTCCCCAACCACGCAGACGTGGAAGCAGGTATGCAATCTGCGCTAGCTCTACCTGCGCCTTGCCCTCTTTGCTCTTTGCATGTTGTGCAAAAATATCTAAAATCAAAGCTGTGCGATCTACTACTTTGACCTTTAACTTATCCTCTAGCTGGCGAAGTTGTGAAGGGGAAAGCTCACCATCACAGACAACGGTGTCAGCACCAGTAGATGCAACTACCTGTTTAAGTTCAGTAACCTTTCCTGAACCGATATATGTCGCTGGATCTGGTTTATCTCTACGCTGAATCAAGCCTTCTAAAACTTCAGAACCTGCAGTTTCAGCTAAAGCCTTTAGCTCTGCCAAAGAGTTTTCTGCATCCTTTATTGTGCCTTCAGTCCATACGCCAACAAGGACTACGCGTTCAAGCTGAAGTTGGCGATACTCAGCCTCTGAAATATCTTGAAGCTCAGTTGAAAAACCTTGAACACGACGGAGCGCATGACGTTCAGATAATTCCTGAGATTGATCTATCTGGGTATCTTCCTCGCTTGCATCAAACTCAGCTGCTACTCGAGCGCTCTCCTTGAGTAATCTTTCAAACTCAACATCAAAATCTTTATCCAAGAAGATACTCCGAGATATCTACATCTCTAATGAGAACTGCAGGGCCAGTTAGAGTCGCATTTGAGTGCCCATCAATAGATACCTCAAGGCGTCCTCCGGGTGGATTGATGATCCATGTTGCCGGTAGCTTGCTCTTTGTATGCAAGGTTGCAGCTAGCGCCACAGCACATGTTCCGGTGCCACATGAACGAGTCTCGCCAGAACCTCTTTCATATACCCGCATCTGAATTGAATTTCCCTCAGTAATTTTTACAAACTCAACATTGACGCCTTCAGGGTAAGAGTCGCGTGGACGCACAACAGGTGCCTCGTTGAGCTCGCCAATCTGAGTCATATCATCTACAAATACAACGGCGTGAGGATTACCGACGCTGATGTTGTATCCATTCCAAATGTGACCATTTGTTGCTGCGGTAACTGATTCACCTTCATCTGTTACCTGACCCATATTGACAGAGATGTCATCGGTTAGTGGCACGCGAAGATGCTTGACTCCGTCACGCGTATTAATAGGAAAAATACCTTCTGGCTGATGTCCGCGCTCTACAAGAT
Organism: Actinomycetes bacterium; assembly: GCA_041303575.1. Taxonomy (GTDB): domain Bacteria; phylum Actinomycetota; class Actinomycetes; order Nanopelagicales; family Nanopelagicaceae; genus Planktophila. The sequence continues at coordinate 2,485 of JBFYOY010000039.1, forward strand.
AGCGAGCCATCACTCGAATTCCATTGCCACACATCTCAGCTAGTGAGCCATCGGCGTTGCGATAATCCATAAACCATTTGCCATCACGTTTAATCATGCGGATTAAGCCATCGGCACCAACACCTGATTTTCTATCGCAAATCGCTGCGGTTTGAGCCGTGGTTATTGAGTGCTCATCATTGGGATCGAAAACGAGAACAAAATCGTTTTCGGTGCCATGGCCATAGGTTGCAATCATTGAGATTAGTTTATCGATTCGAGGATGCGCTCGAGAGAGTTCTGTACTGGTGAAATCCAGGTAATGCGCTCATCACGCGAAAACCAGGTTTCTTGGCGACGTGCATACTGCCTGGTGGCTCTCTTGGTCTCTTCCTGAGCCTCCTCTTGAGTTACCTTTCCTTCGATCTGTGCGATCACCTGTGCATATCCCAGAGCTCTTTGCGCAGTTGTTCCTTGCATGATTCCGGCGGTCAAGAGTTTTTCGACCTCCTGAACAAATCCCTTCTCCCACATACGATCAACGCGCAGAGAAATTCTCTCAGACAAGGTATCGCGATCCATCACCAATCCAAACTGCTTGGCATATGGATAACGCGAACTTTCCTCACGTGGAAGGTTTGCTGTAAAAGGCTTGCCGGTAATCTTAATAACCTCTAGCGCTCGAATAACTCGGCGCGAGTTGGCTTTATCAATTGCAAGAGCTGCTGCTGGATCTAACTTTTCTAGTCGCTCAAATAAAGGTGCTATCCCCTTTGTTGCAAACTCAAGTTCAAGCTCTGCTCGAACTACCGGATCTGTGTCGGGAAAATTCAGCTCATCTAAAATAGCTTTGATGTACAAACCAGTTCCACCAACAATAATCGCATCTTTTCCTCGAGCGTGAATATCTGAGATTACGGAGCGAGCTTTATCTTGATACCAAGCAACATTTGCATCCTGATTAACTTCTAGTAAATCCAGCATGTGGTGCGGGATTCCCTGCTGTTCTTCAGTACTTATCTTTGCCGTCCCGATATCCATACCTTTGTACAACTGCATCGAATCAGCGTTGATGATCTCTGCATCTATTTTTTGCGCCAAAGAAACAGATAAATCACTCTTGCCAGTTGCGGTTGCACCGCAAATCACAATCAATCTCATCGCTTAACCGTAGGAATTCCTAGCATTGTTGCCGCCGGTCCCGGGTTTTCACTTCGTGTTTGATGGGCTTGCGCTCCCCTAGTCTGGCGAACCGATAAGGGCTGTCCAATTAAATAATGCGCAGAAGCTTCGATGATCTTAACTTCAACTTCATCACCAGGGCGTGCAACAAAGCTGTTATCAAAGTGAACCAATCTAAAGTCTTCGCTGCGGCCAGTTAAACGCTCCTGAGCTTCATCTCGGCGACCTTCATAATCGCCAACTAAAACTTTGTGTGTAGTTCCGATTGCTTCCTGATTAACTGACAAGGAAATACTCTGCTGGTGGTTGTGTAGACGCGTGTATCGCTCTCCTACAACCTCTGGAGTAACCTGATCTGGCATTGTTGCCGCAGGTGTGCCTGGACGTTTTGAGTATTGATATGTGTAGGCAGCTGTGAAACGTGCTTGGGTACACAGATCAAGTGTTCCTTGAAAATCCTCTTCCGTTTCACCCGGAAAGCCCACGATGATGTCAGTTGTAATTGCAGCATGCGGAATCGCGGTACGAACACGATCTAAAATTCCTAAGTATCTATCTGTTCTGTAAGAGCGTCTCATCTGCTGCAAGATTCGATCGGAACCTGATTGCAGAGGCATATGTAGGTGCGGCATTACATTTGGGGTTTGCGCCATCGCTTCAATTACATCATCGGTGAAATCGCGTGGATGTGGAGACATGAAACGAACCCGCTCCAGGCCTTCAATCTCACCGCATTTACGCAAAAGTTTTGCAAAGGCCTGACGATCACCGAAATCCACACCATAGGCATTTACATTTTGCCCAAGCAAAGTAATCTCGATAACACCTTGATCAACCAATGCTTTTACCTCAGCCAAAATATCTGCTTCGCTGCGATCTTTTTCAATTCCGCGCAGCGCCGGCACGATGCAGAAGGTACATGTGTTGTTACATCCAACTGAGACCGATACCCATGATGAAAAAGCTGACAAACGTCGAGCCGGCAAGGTAGATGGGAAATGCTCTAACGCTTCTAGAATCTCTATTTGGGACTCTTCTTCAACTCGAGCACGTTCTAGTAGCACCGGCAAGGAACCCACATTGTGAGTTCCGAAGACCACATCGACGTATGGTGCTTTCTTTAAAATTGTTGCCTGATCTTTTTGTGCAAGACATCCACCAACTGCGATCTGCATATTGGGGTTAGCCTTCTTGATAGGTGCTAGAAAACTAAGGTTTCCATAGAGTTTGTTATCGGCATTTTCGCGAACCGCACATGTATTAAATACAACGATATCTGCTTGCTCCCCCTGTGTTACAGGAATAAAGCCCGCCTCATCCAGTAACCCTGAAATGCGCTCGGAGTCGTGGACATTCATCTGGCAGCCGTAAGTTTCGACTGTATAGGTACGGGTCATAGCGAAGAGATTGAGTATTCAAGAGTCGATCGATTAACTACCAGCATCTGATGGTTATCTAGATGCTGCCAATCTGAATTTCCCCAACCGGTAGAGGCGATCAGGAAATCCTCACCGCGCTGTGTAAAGCGCAGTTCGTAATGATCTGGCCCGCTCCACTCGCTCTTGTTCTTCTCATTAAACTCGCAAATTGCGATCAAGGTATCAGGTGTTTGAACCATGATGTTTAGGGCTGAGTAATCTGCAATTGCGCGGATCAAGTTAACGGTTTTTCTCGCACCTTCTACAAGTCCAAGTTCATCAATCTGCGACAAAAGCGCGTAAAAGAATCGCTCGCTGTCAGTTGTTCCAGTAACTAATGCTTTGTACTTTTCGCTGATGAATTGTTCAGCTGTATCAGATGGGCGAATCGTTCCATTGTGCATGAAGGTAGTGGTTCCATGAATAAATGGATGGTTGTTATCTATATTTACGACGATTCCTTTTGAGGCAAGGCGTAAGTGAAATAACGCTCCACTGGTTTCTAAGCTCTGGCCCGTTTGCGTCAAAAGCTCGCTCTCTTGAGCTGACTTGATGTCCTTAATGACTTCACCTTCGTAGCCGATGCCCCAGCCATCTTTATGTTCGGCAGAGAGTGCAACAAATTTATCAAAATCTGAGCCCACAACATCATAGAAACTCTTACGTTCAAGTGATGTAAAAGCTAGCAATCTGCACATAGGGCAACTCTACTTGATGGTTAGAGATTCTTCTTTGCGCGCTCTGCGGCTTGAGCTGCGCGCCACTTTGCGATCTCACCGTGATTTCCGCTGAGCAGCACCGCGGGAACTTCAAGATCTCTCCAGACAGATGGTTTAGTGAAGTTGGGGTACTCGAGGTAACCCTCTTCATTATGTGACTCTTCAACCAAGGATTCAGGATTACCTAATACTCCTGGAATTAAACGGGTTATTGCTTCAATCATCACTAGAGATGCGACTTCGCCACCACCTAAAACATAATCACCGATTGAGACTTCGTGAACACGATAACTCTTGTTTTCATAGTGTTGACGTACACGATCATCGATACCTTCATAACGGCCACATGCAAATACAAGATGCTTTGAATGTGAAAAATGTGCAGCCATTGGTTGATCAAATCTCTTACCTGCTGGGGTCAAAATAATCAGATCTGTTTCAGGTGTCATCAATGGATCAAGTGCTTTTCCCCAGACCTCCGGCAGCATCACCATTCCGGCGCCTCCACCATAGGGAGTGTCATCAACTGTGTTGTGATTATCAGTTGAAAATGAGCGCAGATCATGAATTCCAAACTCAACCAATCCCTGCTCCTGTGCTTTTCCAAGTAGAGATAGTTTCAAAGGCACAAAGTAATCAGGAAAGATTGTTACCGCATCGATTTTCATTCCATGACCCCTGTAATTGCCGGAGGAATAACAACAACCTTCTTATTCGCGATATCTACAGTTGGAACTAGCTGATGAACAAATGGAATCAACTGTTCCCCGCTAGGTGTCTTAATTGCCAGTAAATCTTGGCCTGGCAGATTAATGACATCACTGACTTCGCCAATTACATCTCCATTTTCCAGAACAGCTTGGCAGCCAATCAGTTGAAGAACGTGATACTCATCCTCATCTTCGCTGACTTCATTGATATCAACATCTGCGTACAACAAGGTATTTCGCAGTTTTTCTATGCCGTTGCGATCAGTGATTCCATCAAAGCCCAACAACAAGATTCCATTATGGACGCGGCCAGAAATGATCTTTAAATCTCCAAAGGAATCTGTTTGAACTGTTGCACCAATGGCAAAGCGACGATCAGGTTCATCTGTACGAACCTCTATCGTCGCCTCACCAAGAATTCCGTGAGCGCGACCAATTCGCCCCACGAGCAAACGCATTGTTAGCGAACTTCGTCGGTCTCGATGAGATCGACGCGGACTGTACGTCCTGCGAGCGCACTTACAACTGTACGAAGAGCCTTTGCGGTGCGACCATTACGACCAATGACCTTGCCGATATCTTCAGGGTTAACTCGAACCTCTAAAGTTGTCCCGCGACGTCCGCTCTTTTCAGCGACAACAACATCATCAGGGTTATCGACGATTCCCTTGACCAAATGTTCTAGGGCTTCATCCATCATTATTACTCTGCAGCCGCTTCTTCAGCTGGAGTTTCAACGACTTCAGATACAACTTCTGGAGTTTCAACAACAGCCTCTGCTACTGGCTCAGATGCTTCAACAACTGGCGCTTCCGCAACAGGATTCGCCTTAGCTGCAAGCTTCTCCTGTGCCTTCTTCTTCAATGTTGTTGCACCCTCTGCAGGTTCTGCAGCCGCTGCCTTCATCGCTGCTTCGTAAGCAACAACCTTTCCTGGCTTTGGAGCTGCAACCTTAAGAGTTCCTTCAGTTCCTGGAAGTCCCTTGTGCTTCTGCCAATCGCCAGTCACCTTTAGCAAAGCCTCTACAGCTTCAGATGGTTGTGCACCAACGCCGAGCCAGTACAGAGCACGCTCTGAGTTGATCTCGATAAGTGATGGCTCTTGTCCTGGTACGTAGCGACCAATCTCTTCAATTGATAGACCATTACGTGCCTTGCGTGAGTCTGTAACTACAACGCGGAAAAATGGTGTGCGGATTTTGCCCATGCGCATTAAACGAATTTTTGTAGCCAAGAAAGTTGTACTCCTGTAAATGTGTGCCATGCGTTTTGACCGCAGCGGGGTGCGCGATCAATTCATATGACTATCGAATTGTGGATGTTGCTGGGGGTAGAGGGCCCCGTCAACAGGTGCCCAATTCTGCCATTTCCGACCCCAGATGCGAAATCGGCGCTTTACAGGCTCTCTTCTTGAGCACGCTTGGCTGGATTGCCTGATTTGGACTTCTTCTTCTTATTTACAGGCGCATTTACCTTGGGAAGGGCGGGCATTCCCATGCCAGGTGGCATCCCCGCTGGCATTCCACCATTGCGGACCTGCTTCATCATCTTTTGAGCAGCAGAGAAACGATCTACCAGGTTATTTACATCTGAAACTTTGCGGCCTGAACCTAGGGCGATACGTGCTCGACGGG
>JBFYOY010000040.1:0-2971 GCA_041303575.1 Actinomycetes bacterium
CTTCTGGAGCTAAAGATTTTCCATCTTTATCTACGGGTGCCTTAGTCAAAATAACCTGAAGATCTTTCCAACCCAACAAACCTGAAAGCGCTGCGGTCATCTTTTCATTGACATCGCTATCACCGGTACCCAGTTGCACAAGAACAGTTGGACGGTTCAGATCTAAACCAAGTGCCTTACGAGCATCTTCACGTGTCATCGCATCCTGCTTACGGAAAAGTGAAACCGGTGAGGTTAAAACCGCATCATCACGTGTTGCCGTTGGACCAAAATCATAAGCACGAGCAACATCGCCAGGCTCAATAATCATGTCCATCATCGCTGATTGCAGACCTAAAACAAAGCGCTGTGGCTTCTTTTGCCACAGACCGCGACGAACCCACACAAGTTTCAGATCAGGGTTTGCATTCTTAGCTGCGATTACACCTGGGTAAGGAACCACGCCATCAAAGGTAAGTACCTTTGCATTTGTCTCTTCGACAAGTGCTAGCAAACGATCACGCAGATAGATATCCCACTTTTCACGGCTCATCCACATACGATCTTTGCCCGGAATGTATTCACATCGAATATCCATAAAGCCAGGAATCTCTGCAATTCCTCCAGCCATTGAAACAATAATTGGATTTGCGATCTCTTTTAGGGAAACCGCTAACGCGCTTGCGCGGGCCAAGTGGCCCATTCCAACGCCATTGCTTGTTGCAAGGATGATTGTTGGTTTTTCCATAATTATTTAATTGCTCCAAGAAGAATGTAGAGGACGACCTTCAGCGTATCCTGCTGAAGATTGAATGCCAACTGTTGCTCTCTCTGCAAACTCATTGATGTTCTGCGCACCTGCATATGTAAATGAGGAACGAACTCCAGCAATGATTTCATCCAGTAGATCTTCAACTCCTGGTCGCGCCGGATTTAAGAACATGCGTGAAGTAGAGATACCTTCTTCAAAGAGCGCCTTGCGAGCGCGATCAAATGCATCTTCCTTAGATGTTCGTGCAGCAACTGCGCGCGCCGATGCCATTCCAAAGGATTCTTTATAAAGGCGACCATTTGCATCACTTTGTAGATCCCCAGGAGATTCATAGGTACCTGCAAACCAAGAACCAATCATCACCTGCGAAGCACCTGCAGCTAACGCCAGCGCAACATCGCGAGGATGACGTACTCCTCCATCTGCCCACACATGTGCGCCCAGCTTCTTTGCCTCTGTTGCACACTCAAGAACTGCGGAAAATTGTGGGCGTCCTACACCTGTTTGCATACGGGTTGTACACATCGCTCCTGGACCAACGCCAACCTTGATGATGTTGGCTCCGGCTTCAACTAGATCATGTGCACCCTGCGCCGTAACAACATTTCCAGCAACAATCGGAACATTTGGATTAATTGAACGAATAGCAGCTAAGGCTTCAAGCATCTTCTTTTGGTGACCATGAGCTGTATCTACAACTAAAACATCTGCACCGGATCCAATGAGCGCTGCTGCTTTTGCCGCAACATCTCCATTGATTCCAACCGCAGCTGCAATACGCAAGCGACCTTTGTTATCTAAAGCCGGTGAGTACAAAGTTCCACGAAGTGCACCGATACGGGTCATGATTCCAGCCAAATCACCGTTGCTTGAAACAACAGGCGCTAACTTAAGGCGATTTTGATTCAAGAAATCAAAAGCTTCGCGAGCACCTAATGAATCAGGCATTGTTGTTAGGTTCTTGCTCATAACCTGACCAAGTTGTGTGAAGCGATCTACGCTCTTGCAATCCTCTTCGGTGATGATTCCGACTGGCTTTCCATTTTCAACTACAACAACCGCGCCATGTGCACGCTTGTGTAACAAGCTGATTGCATCTGCAACAGTTGATTGTGGTGACAGAGTGATTGGAGTATCAAAGAATGGGTGGCGTTGCTTCACCCATTTGATGACATCATCAACAACGCCATGTGGAATATCTTGCGGAATAACTGTTAAACCGCCACGACGTGCCATGGTCTCTGCCATTCGTCGGCCTGCAATAGCTGTCATGTTTGCGACAACTAGCGGAATTGTTGTTCCGGTTCCATCTATCGCTGAAAGATCAACATCCATTCGAGATGAAAGTTCGGAACGGCTTGGCACCATGAAAACATCGTCATAGGTGAGGTCGTGGGTAGGTTCATTTATGAATCGCACGTGGCATAACAATACTCAGGTAGAATAGAAAGATGTCTAATCCACTCATTTCTGTACGTGGTTTAACCAAGGTTTTCGGGGATTTCACCGCTGTAAACGGCATCGACTTCGATGTGGCTAAGGGTGAGTCCTTCGGATTACTAGGTCCCAACGGCGCAGGTAAATCCACAACTATGCGAATTCTGGCCGCCACATCAACCCGTACCTCTGGCACCGTTGAGATCTTAGGTAAAGATCCAGAGCAGTACGGCCCACTTGTGCGTGCTCACCTAGGAGTTGTCCCACAACAAGACAATCTTGATAACGAACTCACTGTTTCAGAAAACTTGTTTATCTACGGTCGCTACTTTGGTCTTTCAAAGAAGTTTATTAAAAACAAGATTGAAGAGCTGCTTGAGTTTGCTCAGCTTGAAGAAAAGCGTGATGTAAAAGTTGAAGCGCTCAGCGGCGGAATGAAGCGCCGTTTAACAATTGCCCGTGGACTTGTCAGTGAACCAGATATCTTGCTTCTAGATGAGCCAACAACTGGTTTAGATCCACAAGCTCGTCATATTTTGTGGGATCGCTTGTTCCGTTTGAAAGAACAGGGTGTAACCCTTGTTTTAACAACCCACTTTATGGATGAAGCAGAACAACTGTGTGATCGCCTTGTTGTTATGGACAAGGGTTCAATCATGGCTGAGGGATCTCCTTCAGGATTGATCAAGGAGTACTCAAGCAAGGAAGTTCTTGAGGTTCGCTTTGGTAGCGATCGCAATAAAGAGGTTGCACCACAACTTGCAACAATGTGCGAACGTATGG
>JBFYOY010000041.1:0-13091 GCA_041303575.1 Actinomycetes bacterium
CACTCCGTATAGAGCGTTTCGAACTCCCAAAAGTGATGCTGTTGCAATCGCACTAATCGCAGATCCGCCGGCGCCTATGACACCGATGACTGCAAATTGCGAGGCCCCTGAAAATGTCAGCAGCGAGAGCAAACAACTTTGAAGGACGGTAAAACCATTAGCTACCGCAGCTGCCCCAAAAGCCACCCCATAAGCACCCACTGTGAGGGAAACGCTCATGGAATCCCTGAAAGTGGTGGAGGCAACCTTGGACACGCGCCTATTGTGCCGTATAAATCCGAGAGCCGATAGGGGCGCAAAGATAGGGTGCGACCATGAGTGAAGAGATTATTTACCGCGATGATGTAACAGTTGAATTAGTTAAATCCAGCGCAAGCGATGCCGATGTTATTTGGGCTGCTCGTGTATCTACCGCTGGAGAGCAATCAATGGATGAGATTGGTGAAGATCCAGCTCGCTCAGCAGGATTGATTAACTACTTAGCTCGCGAACGTCATGGCTCACCTTTTGAGCACACATCGATGACATTTTTCATCTCTGCACCGATATTTGTTTTCCGCGAATTTATGCGCCACCGCATCGCTTCTTACAATGAAGAAAGCGGACGCTACCGTGAATTAAAGCCAGTTTTTTACATCCCATCTGCTGAACGCAAATTAGTTCAAATAGGCAAGACAGGTGCATACACATTTGTTGATGGAACCAAAGAGCAGTTTGATGTAACTGTTGATTCTATGAAGGCGGCGTATGTAGTTGCATACGAGAGCTATGTGAAGATGCTTGAGGCGGGAGTTGCACGTGAGGTTGCCCGTGCAGTGTTGCCTGTAGCAACCTATTCATCAATGTATGTGACTATGAACGCCCGTGCATTAATGAACTTCTTATCACTGCGTACAGCCCGCGATGGCTCCCACTTTCCAAGCTACCCACAACGTGAAATTGAGATGGTTGCCGAGAAAATGGAGGCGGAATTTGCGAAATTAATGCCGCTTACCTACGGAGCCTTTGAAAAGTCTGGACGAGTCGCCCCTTAATACGGGTAGAGTTCGGGTTATGACAACGGCTGCTCCATTTGGACGTCTTCTGACGGCAATGGTTACCCCCTTCACAAAAGATGGGGCGATTGATTGGGCCGGAATCGAAACTCTTGCAGCGCATTTAGTTGCAACTGGCCATGATGGCATTGTTGTTAATGGAACAACTGGTGAAGCGCCAACAACTAAATCCTCCGAAAAAGAGGAGATCATTAGAGTTGTTCGCAACACCGTTGGTTCAAAGATCATCGTGCTATCTGGCGCAGGCGATAATGAAACTGAGTACTCAATTAATCAAGCCAAGCGAACTGAAAACGCAGGAGCTGATGGGTTGCTAGTTGTCACTCCGTATTACAACAAGCCACCACAAGCCGGAATCGAAGCTCACTTCCGCGCAGTTGCAGATGCAACAGATCTTCCTGTGATGATTTATGACATTCCAGGACGCACCGGTGTACCAATTGAACCAGACACAATTGTTCGCCTTTCAGAGCATCCAAAGATTGTCGCACTTAAGGATGCAAAGGGAGATGTCGCTTCAACCTCTTGGGTAATTAAGCGATGCGGCATTCCTGTTTACTCAGGTGATGACATTCTCAACCTTCCATTGCTTTCAGTTGGTGCAGTTGGCTTTGTCTCTGTTTGTGGTCACACTGTAGGAAAAGATCTACGTGAGCTGCTTGATTCATGGTTTGCAGGCAACTCAGCTCGCGCTCTAGAGATTCACCAAAAGCTTCTTCCTGTTTACACAGGTACATTCCGCACGCAAGGTGCGATTCTGACTAAAGCAGCTCTCACTCTTATGGGCCTACCTGGTGGCCATACTCGTCTTCCACTCGTCGATGCAACAGAAGCTCAGATCGCGCAATTGCGTGAAGATCTGCGCGCTGGCGGCGTCGCAGTTAACTAATGAATCATCCTCACCCAAACCTCAGCACACCACCTGCCTTAGTTGATGGCGGATTGCGAATTGTTGCTCTCGGTGGATTAACTGAAATTGGCCGCAATATGACGGTCTTTGAATATAAATCTAAATTACTTATTGTCGATTGTGGAGTTTTATTCCCCGAAGAAAATCAACCCGGCATCGACCTGATTTTGCCTGATTTTTCATACATCCGAGATCGTCTGCATGATGTAGTTGGAATCTTCCTAACTCATGGTCACGAAGACCACATTGGCGCCGTTCCATACCTTTTGCGTGAACGTGGGGATATTGCAATCTATGGATCTGCACTCACTCTTGCGTTGATTACCGCAAAGCTCAAAGAGCACAGAATTTCGCCACTCACCCGCGAGGTTCGTGAAGGTGGGACGGAAGATATCGGTCCATTTACCCTTGAATTTGTCGCAGTTAATCACTCAATTCCAGATGCACTGGCCGTTGTCATCAATACCGATGCAGGTCGAGTATTGGCAACAGGTGATTTCAAGATGGATCAATTGCCGCTGGATGGCCGCATCACAGATTTAAGAACCTTTGCACGTTTGGGCGAACAAGGCGTGGATCTGTTTATGGTTGATTCAACTAATGCGGATATACCTGGATTCACCCCTTCTGAGCGAGAGATCATGCCTGCATTGAATCGAGTGATCTCATCAACTCGTCGTCGCGTCATCGTTGCATCTTTTTCTTCTCATGTGCACCGTGTACAGCAAGTAATTGATATTGCACACCAGCATGGTCGCAAAGTTGTATTCATCGGTCGTTCAATGGTTCGTAATATGAAAATTGCAGAAGATATGGGTTACCTGCACGTTCCTGCAGATCTTGTAATCGATGCAAAGGATCTTGATCAATACGATGACAACGTTGTTTTGATTTGTACAGGCTCACAAGGTGAACCAATGGCAGCGCTTTCACGTATGGCTAACGGTGATCATCAGATTCGCGTAGGCGAGGGAGACACAGTCATCTTGGCTTCTTCCTTGATTCCAGGAAATGAAAACTCGGTATTTCGAGTTATTAACGAGTTAACTCGTTTTGGTGCAAAGGTAGTGCACAAGGCCAATGCGATGGTGCATGTTTCTGGCCATGCCGCCGCCGGAGAACTGTTGTACTGCTACAACATTGTTAAGCCCAAGTTTGTCATGCCCATTCATGGCGAGTGGCGCCACTTAAAGGCTAACGCCGAGTTGGCAATTCAATCTGGAGTTCCTAGGGCAAGCACCTTTATTGTCGATAATGGAGTTGTCATCGATTTAATCGATCACGAGGCTGAAGTTGTTGGAGCAATCCCAGTTGGTTTTGTATTTGTTGATGGCCAAAGTATCGGTGACATAACAGAGAGCTCTTTGAAAGATCGTCGAATCCTTGGAGAAGAAGGTTTCATCTCTTGCGTAGTAGTCATCGACTCCCAGAGCGGTAAAGTTGTTGCAGGCCCTGACATTCATGCTCGTGGATTTAATGAAGATGCAGCGATGTTTGATGAGGTCAAAATGCGAATTGAAAAGGCTTTGGCGATAGCAGTTGCTGATGGAAACAACGGTACGCACCAACTTTCTCAGATAGTTAGAAAAACTATTGGCGGCTGGGTTGGGGGAGAACATCGCCGAAAGCCGATGATTGTCCCTGTCGTTATTGAAGTTTAAAGAACGGCGCGCCTAGTAGGTAACAAATTGCCTACCCTTTACGATCGGGCGTGTGGCTAAAAGAAAAAAGGCGAAAAGTAAGACCGGAGCTGTAGGCGGCGCTCTCGGTCGTGCACTTTCATCTCTTTGGCGTTTAATAGCAAAATCTTTAGGAAGTAGTGTTCGTTTTCTTGCGCGAGGAGCTCGCGATCTAGATCCGGCGCATCAACGCGATGGCATCGCATTTCTTATCTTGATCTTGGCCCTCATTGCCACCGCAGGTACCTGGTTTCACTCTGACAACTTAGTTGGTCGCGCGGTGTACTCAGTTATATATGGCGGAGTAGGCCAAATCGGATTTTTTGCACCGGTAGTTCTTATCTACTTTGCAATTAGATTGTTTAGAGTCCCTGAAGATTCAAAGGCAACAGGCAGAATTATTGTCGGAACTTTTGCGCTTTTGGTTTCATCAACAGGGTTGGCGCATCTGCTCAACGGCTCAGTGGGCACTGGTGCTACCGCTATGCGTGATGGCGGAGGTTGGCTTGGTTATGGGGTTTCAACACCTTTGGTTTCTTTGATGACCTCTGTTTTAACCTATCCAGTCCTGCTAATTATTTTTATCTTTGGCATCTTAGTAATCACAGCAACACCAGTAAATGAGGTTTTTACCAGAATTGCCTCAGCCAGTGGGTGGTTGTGGTCAAAGCGTCCTGAACGCACCGAAAAGTTGGTCGAGGATTTTGAAGTCACCGACACACCACCATTTGAATCTCCAGTAGTTGCTGCTTGGAATACATCCATGGACGAGGATGATGATGAGCTAGATGAAGAGAGCTTTGATGAAGAGTTTCCTGTCGAGGAAACCTTGCCCCCTGTTACCTCGAACAGCGAGAACACCGTTGCTGTAAAGCGCCCCGAACAGCTGCTCTTAACGGCAGATGTTAAGTATGAACTGCCAGCACCAGATATTTTGCGGGCTGGACCTGCAGCAAAGGCCAAGAGCAAGGCAAATGATCTAGTTGTAGCAGCGCTGACAGAAGTATTTTTACAGTTTGAAATCGATGCCAAGGTCACCGGTTTTATGCGCGGACCAACGGTCACGCGCTATGAAGTTGAACTTGGCAACGCGGTAAAGGTTGAGCGAATCACAGCTCTTGCAAAAAATATCTCTTATGCGGTTGCAAGTAGTGATGTTCGCATCCTTTCTCCGATCCCTGGAAAATCAGCGGTTGGAATTGAGATCCCTAATACCGATCGTGAGATCGTGGCATTAGGCGATGTTTTGCGCTCAACTGTTGCAGGTCAAGATTTACACCCCATGTTGGTTGCGCTAGGAAAGGATGTTGAAGGCAACTTTGTCTGTGCAAACCTAGCCAAGATGCCTCACCTTTTGGTTGCAGGAGCCACGGGTGCTGGAAAGTCTTCGATGATCAATTCAATGATCACATCTATTTTGATGCGCTCAACCCCGGATGATGTGCGTTTAGTACTCATTGATCCAAAGCGGGTAGAGCTAACCGCCTACGAAGGCATTCCGCATCTGATTACTCCGATTATTACCAACCCTAAGAAAGCCGCTGATGCACTTACCTGGGTTGTACGTGAAATGGATCTTCGTTACGAGGATCTATCAACATTTGGCTTTAGACACATCGATGATTTCAACAAAGCGGTACGTGCAGGAAAGGTTTCTGTTCCTGAAGGTAGCGACAGAACAGTTGAGCCGTACCCATATCTACTTGTAATCATCGATGAGCTAGCAGATCTGATGATGGTTGCAGCAAAAGAGGTAGAAGAGTCTGTTGTAAGAATTACCCAATTAGCACGTTCTGCAGGAATTCACTTAGTACTTGCTACTCAGCGACCATCTGTAGATGTTGTAACTGGCTTGATTAAAGCAAATGTGCCGTCGCGCCTTTCCTTTGCCACAAGCTCACTTGCAGATAGCCGAGTGATCCTTGATAGTCCTGGTGCAGAAAAGCTTGTTGGACAAGGCGATGGTCTCTTCATTCCAATGGGCGCTAGCCGTGCAATTAGAATTCAAGGCGCATATGTCTCTGAGCGAGAAATTGAAGCTGTAACAACTCACGTTAAGAAGCAGTTAAAGCCACGCTATCGCGATGATGTCACGGCACCGGTCAATCAAATGAAGATGGTCGATAAAGAGATCGGTGATGATCTTGATATCTTGTGTCAGGCGGTAGAGCTTGTTGTCGGAACACAATTTGGATCAACATCGATGTTGCAAAGAAAGTTACGTGTTGGTTTTGCAAAGGCGGGTCGTCTAATGGATCTCATGGAGTCACGAGGAATCGTTGGCCCATCTGAAGGCTCGAAGGCACGTACAGTTTTGGTTAAGCCTGATGAACTTGATTCAGTGCTTGCCACGCTGCGCGACTATTAACAGCCGATGAATTAAGCGCGGGTGGGGTGAGATTCACCCCCTCTCATCACACTTCTCACTAGTCACCCTGACCATCAACGACTTACACTTGAGGCTCACCCATTTGCTGCACTGAGGAAGTTTCATGTCACTTGGATCAATGATCTCTAAGGCGCGTAAGGATGCTGGCCTTAGCATCGATGATCTTTCTGCAGCCACAAATATCCGCGGACCTTTGCTTCGCGAAATGGAAGCCAACAATTTTTCTCAATGTGGCGGCGATACCTATGCGCGAGGACACATCAGAAACATTGCAACAAAGTTAAATGTTGATCCGCAAATCTTCTTAACCGCTTATGAAGATGAACAAATGCATATTGATCGTTCTATGCAGGAGCTGCTGGTAGAAAACAGTGTGATGCGTGAGCCAAGTCAAACACGCAAAGTATCTTGGAAAGCCCTTGCAACAATCTCCGTCGCTTCATTATTTGTTGCAGGGCTTGCCCAGATTATTATTTCTAACGATTCCACACCTGATATTCCAGCAATAATTCAGGAGAGCCCAACCCCATCACCATCTCCTGAATCAACAGAAGAGGCCACTTCAACAGAAGAGACCACTCCAAATGATGAAGTTAGCCCAACTGATGAGGCGACAATCTCAACTGGGCAAGGTGTTGAGGTAATCATCACAGCTACTCGAGCCAAGAGTTGGCTCTTTGTCTCTGATGCGACAGGACGCACATTGTTTAGTGGCCAGATCTCAACTGGAGTTAGCAAAACTTTCACAAGTGATCAAAAATTAAACCTCAAGGTTGGCAACGCAGGGGGAGTCGATCTATCTGTCAATGGCGAAAAGATCGATTCTTTAGGTGCAGACGGCCAAGTTGTTAGCGTGTCGTACGGAGTAGATTCCTAAAAGCGCGAAGCACTGTAAGATTGTGCAAATGAAGCGCACAGTTGCAGTAGTCACTTTAGGGTGCGCACGTAATGAAGTAGATTCCGAAGAGCTTGCTGGCCGATTAGCGGCCGATGGTTGGACCCTGGTTGATGATGTTGAATCAGCAGAGGTCGCCCTTGTAAACACCTGTGGTTTTATTGAGTCAGCGAAAAAGGACTCAGTTGATGCACTTCTTGAAGCCAACTCTCTCAAAGGGCATGGAACAACCAGGGCTGTTGTTGCTGTTGGTTGCATGGCCGAGCGTTACGGCAATGAATTAGCTGAGGCATTGCCAGAAGCAGATGCAATCCTAGGTTTTGATGATTACAAAGATATTTCTGCCCGCTTGCAATCAATTATTGCCGGTGAATCACACAAGGCCCACGTACCGCGTGATCGTCGAGCCTTACTTCCGATCGCACCTGCAGAGCGTGCCGATGCTCGGGCTGAGGAGGAGTTCTCTCGCAAACGTTTAGGAAATGCTCCATGGGCACCACTAAAGATTGCATCTGGCTGCGATCGCCGTTGTTCATTCTGCGCGATCCCATATTTCCGCGGCTCCTTTATCTCTCGTCGTCCAACTGAAATCATTAATGAGGCGCGTTGGCTTGCCGAAAATGGCGTGTCAGAGATGTTCCTTGTTAGTGAAAATACAACATCATATGGAAAAGATTTAGGCGATCTTCAATTGATGGAGAAGATTTTGCCTGAAATTGCAGGGTTGCCAGGTGTTGAACGAGTGCGACTGTCATATCTTCAGCCAGCTGAGATGCGCCCAACCTTATTGCAAGCGATGATCGCCACAGATAAAACCGCTCCATACTTTGATCTTTCATTTCAACACACAAGCCCAACGGTCCTGCGCCGTATGCGCCGCTTTGGTGATACTGAAAAGTTCTTACATTTGATCAATCAAATCCGGGCTTTATCGCCTGAAGCTGGAATCCGTTCTAACTTCATTGTTGGATTTCCAGGTGAGACCGAGGAAGATTTTGATGATTTAGCAAACTTCATTACGCAGGCCAAGTTAGATGCTGTTGGAGTTTTTGGGTATTCAGATGAGGACAACACCGAAGCGCTCAATTTGTCTGACAAGGTAGATGCCGAAGTAATCGCACAACGAGTAGAGACATTGTCATCTTTAGCCGATGAGATGGTTTCACTTCGTGCCCAGGCGCGAATCGGTGAAAATGTGCGGGTATTGATCGAGGATGCCGATCTACAAGAAGGTCGGGCAGCTCACCAAGGACCAGAGGTAGATGGCACTACAACCTTTATTGGCACCGATTTCAAAGTTGGCCAGTATGTTGATGCGGTTGTTATTGATTCAATGGGTGCAGATTTGGTGGCAAAGCCACTATGAAGTTGCCAGCCTTCATAACACCTAATTTCATCACTGTGATGAGATTGCTTTTTGTACCAGTTGGCGCTTACACCCTCTTTAAAAACGGAGGAGATGACACAACCTGGCAATACATTTCATGGTGTGTATTTTTTGCATTGGGTATGTCAGATGTTTTAGATGGCAAGCTCGCTCGCAGCCGTGGCACCATTACTGAGTTTGGAAAATTTCTAGATCCTGTTGCCGACAAGTTCATGATCGGTACAGCGATGGTCTCCTTGTCCATTCTGGGAAGAATGCCATGGTGGATGACGATCGTAGTTTTGAGTCGCGAGATTGGTATTACGATCTTTAGGTTAGCTGTCATTAAGCGTGGAGTTATTCCTGCTAATCGTGGTGGCAAGATCAAGGCCATGATGCAAGGCTTTGGAGTCGGATTTTATGTTCTGCCTTTAGATGAGAGTCTGTATTGGTTCCGTGATGGCTTCATGTACATAGCGATTGCGCTCACTATCTTTACAGGTGTTTACTATGTAAACTCTGCCCGTACTTCCAAGATGAAGTAGAAGAGAGCTCTCTGATGGCGCTATCAAATGAGATTGTCGGTTTTGCAGCCGAGATCGTTGAGCACCTGCGCCAACGCGGAGAAACCATCAGCACGGCAGAGTCACTAACTGCGGGAGCTGTAAGTTCAGCCATAGTTACAATTTCAGGTGCATCAGATGTTTTTGTTGGTGGAGTAACCGCATACCGCGATGAGATCAAGGTCTCTCATTTAGGAATCGATCCTGAGTTAATCGAGAAGTACACAGTCATCAGCGAAGAGGTTGCTGTTGCAATGGCCAAGGGTGCGATTAAATCCTTTGGAACAACATGGGCAATTGGAACAACCGGGGTGGCAGGACCCAACCCATTAGATGGGCATCCTGTGGGTGCGGTATGGGTTGCGATCGAAGGCCCAATAAGCCAGACCATTGAACTTTCATTGTCAGGCGAGCGTGAATCTGTGCGAAACGCTGCTACATCGAGCGCAATCGCTACCTTTGCGCGTATTCTTAGACATCGCAGTTAAAGATTACATCGATACTTTTACAGGGATAGGAGGAAATGACAATGGTTCTAGTTCGTGAAGCTGTTGGTCAGACCCTCCGCGCTGCTCGCACATCTCAAGGTCGCACCTTGCGCGACGTTGCCCGCGATGCCCGTGTCTCATTGGGGTACTTGTCTGAAGTTGAGCGTGGTCAAAAAGAGGCATCTTCAGAGCTTCTTAACGCAATCTGCACAGCGCTAGGTCTAACCCTTTCAGGTGTTTTCTCTCAGGTCGCTTCAGAGCTCAAGAGCCGTGAGGGCGTCACTCTCACTGTTGTCGATGCCGCTTAACAAGTACGCGCCACAAGTAGCAACTCACCGCCGTACACAAAACGCAATCCTTGAAGCTACTAAAGGGTTGATAGCAACTACTGGTCTGAAAAAAATGTCGATGATTGAGATCGCAGATGAATCTGAAGTTTCCCGTGCAACCTTGTACAACCATTACCGTGACAAGGAAAGTGTTATCCGCGCACTGTGCGAATCCGAGCTTGCTCGATTAGTAGAAATTGCACAGAACGCTCCTGATGCATTATCGGCCCTCGAACAGATCTCGATTGCAGTCTCTTCAGATTCAGCGCTCGCAGCAATGCGCAGACAAGATCCCGAACAACTATCAGTTGCATTGACTCGCCACGATGATCAACTGTGGAAAGCATTTGCTATTGCAATGAACCATCTATTGGGCGAAGCTAAGGGTGCGCTTGCGCTTCGTTGGTTATTGGGACAGGCGTTACATCCTCTAACTCCCGAACAATCTCGCTCTCAAGCAGAAGGCATTGCTGGCATTGCGAATCTCTGATCTACGCGAACGCATCACCTTGTCATTTGGTGATTCCTGGGCGGCATCCTTTTCATCAGATATCGCTCTTTCGGATCTTGAAAGCAAGAGCGTTAATGAGGCGTTAGCTGCAGGGTATGAGCCTGATGTTATTTGGAAAGCGGTTTGCAAGGCTCATCCGACAGAGACAGAAAAGTACAAATACTAAAATGCCAATTGGCTCTCACAGGTACACCCAAGACCCCAACAACCCTGCACTAGTTCTTGTGCATGGATTGGGTTCTGCAGGAAGTATCTGGAAGAGCCTTGTGCCACAATTATTAGAAAGCTTTACCGTTTATGCGATCGACCTTCCAGGACATGGTGATGCTCCATTGCATAAAGATGAAGAAATGGACCCACGTTCTTTAGCTCAAGCGATAGTTGATTACATGGTTTCTGAAATAAAGGTAGAGAAGATGCATGTGGCCGGCAATTCATTGGGTGGGTGGATTTCACTAGAAATGGCAGCGGTTGCTCCCGATAATGTTTTGAGTGTTACAGCGTTAGCTCCAGCTGGCTTATGGCATCAACAACCACCACGAAAGCTTCCTCCAAGTCTTGATGCACGAATACTTGCGAAGATTTCACAGTACTTCATGAAAACGGCGTATCGAATTCCGGCGCTAAAAGCTATTGGTTATAAGAAGATCACACATTTGTGGCGTGAATTAAGTTTTGAGTCATGTCGCGATTCAGTAATAGCGATGGCGCGTTCAAAGGGATACATGCCGATGTGGCATGGAGCAAATGGCCGCAGATTTGATTCAGCTGTACCCGAGAAGGTAAAGCTTTCAGTAGTTTTTGGTGATAACGATCTGACCTTGCCAGAGGAGATTGCGCAAGAAAAAAGTGTTGCTCCTGCACATTCACGATGGATTATTGTCGATAACTGCCCACATGTGATTATGTGGAACTATCCAACATTGACCGTTGAGCTGATAAAGAAGACAGCTCTTATTGCATCATAGCTTCGCCTTAGCAAAACACCTCTAGCACCCATGGCTCTTTATTTGTTGCTTCGATTAACTCGCATTCAAATTTCTCTTTAACAATTGCCTGCAACTGCTCAGGCGTACCGATCTTCTGCCCATTTTGAAGAATATGTCGCGTGACTTCACCACGACTCTTTTTGGACATGTGGGTGATCACCTTCTTTTCTCCATTAACGATTGTGAAAACTTTAATTTCGACTGTTTTTTGTGTGGGGGATTGCCATACCGTTTGATAGGTCGAAGAGCGACAGTCGATGATTAATTCGCTTTTGATTGCATCTAGAACCGTAGCAACCTTCGGCGCCATCTCCTTATTAACGATTTTTTCCTTGTACGGCTCGATTAAATCCAAGGGTCTTACAGCTCCGTACTTTGCTGAAATGATCACGATCGATGCCTGAGCTAGCTTTTGCTGCGCCTTGGTCAGGGTGCTCCATCCCAAGGCGGCGTAAAGGACACCCGTATAGAGCTCAATCGCTGGCCCAGGGGTGGGGGATTTCTTCTCAGAAGGGGGCAGCAGGATCAACACCGCCCCAGTATGGCTGGACGACACGCGTATTTCTTGTCAGTAGCGCCTGATACCTTTCGAACAGATGTTCGGATAAACTATTACCGTACAACCAGAGCGGTTCCAACCTCCGCCTGTAGCGCTTCTCCACACTCGTTGTGGGGGTTCTGCAGACCGTCGTTGGGTCTCCGTACCTTCTGGGCCGCACACCAAACGAACTGCATTTCGCAGGACGTTCTATCGAAAGGAATGTACGTGGCTACTGAAAAAAGTAATAAAGCTAATGATGCAGCACAAGACAAAGCCAACAGCGAACGCCAAAAAGCGTTGGACACAGCCCTAGCCCAGATCGAACGTCAATTTGGTAAAGGCTCAGTAATGAAGATGTCAGAGCGACAGAACGCAGTTATCGAAGTTATCCCAACTGGTTCAATCGCACTCGATATCGCACTAGGTATTGGCGGACTCCCACGAGGTCGAGTTGTTGAAATTTACGGACCAGAGTCTTCAGGTAAGACAACCCTTACCTTGCACGCAATCGCAAATGCTCAAAAGGCTGGCGGAATCTGCGCATTCATCGATGCAGAGCATGCATTTGATTCAGAGTATGCAAAGAAGCTTGGTGTAGATATTGATGCGCTACTTGTCTCACAACCTGACACAGGTGAGCAAGCGCTAGAGATCATGGACATGCTTGTACGTTCAGGTGCACTTGATTTAGTTGTAGTTGACTCAGTTGCAGCGCTTGTTCCTCGTGCAGAAATCGAAGGCGAGATGGGTGACTCACATATGGGTCTACAAGCTCGTTTGATGTCACAAGCTCTTCGTAAGATTACCGGTGCACTTCACCAATCAAAGACAACAGCGATCTTTATTAACCAGCTGCGTGACAAGATCGGTGTCTTCTTCGGCTCTCCTGAGACCACAACTGGTGGTAAGGCGCTGAAGTTCTACGCATCAGTTCGTTTAGATATCCGTCGTATTGAAACCCTCAAGGATGGCCAAGAATCTGTTGGTAACCGTACCCGCGTTAAGGTAGTCAAGAACAAGATGGCTCCACCTTTCAAGCAGGCTGAGTTTGACATCATCTACGGAACAGGAATCTCTCGCGAAGGTTCATTGATCGACATGGGTGTAGATATCGGCATCGTTAAGAAGTCTGGTGCTTGGTACACATACGAGGCTGATCAGCTAGGACAGGGCAAGGAGAATGCTCGTTCATTCCTACTTGATAACCCAGATCTAGCTAATGACATTGAGAACAAGATCCGCGAACACTTTGTACCGGTTGAGGTTGATCCAGCACTTGTTGCCGCGATCGATGAGGCCGCCGCAGAGGTGGATTTCTAAGCTTCAATGCTTGAATTTGTAAAGGTCGATCAGGATGCTGACCCTTACTCAATCGC
>JBFYOY010000042.1:0-4234 GCA_041303575.1 Actinomycetes bacterium
AGGATGATGCCACCGAAGTCCGTGAAGGATTTGAGTGCGGTATCGGCCTTGGAAACATGAAGGAGATCGCACAAGGCGACATCGTTCAGTGTTTCGAGATGCGCGAGAAAAAGCGAGCATAGGTAATGGGTCAATCACATCGCACGCTTAAGGTTGCCGACCGCATCAAAGTGGTGGTTGCAAACTTGCTTGAGACAAAGATCAAAGATCCGCGTCTTGGCTTTGTAACCGTTACCGATGCTCGTGTGACTGGCGATCTTCAACAAGCCTCAATCTTTTACACAGTGCTTGGTGATCTCGATGAGCGCGCTGCAACAGCAGCGGCTCTCGAGAGCGCCAAGGGTGCAATTAGATCTGCGCTTGGTCGCGAACTTGGTCTTCGAATTACTCCAAGTATCGAATTCTTTGAAGATGGATTGCCGGAAAGCGCAAAGGCTTTGGATTCATTGCTTGAAAAGGTGCATGAGCAGGATGCTCAAGTTGCAGCGCTTCGCAAGAATGCGCAATATGCAGGGGGAGAAGATCCTTACAAAGCTCCACGCGTTATCGAAGATTAATTGTGACCCAAAGAATCCACGAGCACGGATTTCTGGTTGTAGATAAAGAACCAGGTATGACAAGCCATGATGTGGTTGCAATTGCACGGCGAGCTCTTGGTACACGAAAAGTGGGCCATGCAGGAACTTTGGACCCGATGGCTACAGGCGTATTGGTTCTTGGATTTAATAATGGAACCCGTTTGTTGCAGTACATCACAGATGGCGACAAGAGCTATCTAGCAACCGTGGTTTTAGGTGCAGCCACAGTCACCGATGATTTTGAGGGTGAAGTAATTTCGACAGCTGATGCTTCATCTATAACTGATGAACAAATCAATGCAGTACTAGACACGATGCGTGGAACCTTCATGCAGCGCCCAAGCTCAGTTTCAGCTGTAAAGGTTGATGGAGAACGTGCCTATGATCGAGTTCGATCTGGCGAGACAGTTGTTTTGGCATCTCGCGAGGTAACCATTTCCCAACTAGATGTTCTCCATATTCGCCACTTAGATCAACGCATTGAAATCGATATTGAAGTTACATGTTCTGCAGGTACCTACATTCGATCAATTGCGCGTGATTGCGGGGATGAGCTCAAGGTAGGCGGCCATCTATCGGCTTTACGTCGCACACGTGTTGCAGGATTTACAACCTCAGGTGCAGCAAGTATTGCAGGACTTAAAAATGGAGAGTTCACAACACTGGATCTAGCTGATGTCGCGCGAGTAACTTTTCCGGTGAGAGAGATCGCACTTGATGAAAAATTAGAGCTCTCATTTGGAAGAACTCTCGCTCAAAACCCCACCGAAGGGATTTATGCAGGGATCTCATCCTCCAATGAATTAATCGCACTTCTTAGCAATGTAGAAGGCAAGGCCAAGCCGATCGCGGTATTCGCGCCAGCGCAGTGACTCTGAGATAATGAGCCTATGAGTATCGTAGTTATCGGTAATTTTGATGGTGTCCACAAAGGGCATCAGCAGATACTCAACCGTGCCAAAGCTCTAGCCGGTAATGACAAGATCATTGCACTTACCTTTGATCCTCATCCAACATCAGTCTTTGCTCCCGAAAGAGCGCCAACGCTACTGACCATTTTGAGCGACAAGATCGAGCTTCTGAAGATTCATAACGCTGATCAAGTTGCGGTAATCAAGTTCACTAAAGAGTTTGCAGCGATGGCACCGGAAGATTTTGTAAACAAGGTACTTGTTGAGCAGTTGAAGGCATCTACTGTGATTGTCGGGGCTAACTTTACCTACGGCTTTAAGGCGGCAGGAAATGTCGAATCACTTGCCCAGCACTCTGAATTTGAAACCATTGTCTTGGATTTGCATGCCGACAATGATCAAAGCATCTCATCGACCAGAATTCGCAAGGCTATAGTTGATGGAGATGTTGAGTCTGCACGTGAAATGTTAAGCAGACCCCATCGTCTTGATGGAATCGTCGTTCACGGTGAAAAACGTGGTCGTGAAATCGGATACCCAACTGCAAACCTTGGCAATATAGAGAATCAAACAATTCCAGCAGATGGCGTATATGCCGGATGGTTAACAGTTGGTATTGATCGTTGGCCAGCTGCGATTTCAATTGGAACTAATCCAACCTTTGAAGGTGAACGCGGTCGCCAGGTTGAGGCCTACGCTTTAGACCAAACCGGTTTGGATCTTTATACAAAGGCGGCGACCATTGAATTTGGATGGAGACTTCGTGACACCTTGAAGTTTGATGGTCTTGAACCGCTTTTGGAGCAGATGGCCAAGGATTGCCAAGAGGCCCGTCGATTGACCGAGCTTTAAGCGGGGGATTTACCCCGATTTCAGGTATCTCCCGCCTGACTGTTACCCTTGCCCTTCAGTCGAGTTAGCGAGTTTCTCGTGATTCAAACCGAGAAGCCTTCGTGCTCAGTACATAAGGAGAACAAGAAATGGCATTAACACCAGAAGTTAAGAAGGAAATCATTGCTCAGTACGGTTCTACACCTACTGACACAGGATCACCTGAAGCACAGGTAGCGCTACTTTCAAAGAGAATTGATCAGATCACTGATCACTTGAAGGCTAACCCACATGATCACCACAACCGTCGTGGTCTTTTGTTGTTAGTTGGTCGTCGTCGTC
This sequence comes from Actinomycetes bacterium, assembly GCA_041303575.1. Taxonomy (GTDB): domain Bacteria; phylum Actinomycetota; class Actinomycetes; order Nanopelagicales; family Nanopelagicaceae; genus Planktophila. The sequence goes on from JBFYOY010000042.1 coordinate 2,663, forward strand.
GCATCCTTCAATACCTAGCGAAGACAGATATCAACCGTTACCGCGCAATTATCGAGAAGCTCGGTATTCGCCGCTAATTAAGTAAAACCAATCTGCCGCAGAGCGATAGTCCTCGGTAGTGGTTTCCGCGCAGTACATCTTTAAAAAAGTTAGTGCGCGTGAACTTCGATCGAAGACTCTTGCCTCTCGAGCAGATTAAAAAACGCAACAATTCTGTTGTGTTTTCAATCTACAAAGAGGAGGACCCATGGAGGGTCAAGAGGTTCAGTCAGCCGTTGCAGTTATTGATAACGGAAAATTCGGAAAACGAGAGATTCGTTTTGAAACAGGACGCCTAGCGCGCCAGGCAGCAGGAGCTGCAGCGGTTTACCTAGATGATCAAACAATGATCTTCTCAGCAACTACCGCATCAAAAACACCTAAAGATCAATTTGATTTCTTTCCTTTAACAGTTGATGTTGAGGAAAAGATGTATGCAGTTGGTCGTATCCCAGGATCATTCTTCCGTCGCGAAGGTCGTCCATCAGAGGATGCAATCCTTACCTGCCGTTTGATCGATCGCCCATTGCGTCCATCATTCGTAAAGGGACTTCGTAATGAAGTTCAGATCGTTGTGACTGTCATGGCGCTCGATCCAGATCATATGTATGACGTAATCGCGATCAACGCGGCATCAATGTCTACACAACTTGCAGGACTTCCATTCTCAGGCCCAATCGGTGGCGTACGTGTTGCGTTGATTGATGGTCAGTGGGTTGCTTTCCCTAACCACTCACAGGTTGCAAACGCAGTCTTTGACATGGTTGTTGCAGGTCGCGTCAACAATGATGATGTTGCAATCATGATGGTTGAAGCAGAAGCAACAGAGCGCACAATTGAATTAATCAAGGGTGGCGCACCAACTCCTACTGAAGAGGTTGTTGCACAAGGTCTAGATGCTGCAAAGCCATTCATCAAGATTCTCTGTGATGCACAGGCAAAGCTTGCAAAGGTTGCTGCAAAGCCAACTGCAGAGTTCCCAGTCTTCTTGGATTACCAGGATGATGTATTTGCAGCTGTTGAAAAGGCAGCCAAGGATGATCTTGCAAAGGCGCTAACAATTGTTGGCAAGCAAGAGCGCGAAACAAAGATTGATGAAATCAGTGCAGCTACTAAGGAGTCTGTAAGCGCGCAGTTTGAAGGCCGCGAGAAGGAAGTTCCAGCAGCGTTCCGTTCATTGACAAAGAAGCTTGTACGTCAGCGCGTATTGCGCGACAAGATCCGCATCGATGGTCGCGGTCTTCGCGATATCCGTGCCTTATCTGCAGAGGTAGAAGTTATTCCTCGCGTACACGGTTCAGCGATCTTCGAGCGTGGAGAGACACAGATTCTCGGAATCACAACTCTCAACATGTTAAAGATGGAGCAGCAGCTCGATACTTTGAACCCTGAAAATCACAAGCGTTACATGCACAACTACAACTTCCCACCATATTCAACTGGTGAAGTTGGCCGTGTTGGTACTCCTAAGCGTCGCGAAATCGGCCACGGAGCACTCGCAGAGCGTGCGTTGATTCCAGTACTTCCATCTCG
>JBFYOY010000043.1:0-4330 GCA_041303575.1 Actinomycetes bacterium
GGCATATCGCGCAAGATGGAATTAGCGGTTGAATCTTTTAACGCATCAACAATCATCAAGTCGCGGATACGTTCCAACATGTCGCTGGTGAAGCGACGTGGATCATGTCCTGATTCAATGACGCGATCAATTGTCTTAAACAAGGTTGCGCCATCATGTGCGGCAATCGCATCAATTGCATCATCGAGCAATGAACCATCTGTAAATCCAAGAAGCTGAATCGCAATCTCGTAGCTCACACCATCTTTGCCTGCACCAGCAAGCAATTGACCCAGTACAGATAAAGCATCACGAACAGATCCGCCAGATGCACGAACAACAAGTGGAATTACACCCTTAGCAACCTTTACACCTTCAGCGTTGCAAACCTTTTCTAGGTGAGCAGCCAAAGTTCCTGGTGGAACTAAACGGAATGGATAGTGGTGTGTACGTGAACGGATAGTTGCAATTAACTTATCTGGTTCAGTTGTAGCAAAGATAAAAATTACATGTGCAGGTGGCTCTTCAACAACCTTGAGTAAAGCATTGGCTGCACCTGGCCCAAGCTGATGCGCCTCATCGATAATGTAAATCTTGTAACGACTTTGTACCGGTGCAAAAAATGCTTTGTCGCGAAGATCGCGTGCATCATCTACTAAACCATGAGTCGCAGCATCTAATTCAATTACATCTAATGAACCTGGACCGTTCGCAACTAAATCTTTACATGATTGGCATTGGCCACATGGATTTGGAGTTGGTCCCTTTTCGCAGTTAAGCGAGCGCGCCATGATTCGTGCGCTAGATGTTTTTCCGCAACCACGTGGACCGCTAAATAAGTATGCGTGGTGTGTGCGACCTGATTCGAGTGCATTTGAAAGTGGAACAGTTACATGCTCTTGTCCGATGACATCTGCAAATACAGAGGGACGATATTTACGATACAAAGCTAATGACATCGCCGTGCTCCTCTACTGTTCGTCGCGCTGCAATTTAATAGGACCCCTCGCACACCCGCCAGAGCGGACCTACCCTTGCTGCATTCCTGCCCTGGGGGAGTTCAGTACGGTAACGCCGTACGAGGGATCTGGTGTAATCATAGTTATACCCACCGATAGAGTTCTCCCCCTCGGGAGGATTCGCATAGCGGCCGAGTGCGCACGCTTGGAAAGCGTGTATAGGGCAACCTATCGAGGGTTCAAATCCCTCATCCTCCGCTGGTTAGATCTCGACGCCAATGAACTTGGTCTGCAAGAACTCGTGAATTCCATCAAAGCCGCCCTCGCGGCCCAAGCCTGATTGCTTCACGCCACCAAATGGTGCAGCTGGATCTGAGATAACTCCCTTATTGATCGCAACCATTCCTGACTCCATCGCCTCTGCTGTACGCAGTGCACGTGTGAGGTTTGAAGAGAAGACATAACTAATAAGACCGAAATCGGTGTCATTAGCCATTTCAATTCCCTCTTCATCTGTATCAAAGATGACGATCGGAGCAACTGGTCCGAAGATCTCATGAAGCAGAATTGGATTGTCCTTTTCAACAATCAAAACTGTTGCAGGGTAGAAAGCGCCATCGCCTTCTGGCTTAACTCCACCAACCTCAACTTTTGCTCCTGCTGCAACAGATTCTTCAACTAGCTCTGCAATCTTGTTACGTTCCTTCATTGAAACAGATGCACCAAGAGTTGTAGTCGCTTCAGTTCCGCGGCCCATTACATAGCTGCTCATCGACTTAGACATCTCTGCAATGAACTTGTCTGCGATTCCGCGTTGAACAAAGATGCGGTTTGCAGATGTACATGCAGCACCACCATTACGCATCTTTGCAAGTGAAAGCTGAGGAATGGTTACCGCTAAATCTGCATCGTCATGAATAACAACTTGAGCGTTTCCACCAAGCTCCATTGAGCAGCGAATTACACGGTCTGCAGCTTCCTTAAGAAGAATGCGGCCTACCTCTGTTGAACCTGTAAATGAAAGGTTCTTAACACGTGGATCATGCAACATCTTTGAAATTGCAGGGCCGGTTTTTTCAGGAAGAACTAAGTTCAGAACACCCTTTGGTAATCCTGCGCGCTCCATTAAATCAACGATGTACATCGCAGTTAAAGGTGTTTCTCCCGCTGGCTTCAAAATCATTGTGCAACCTGCCGCAACCGCTGGACCGATTTTGCGAGTAGCCATTCCTGCTGGGAAGTTCCACGGAGTAATAAGAATAGATAGACCAATTGGTTCGTGCGTTACAAGAATGCGCTTGTCACCTGATGGGCTTTTACGGAAATCACCTGGTGTGCGAACTGTTTCTTCTGCAAACCAGCGGAAAAATTCAGCGGCATATGTTGCTTCACCACGAGCATCTGGCATCGCTTTGCCATTTTCACGGGAAATCATTGTTGCAATAGCTTCATTTTCAGCGGTCATTAACTCAAATGCTTTACGCAAAATCTCTGAGCGGTAACGAGGAGCGGTCTTTGCCCACGCCTTTGCAGCAGCATCTGCTGCAGCGATTGCGGCATCGCATTGCGCATCTCCGGCAAGTGAAACCTCGGCGATTACTGAACCATCACTGGGATCGTAGACAGGTAGCTTTGCGATTCCATCAACCCATTGGCCATCGATATATAACTGTGTATGCATGGCTGAATCATACGCTTAAGGCAAAAAACGTGAAGATAGGGGTGACTGGGAGTAGAGTGATGCTTATTAAGTTGCAGTAAATGCAATTAAAAGAGGAGTTTTGAGTGCCTAAGTCGTGGACCGATAACGCTCCTGCGCCCGTTGTTAAGCAGGATCACTCTCACCTAAAGGATCCTCTCAGTTACAAAATTAAGCGCCGCCTACTTGGAACTCCGCTTAATCGGCACACTTTGGAATCGCAGAGATTAAGTAAGCGAAATGCTTTTGGAATTCTCTCCTCTGATTGCATCTCTTCCTCTGCTTACGGTGGCGAACAAATTTTGGTGGCTTTAATTCCAGCTTTTGGTCTTGCCGCTTTTACTATCTTTCCACCGATGATCGGCATCATTTTGCTGATGTTGATCTTAATCACTCTCTTATACCGAGATGTAATTAGCACATACACACGCTCTGGTAGTGCGTATCTGGTGTCAAGAGAAAACTTTGGACGAGTGGTTTCTCAAATTGCAGCCGTAGAGTTGATGTTTGGTTACATCATTACTGTAGCCATTCAATCTGCAGCAGGAGTTGCAGCGTTGCTTTCAACTTTCCCGGAATTGAATTCATTTAAGGTTCAACTGACAATTTTAATTGTCGTAATTTTGACCTATGTAAATCTTAGAGGCGTTAAAGATGCGGGAATTGTTTTTGTAATTCCGTCGTATTTGTTCATGGGAACAATGTTTATTGTGTTTATCTTCGGTATTTATAGATACTTCAATAACTCTTTGCCGGTGTACAGCACAGACACAGAAGGTTTAATCCCGATCGGGCAGGCGCAAGGTTTACTCTCTGTTGCCGCCATGCTTTTGTTATTAAAGGCATTTGCAAATGGAAGCGCTTCATTAACAGGCATTGAGGCAATATCTGACAGCGTTCCTCTCTTTAAATCTCCTGAGCATGTAAATGCCAAAAAGGTTCTTATTTTAATGAGCGCAACCCTTGGCACATTAATCCTAGGAATCGCATGGCTAGCCAAGGAAACTCAGGCTGTTCCATATGCCGATGGAACTCCAACAGTAATTTCATTGGTTGCGAAGGCAGCACTTGGAGAAAGCTTCATCGGGGATATCCTCTTCGTTTTAACCCAGCTAGGAACTATGTTGATTTTGTTTGCAGGGGCAAATACTTGCTTTAGCGCCTTCCCTAACATGGTCAATATGGTGGCTAACGATGGATTCTTACCGCGACGTTTAACTCAACGTGGTCACAAATTGGTCTTTTCTAATGGAGTATTTTTCATCGCTGGTGTTGCTTCAATTTTGGTAATTGCGACGGGTGCAAGCATCACTATTTTGGCAGCTATTTATGCATTGGCTGTCTTTGTTGGATTTGCTTTAACTGGTGCGGGAATGACAAAAAAGAGCTTCGGTTCAACAGCACCCAACCGAATGCGAAAAGTAGTTCTGCACGGTACTGCTACCGCTATTGCGATGTTTACAGTCATTGTTCTATCTCTAGTTAAGTTCTCAGAGGGAACCTGGGTAGTAGTTGTCGGAACTCCTCTTGTTGTACTTCTAATGCTCAAGTTCAACAACCAGTACACACGTGAGCAAGAAACTTTAGCTGTAAAGCAACACCAAGAACGCGCGACATCGATTGCACGCCATGATGTAACTGTCCTTGTCGATAATGTGGATATCGCAACTGTTGGAGCAATCCGCTATGCGCG
>JBFYOY010000044.1:0-9205 GCA_041303575.1 Actinomycetes bacterium
TTGGCTGCGCTATCTGGAATCCATTTAAAGAACTTGTTGAAGTGTGGGATTACGCGGATTTCAGGAAGCAGGTTAAGTCCTGCGGTTGGTGATTTTTTTAGCATTCGAAAGTTAGGGATCTGTGCCGATAAAACCATTGCACCTGCGCTGCAACCAGCAAGGGAGGCTCCGCTTTGCCAATTTTCAACCATCGCTGCCCAGACAGGGGTATCGATTAATACTTCAGATAAATAGTGCGGGTCTCCCCCGGACATGTACATCAGCGCGCTGTCTTTGATTGCATCAACATGTTCTTGTTTAAATGCATCATCGCGGGTGTAGATCGGTAGGTATGTTGCCTTTACGCCAATGGCATCTGCTTGGTTTTGTCCAAGTTGTTTCCAATAATCTAAACGATCATCGCTTTCCTGGCCTGCGGCGGTTGGAATCTGAATGTAATTGGCGGCTTTACCATTTTTGATTCCATCATCTAACAATGATTTTTCAAAGGCGGTCATTGCAGGCAGATACTCACCTGATCCAACTAGCGCCAATGAACCGTTCATGGGAGCAGTCTATTTACTTACGATGAGTCAGGAGCCAGTCCAGAGTGCGCAGGGCAAAGCCTTCATCAAGCACGGGAACGTGAACTCCCCCGTTGATTCGCCATAGGTCAAGGGTGCCCTGTTTGCAGGTGTATGAGATCGCTGAGCTGTCATCACCTTGCATTGATTGCAGCAGATCAAACTGGCTTTCGGTTGGCTTTGTGCAGCTGTTGATAGCGCTCCATTGATCAACGCTTTGTTGAGCTGATGGATATGGATTTCCTAACAGGTTTCCACCATCGTAGAGAATTGTTAGATCACCTGTACCGTGGATATGCAGGATATTCATTGGCTCTTTGTTGCAGGCGTTGGGGTCGCTATCCATCGCGCCAGCTAAACCTGCAATCGCAGTGACAACACCTTTGGTTGAGCAAACAAATTTGTAGCTCATGAAGTGGCCATTTGAGTGACCAAATAAGTAGATACGGGATTGATCGATGGAAACCTTGGATGAGATCTCTTCAATTAAAGAGTTGATGTAATCAACATCGCTGACTTTGCTTCCACCGAAGTTGCAGCAGGCAGAGGATCCATTCCAGAAACGAGATCCTGCTGAATCTTTTAAACCATTGGGTGCAACGTATGCCACGCTGCGCTTATCTGCTGCGGCTTGTAAGAATGTGTAAATAGAATGAGATTGGCTTTCGCCTGTGTACCCATGCAGATTGATTAGCAGTGGTACTGGGGTTTCCTTTGAATAGCTGGTTGGTAGAAAGAGATCTGCGGGGCGTTCTCCGCCTACGACAACAGCGGCCTCTGAAGAGTAATTAGATGAGGCGCGAAAAGTATCACGATCAAACTCCGTTTCGGTGCGTGTTACCTCAAGAGCAACTAATGCAATGATCGCTACTGAAAGCAACAATGTAGGAATTAGATACTTTTTACTTTTCGAAGAGAAAGAGCGCACACCTGTCATGTGCAAACTTTATTGGCAAAAGATGCTCTATGTCGGTTGAACTAGCCCTTTATGAACATTGTGTACTCGGTGCCATCTTCCTCACCTAATTCTTTACAGCTTCCCCAGTAAACAACACTTGTTTTAGCTTTGACACAAACAAGTTGTTGAACCAAGCCTTCAATGCTTCCCTGTGGTCCTTCAGGACCTTGTGGGCCTGTTGCACCAGTGGCACCGTTTGTTCCATTAGTTCCAGTTAAACCTGTAGAGCCACTGGGGCCAGTTGCACCTGCGGGACCTACTGCTCCAATTGTTCCGATTGGTCCTTGAGGACCAGTTGCACCTGCAGAACCTGCTGTTCCAGGTGTTCCATCTGCGCCAGTTGATCCTGCATTTCCAGTTTCACCTTTATCGCCCTTTGATCCTGTTAATCCTGTTAAACCTGTCGGACCAAGTGGCCCAGTAGATCCCGTGGAACCTGTTGCACCATTTGTTCCAGTGGCTCCGGTTGTTCCAAGAGCTCCGGTTGCACCCGTTAATCCTGTTGCGCCAACAATTCCGATTGGACCTTGTGCACCAGTTGCACCGGTTGCACCTGTTAAACCAACTACTCCTAGAGGACCTTGTGGGCCAACTGATCCAGTTGCTCCGGTACTACCAGTTGTACCTGTAACTCCGATTGCACCAGTGGCTCCGGTTGATCCAACAGCTCCAGTTGTTCCAGTCAAACCAGTTAATCCAGTTGTGCCAGCAACACCGGTTGCACCTTTAGCACCTGTCGCTCCGGTTAAGCCAATTTTTCCAATAGGACCTTGTGGGCCAACAAGGCCGGTGGCACCAGTTGCACCCGTCGCGCCTGTTGCGCCGATAGTTCCACTAGCTCCGATTGGGCCTTGTGGACCAATAGTTGCAGATGGAACTACAGGAACTGCAGGTTTAATTGAAACTGTTGCAGGTTTTGTTGCAACAACAACGGGTTTCTTTGTTGCAACAACGACGGGTTTCTTTGTTGTAACAACAACGGGTTTCTTTGTTGCAACAACAACGGGTTTCTTAGTAACTACCACCGCTGGCTTTGTCGCAACAACTGCGGGTTTCTTGACTGGTGTTGTCTTTACCGTTGGAGCAGGCGTTGGTGCCGCGATTGCAACAGTAGGTGAGATGAGATTAATCAGCGACTGACTAAAGAGAAAGAAGATGGCAAGTCTGAATAACCGCATTAAATCTGTTCCGCAGGACGTTCTTTTAAATCATGCCAGATGAATAAAATGAAAATAGGTAACAAAATGTCAGTGAAGATAAAGATAGGAAAATCAGTTAGATAAGAAAGATATGTCGCATCTGTTCGAGCATAAATAGTAACTTGAGAGATGATCAGACTTATTGGATAGATAAGTGCGAAAAAGGGCAATAAAAATCTTGTACGACTTCTGCCAGATGCGTAAAGAAACAAAACTATTGGAACACCGGTTGAGATCAATAGCCAACCAGCGGTCGATAGCGCTAATTCAGCTCGGCGAAGTTGATCTGGCTCCTTGAAAGGATTGAAAAGAAAGAATGATGGAAAGGTGGACACAACCAGCCAGAAAACAATTAAGATAAAGGAAGCAAGGATTCCAACTGTGTACTCCAGTTTGTGGAGTTTCTTGACTTGATGCATGAGTTAACTCCTATGTTGGATACTGATTTTTTCACAGTAGGCCAACATCAGGTGCGTACTCACCATAAAGAGCTATTCAGAACAATTACTTACTCACACTCAGAAGTATTGAGCGTGTAATTAAATTGTCTGACCAGTCCTCGAAATGTTATTCAAACAAGGTGCCGACAAATACCTGCCAAGCAAGTGCTGATTTAGCGATCAAAGACAAGGTTATGTAGGTCTTTTCTCCACGCAGATAATCAGACCACTTTCCAACCTTCTTGTATTGCAGGAATTGGACTACGGCAAATACGTTGAAGAAGAGGAAAATAGAGAGGACGATTGCATAAACAAATGCTGGAGCCTTTGCATTTGCCGGTCCGCCAATAGCTAGAACATAGAAAACCAAACCTAGCCAGGGAACAATTCCTGCGATGCAACCAAAGATGAATGGAATCCAGCCGCCATTTCCAGGTGTCTCGTACTTTTCTTGTAACCAACCAAACAAGATCATTGAGGCATTAACGCCAAAGATTGCAATGAGTGCGACAACATCTGTTACACCAGTGATCTGAGCAATAATGACGAGCATTACAGATGAGCTAATTGAGTACTCAACCCAGCGGAAGTAATTGCGGCTCTGAGTTAGCCCTGCGCTATAGCGAGGGAAGAACTTTGGTGATGCGACTAAAAAGTGGAAGAAGGCAGAAAGCCCTAGAAATGTTGCAACACCGATTCCAACTGGTGTATTCAAAAGAGTGATTGGTTCGGCAAATGTACTTCCCGGCGGGCCTGACATGTATCGGGCAACGATTGGAAGGGTGAAGTCATTGGCAAGGGCTAAGACCGCGATCATCTGAACTAGGTGGAATACACCAGCAATTATGTTGTAGCGGCGTAGCTTTGAAGTATTCATCTCTTTAGTCATAGTTAAAGGGTATAGCCCTACCGAATTTATGCGGGGATTTAAGGCTAGGGCGGGCAGCGGTTAGAATTGGGGCATGGATCTCGACAAGGTAATTCTGTATTACGGCTTTGCGCCGATTGCAGATACTGATGCCGTAAAGCTGTGGCAGAAGGCTTTATGTGAATCCCTTGGAATTAAGGGTCGCATCATTGTTTCTCCTCATGGAATTAATGGAACATTGGGCGGCAAGATGGAAGACCTAAAGAAGTATGTAAAGGCAACAAAGGCATACCCAGGGTTTAAGAAGATTGATTTCAAATGGTCTGATGGAACCGGTCAGGATTTTCCAAAATTAAAGATCAAGATTCGCCCTGAGCTTGTTGCATTTGGTAACCCAGATGAGATCAAGGTTGATGCCAACGGCGTTATCGGAGGTGGCGTTCATCTTCGCCCTGAAGAGGTAAATAAACTTGTTGAAGAGCGCGGCGATGATGTCGTTTTCTTTGATGGTCGCAACGCATTTGAAGCAAAGGTGGGCAAGTTTAAGGATGCGGTTGTCCCTGATGTTGAAACATCCCATGATTTTGTTGCAGAGATTGAAAGCGGCAAGTACGACCATATGAAGGATAAGCCGATCGTTACTTACTGCACCGGCGGAATTCGTTGCGAGATCTTGTCAGTTGTCATGAAGAACCGTGGCTTTAAAGAGGTTTATCAGATCAAGGGCGGAATTGTTCGCTACGGAAACAAGTTTGGTGATGATGGACTTTGGGAAGGCTCTCTCTACACATTTGATGATCGCCTAACTATTGATTTCAGCGATCACACCAAGTTAATTGGCGAGTGTGCCGAGTGCAAGGGTGCAACTAAGCAGTTTAGAAACTGCCAGAAGGCAGAGTGCCACCAGTTAGTGTTGTTGTGCGATCCTTGCTACGACACTCATACAGAGCGTCCTTGCAATCACGAGCGCGAAGTTAAGCGCAACCGCGAACTAATCGGTTAATTACGCAGACTTTTTGGTCTGGCGCCAGTGATACAAATACAACGGTGCGGCTATCGCAATGGTTGTAAATGAGGAAAAGATGTTCTTAATAGCCTGAATCTGATTGTTCTCTTCTTGCTGGGCTAAGGCCGCAGCTGATGGAGCATTCTCAGGCTTTGCATAAAGATCAACATAGGCAGGGTCTGGGAATACCGCGTTCATAATCGCGTTAATTAAGGCTACAGTCGAGAATAAAACGACCATCAAGGTAATCAAGCAAACGGCGTATAGATATAGCGAACGCCAATCAATGCCTACATGGCGTGCTTCAATCTCAACGCTCTTCTTGGCAACCGCCTTCTTAGCTGCGGTTTTCTTTACTGTGGCCATGAATTCCTCCATTTGCATAGGTGCTGGGGCTATCTTCGCACACTCATTCAAGTATTCTTTTGTTTATGAGTAACAAAGATGTTCTGGCAGTTGATTTAGGCCAATCAGGAACTACTTTGCGTATGGGTGGAAAAGAGTTGCAATCGTCTCGCGGCAAGCTGGCGGGTGAATCAACGATTGATGCACTTCGTGCCGTCTTTTCATCAATAGAAAGCTTGAAGGCAGATTCCGTAGCGCTGTCATGTACGGGGCTTTATGGCGTTGTATCTGAGCCTGAAAAATACTTCGCGTTGTGCAAAGAGTTTTTCGGAGCAACCGAGGTAGCGGTAATTGATGATGGCTTGGCAGCCTTTGTTGGTGCGCTCAATGGTCGCGATGGAGTTGCTTTAACTATTGGCGGTGGCGTTGTCTCTATTGGTGGTTTGAATGGAAAGTTTGCACACCGAGATGGCTTAGGTAGCACCTTTGGCGATGAAGGTGGCGGGTTTTGGTTAGGAAAAACAGGGATCACTAAGGCATTGGCTGTACGACAAGGTCGTGGAGATGATCCTGAAATGGCTGAATACTTCAAGGATGAAATCGCGGCTTATTTTGATTTAAGTGTTCGAGATGGATCTGATGCTCAATCCTTGGCGATCAACTCTGCTAAGAAGGTTCTGGATGCAGCAGATGCCGGTGTTTCAACAGCAACAGCCATTGTTGATGAGGGTGCTTACCTGCTTGCCCAAACAGTTGTTGCTACTTGGTATGGATGTGGTGGAACAAAGGCAGATTCACCAGAGATTGTTATCTTGGGCGGGCCTGCACGAAATGCAAGCTATGCAACCAAAATCGGCCTTGAGATAAATGCAAAGTTACCTAACGCTGTAATTGTTCCATCCGCAGGCGATAATTTAGATGGAGCAACCTGGATCGCGCAGCACATGCACAACGATGCTCCCCCATTAATGCTCTGGGCTAGATAAGACCAAACTCAGCAGCCTTTGCTGTTAACTCTTCACGAACTGAAGGATGCGCAGCGTTGTTAATAATGTTTAAGGCTTGAGCATTTTGGCTATGACCAAAGCAGGCGGCAACTCCTTGTTCAGTAACGACATATGAGTGCTGGAAGTGGGTGACATTAGCCTGCAAGCGCGGAACAATCGTTGAAACATCAGCCTTTGGGTGCCAAGAAGGCAAGGCCACAAATGATTGTCCTCCACGGCTATGCAGTGCTCCGACGATGAAATCTGTTGATCCACCAAAGCCGCTGTAGATCTTTCCACGAACATGACTTGCGTTGGCTTGATCAAATAAATCAACCTCTAGCGCGCTATTGATCGATGTCATCTTTGCTTGGCGCGCAATCTGGCTTGGATCATTGGTGCGTTCGGTACGAAGCATGCGGACTTTTTTATTGAGATCTAGCCATTGATACAGCTCTTGGCTGCCGAAGATAAATGAAGCGGTAATCAAAACCTCTTCATCTAATGTTCCAGCATTAGATAGTTCTAGGACACCATCAGAAAACATCTCAGTCCAAATGCGCAAACCTTTGCGCTCCTTCAGAGCCAACAACACAGCATCTGGAACTCCCCCGATACCCAGCTGCAGAGTTGAATGATCTTCAACTAGGGCTGCGATGCGGCTTCCGATCTCTGCTTGAATATCGGTGATTTCAGTAGCTGGCTTCTCTTGTAACGGTTCATCAACCTCTACCAAGTAATCAATTTCGCTCTCGTAAATCTGAGCATCACCATAGGTATAAGGCATCTGTTTGTTGGATTGAGCGATAACCAATCCCCCGTGTGCTCGCGCAGTTTCAATTGCACGAGGCAAGATGTTGACTTCGGTTCCAAGGCTGACAGTGTCAAAGCGCTGCTGTGATGTGTGAATGAAAACGACATCAGGTCGATAGAAATTTCGAATCAAAACCGGCAAGAGTGAAAGTCGAGATGGGATGTACTCCAGACGTGGATGGTTGCGCATCGCTGGACCCACAAATGCGGTTTCATATGTGACCCCTTCGCGATCTGGAATTCCATCGCCATGAGCGTTGAGCATATGTAGCTTGAACTCTGGGATTACCTCATCTGCGATCCCAAGTAGAACCTTTGGTGTTGAGAAGTTTCCAGATGCGATGATCCGTGGATTGCTGGGCAAATTGGCGAGAATGCTTTTTAACTGTTCTGTATTGATTACTCGCATGGTTTAAATCTATCGCTGGTAGGTAAACAAAAATCTCTCTTCTCGCACATTTGCTGTGTGAGAAGAGAGATATCAGTGGTAGCCCCGAAGGGATTCGAACCCTCGTAGCTGGCTTGAGAAGCCAGAGTCCTAGGCCGCTAGACGACGGGGCCATGCCTTGTATTACTAGGACAGATATTCAGTTGTACTGCTTTTGATCTTTTGGAACTAGTACTGCGCTGGGGTACCAGGACTCGAACCTAGACTTACTGAACCAGAATCAGCAGGGCTGCCAATTACCCCATACCCCAAGGCGGTGAAGCCTTGTACTGCAATGGCAAAGAATACCAGCGGTTTTAGAGCGCCAATCCCGCGTTAATACGCAGTAAACAGGCCTCTTTACCCAGTAATTCCATTGATTCAAATAGAGGCGGCGAAATGGTGCTGCCAGTCGTGGCGATACGTAATGCGGTAAAGGCGATGCGTGGCTTGAGCGCCATCTCTTCGATCAATGATGCACGCAAGACAGCTTCAATTTTTGTATGAGTCCAATCTGAAACCGTCTCAAGCTCCTTGATTGATCGCTTCAAGATTTCCTTCGAACCATCATCGGTAATCTTTGAAACAGATTCAGCATCTACCGCGAAGTTCTTGGTGAACAAGAACTTCAGCATCTTTGGAACCTCGTTAAGCATGATGATGCGCTCTTGGATCAAAGGCAAAGCCTTCTTCACAAGTTCGATTTCTGTATCTGTGCCAGTAATGACATCTGCCTTGGTCAAGAATGGAAGAGACCACGTAAGGAACTCATCCAAGGTCAAGGCACGAATCTTGTCGCCATTGATTGCTTCAAGCTTCTTCATATCAAAACGAGCAGGTGAGCTATGAACCTTCTCAACAGTGAACATCTCAGTTAACTGCTTCATTGTGATGTTTTCTAGATCATCACCAGGTGACCAACCAAGAAGTGCTAAGTAGTTGCAGATCGCCTCTGGCAAGAAGCCCATCTCGCGGTACCAAGCGATTGAAACCTCACCGTTGCGCTTTGAAAGCTTTGCGTTGTCCTGACCCATAACAAATGGAAGGTGGGCAAAGACTGGATAATCCTCAAGCTTTACACCCATCGCCTGGTAGACGCGGATTTGGCGAGGTGTTGATGAGAGTAGATCTTCTCCACGTAGAACGTGGGTCACCTTCATCAAGATGTCATCGACTGCAACAGCAAGTGTGTACAGCGGTGAACCATCGGCACGTACCAAAACAAAGTCAGGAACAAAGTTGTGATCAAAGGTCACATCTCCGCGGATTAAGTCGGTAAAGGTTGTGCTGCCATCAGGCATACGCATACGCACTACTGCGCCCCTGCCTTCAGCCTTGTATGCAGCGATTTGCTCATCGGTTAGATCACGGCAATGTCCGTTGTAACCAGGTGCAACATTGGCTTTGCGTTGTGCTTCGCGAACAGCTTCTAACTCATCTGGTGAGCAGTAGCAGTGGTAAGCATCCTTTTGATCTAGGAACTTTTGTGCCCACTGTGCATAGATATCTAAACGTTGTGATTGAAGGTATGGACCGTTTTCGCCGCCAACCTCTGGACCCTCATCCCAATCAAGGCCAAGCCATTTCAAGGTATCGATCG
>JBFYOY010000045.1:0-10356 GCA_041303575.1 Actinomycetes bacterium
CATTTCTCACCACAAGATTCAAGCCAGTTGCGACGCGAGTTAAATCTAGAGAAGAAAAAAGTCATAGTCTCAGTTGGCCGGCTTGTGCATCGAAAAGGTCAGGATCACTTAATCCAATCGATGCCTGAAATTTTAAAGCAGGTACCTGATGCTCACCTGTTAATGGTTGGTAAAGGCCCTTACCTAGAACATTTAGCCAAGCTGGTGGCGGTCAACAAGTTAGAGAACCATGTTTCCTTTATCGGCAGAATTCAATACGCAGAGCTTCCTAAATTTATTTGCGCAGGCGATGTCTTTGCAATGCCATCTCGTTCTCGCTTAGCAGGTCTTGAGGTTGAAGGACTAGGAATTGTTTATCTAGAAGCCAGTGCTTGTGGCCTACCCATTGTTGCTGGCTCATCAGGTGGCGCACCAGATGCCGTTGTTGATGGAGTCACAGGTATTGTTGTTGATGGAACTAACAATCATGAGATTTCTCAAGCGCTGATTACCTTGCTCAAGGATCCTGGCAGATCAAAAGAGATGGGCGAAGCGGGCCGTCAATGGATTATTGATAATTGGCGTTGGGAGATCTGGTCTAGGCACTTTAATGAGTTGCTAAAGAAGTAAACCTTTTTCGCGAGCAATTGTTATTGCTGACGTTCTATTTGTTGCACCTAGTTTTCGAATAATTGAAGATATATGCGTCTTAACCGTTGAAAGACTTATGTATAAGGTTGAAGATATTTTCAGATTACTGAACCCCTTGGCCATCAAGTGCAAGACATCTACTTCCCGTCCCGTAAGCTCAATCAGATCTGAATCGATCCCTGCAACCGTTGAGGTAAAGGTATTGGGATGCAGCAATGCAAACTCTAGAGTTGCGATGATCTCTTGTACTGACTGACTCTTTGATAGAAAAGCGTTTGCACCTGATTTTTGAGCAGCTTTGGCAAAAGGGACCGGATTGTTAAGGGAGAGAACAATGATTGCGCTATTTTGCGATTGTGTGCGCACCCATTGAACTATCTCAAAACCAGAACCATCGGGCAGGTTGATGTCTACGATGATTCCTTGGGGGTTAAATACAGCGATTTTTGCGCGGGCTTCGAGGATGTTGCCAGCGGTTTCAATTGATTCGTAGCCTTGGGTTTTCAGAGCTAGAACAAGTCCTTGTCGGACTACTTCATGATCATCAACAACAAGTAACCGGGTCATCACCTATCCAATGGGATTGTTACTCCAATTCTTGTCCCATCGGCATTTGAATCAATATGGATCTCCCCATTGAGTTTTGTAACTCTTTCTTGTAAACCAAGAAAGCCAAATGAACCATCCTTATTTTCAGTTCCACCTATTCCATTGTCCTTAATTTGGATAGTTACCTCGGATGCGTCAGCATGTTTTTGAATATTACGCAGGATTTCCTGAACAACTCGAAGAGTTTCATGCATCCAGTCTGTCTGGCTACCGCTTATCTCCAGAGGTTCTGTTGTCCGTAGCTGGTGCATCTCAGCCCGGACCTTTTCGATCAACGAAGTGGTGGTAAAGCGGAGTTCTCTAAGTGAGCCACGTAGCTCTCGTTGATCACACTGTGCAATAAGTTGATCAATGGAAAAGCCCAGGACCACAAGGTCCTGGGCGATCCCATCATGTAACTCTTGCGCGAGGGTTACTCGCTCATTACTCATTTGGCGAAGAGTGCATCAATCTCTTTTGCAAACTCCTTAGCCACAACATGTCGCTTGACTGAGAGCTTGGCAGTCAGGTGTCCACCAGCTATTGTGAAATCTGTTGGTAGAAGCGTGAACTTGCGAATTGATTCAGCCTTACTGACCGCCTTGTTTGCATCATCAACAGCGGTTTGAATCACAGCGATCAGATCTGGATCATTTACCAAATCATTCATCGATGCACCCTCCTTCTTGTTGTTTGCAACCCAGGCCTTGAGCGCATCTGGGTCAACGGTAACTAGGGCAGCGATAAATGGTTGATTGTCACCAACGACCATGCACTGGCTTACCAATGGGTGAGCGCGTAGGCGATCTTCAAGGACAGCTGGAGCAACATTCTTTCCACCAGCGGTAACAATGAGCTCCTTCTTGCGACCGACGATGTAAAGGAAGCCATCTTCATCAAGCTTTCCTAGATCTCCTGATTTGAACCAACGCTCTGAATCAAAAACCTCATCATTTGCTGCTTGGTTCTGCCAGTAGCCATCCATGACGATTGGACCGCGGATGAGAACCTCTCCATCTTCTGCAATCTTCACAGATGTTCCAGGAATAGGTCGACCTACGGATCCAACACGATGGGCACCGTGAAGGTTCAAGGTTGCACCAGCTGTAGTTTCAGTTAATCCATAACCTTCAAGAACTGCAATACCGGCTCCGCGATAGAAGTGACCTAAGCGAACACCAAGTGGTGCACCTCCAGAGATCGCAGCTTCTACGCGGCCACCCATACCTGCGCGGATCTTGCTGTAGACAAGCTTGTCAAACAATCCGTGCTTCAACTTAAGAACTGGTGACATGTGCTTCTTATCCAGAGCCTCTGAGTAAGCGATAGCAACATCTGCAGCCTTACGGAAGATCTTTCCCTTACCCGCAGCTTCAGCCTTTGCCTCTGCACCGTTGTAAATCTTTTCAAAGATACGTGGAACAGCTAAAACAAATGTTGGCTTAAATGAAGCAAGATCCATCGGCAAACGTCCAACTGGATCGCTGCAATGCGCCATGTGAAGACCAGCCGAGATCGATCCGATTTGAACCATACGTCCAAATACGTGAGCAACAGGTAGGAACAAGAGAGTTGACCCTCCTGGCTTCAAGAAGAGCTCACTAGCACCTTGTACAACATTTCCACACTCAGATAGGAAGTTAGCGTGAGTAAGTTGTACACCCTTTGGCTTTCCAGTTGTTCCAGATGTGTAGATCAATGTTGCAAGAGATGCAGGTGTTACTGCGTTGCGACGACGATCAATCTCATCATCACCTATGTGCTTTCCTGCCTCACGCAAAACTGCAAGAACATCATCGGTCATCGTCCATAGGTGACGTGTATGTGATGGCATAACCGTCTTAACAAGATCAGCTAGCGCAGGTGTCTCAACAACGATTGCAACTGAGTGAGAATCGTTCAGGATCCAATCAATCTGTTCAGCAGATGAGGTGTCGTAAATAGGGACGACAACCGCTCCAGCAAACCAAGTTGCGAAATCTAAGATCGTCCACTCGTAACGTGTACGAGCCATAATCGCGACACGATCACCGATTTGTACACCAGATGCAATTAAGCCTTTAGCGGTTGCGCGAATCTCTTCTTCAACTTCGCGAGCCGTTACTGGTTGCCATCCCTCGCCCAATGGGCGGGACATGATGATGCGCTCTGGTTCAAACCATGCGCGTTCAGCGATCAGATTGGTGAGGTTCCCGGCGGTAGCGGCAGGAACAAGGGGCGGGATTGAGATTTCATTCATGGGCGAACGCTAGCGTGGGGGCGGACAAAAGGGGAAGAGGGTAGCCTTGCGCCATGACAGATCTCAGCAAATCGTTAATATCCATCGACGCTCCAATTGAAGCGGTTCAAAAGGCGCTCTTCCAACTTGATAAGTATCCAGAGTGGTCTTCGCAGATCAAGAGCGCAGAAGCTCTGGCTCATGATGATCAAGGGCGCATCACAAAGGTAAAGATGAGTATCGATGCCGGAATGATGAAGGATCGCCCAACCCTTGATTACGACTGGAGCCAGGCTCCTAACAAGCTTTCATTCTCACTTGATGAGGCAGATCTACTGACCAGTATGGATGGCACCTACACAATTTCAAGCATTGATGAAGATACAACTGAGGTTACTTATGAACTCGGAGTTGCCTTGTCTATGCCGGTTCCAGCAATGATGCGCCAAAAGGCAGAGAAGGCAACAATCGATGCCGCTCTTGCACAACTGAAAGCACACCTAGAGGCGTAATGCTCTGATGGGTAACACGATCGGCATCGATGTCGGAGGCACCAAGGTTCTTGGTGGTGTTGTTGATGAGAGCGGAAAGATTCTTGCAACAGCCCGTAAAGAGACGCCACGTCAAGGCGGCAAAGCTCTGACTCAAACGATCGCAGATACCGCAAAAGAGTTAATGCAAAGTTTTCAAGTGAGTTCTGTTGGAGTTTCTGCTGCTGGTTTTGTTTCATCAGATAGAAAAACGATGCTGGCAACACCCAACATCGCTGATTGGAACGGCGTTGATCTAGATGCAGAGCTGACTTCGCTAATTGGGTTACCCGTTGTCATTGAAAATGATGCAAACGCTGCCGCATGGGGCGAGGCAAAGTTTGGCGCAGGTAGAAATCAAAACCACATGATGATGCTGACCGTTGGTACAGGCATTGGTGGAGGAATTGTTGTTAACGGCTCTTTGTACCGTGGTGCATTTGGAGTTGCTGCCGAGTTCGGACATTTACGTGTAGTCCCCGATGGTCATCTATGCGGCTGTGGTGCACGAGGCTGCTTTGAACAATATGCATCAGGTAATGCTTTATTGCGCCATGCACGGGAGGCAATTAGTGCAAGCCCTGAGATCGCACGCAATCTTTTATCTCGTGGAGATGGAACTGTTGCGGGTCTAACAGGTCAGGCAATCACCGATGCTGCACGTGATGGGGATCCAGTAGCACTTGCTGCCTTTAATACAACAGGCCAATGGCTTGGCGCCGGAATCGCATCACTATCTGTTCTTTTAGATCCTGCATGCGTTGTAATCGGCGGGGGAGTAATTGATGCAGGAGAAATTCTCCTCAAGCCAACTCGTGAAGCGCTAGAGCGCACCATGCCCTTTGCTGGCAAGCACCCTTATCCAGAGTTGATCGCTGCGCAGTTGGGTAATGAAGCAGGTCTTGTAGGTGTTGCAGATTTGGCTCGTGCCTAACTTTCAAAAGGGTATTTCAAACCGATCTGTTGCCTAACGGTGTCCAAGCTTTTCATAATATCGATGGTGTCCTGCCAGGTGAGGATCTCAGACTCCAACCTTCCTGATTGAACTAACTGCTTAAAACTTTCTGCCTGTTCACGTAATCCATGACCAGCATAAGTACTGGGATATTCAGTAACGGTTCCATCGTTCATTACAACTCGCATACTTGCAGGGTTGTAGAAGGTGCGATCAATTTCAAGCCAACCATTTAAACCGGCAACTACCGCCCGACATGGAGTTTGTTCCATCATCGTAGTTGTCAAAACCGCTTGCGCCCCATGCTTGTAAGAAAAAATCATTGAACTTTGAGCATCTACGCCTTTGTCAGTCATGACAGCTGATGATGTTATTGAAGTTGGGTTTCCTAAAATCATATGAGCAAATGAGATGGGATAAATACCAAGATCTAGCAAAGCACCACCTGCCAATGATGGCTCAACCAATCTGGCGATACCACGATCTGCAAGACGCTGACCATGATCGGCATGAATCGAGAGAATCTGGCCTAGAACTCCACTTGCAACTATTTCGCGAACCTTTGCATAATGTGGAAGAAACCTTGCCCACATCGCTTCCATAAGAGCTACCTGGTTTTTAGAAGCGGCATCAACCATTGCTTGTGCTTGCGCAGCATTGACTGAAAATGGTTTTTCACACAAAACCGGCTTACCTGCATTTAGTGCCATGATTACATTGTCGTGATGGGCAGGATGTGGAGTTGCAACATAGACTGCATCTATAGATGGATCATTAACTAGCTCTTCATAACTTCCATAAGCATTTCCGCCAAACTCTCTTGCAAAGCTTTCTGCGTTGCTCAATGAGCGCGAACCAACTGCACCAATCGAGTGACCATCAAGATGTGCGAGATCTTTTGCAAATGCTCGGGCAATTCCACCAGGACCTAAAATTGCCCATGAAAAATTACTCACAAGGTAGCTCCATCATCATCTCGATTATCTCTATGGAACCATCGGGTAATTGCATTGCGTGCAGATTGAATAAATCCACGGGGTGATTGAGATGCTGGGTTGGGCTGCACAAAACCTTCATTGTCGATTCGATCTAGATCATCCAGATATGTACTGGGGGAGGATTGGTCCAGATTCAAGCCAGAGACAATCGACTCAAACTCTGAGCGGATTAACTCCTCCTCATCGAAGCCATCTGACTCTTTTTTCTCATTACCCACCCTCAGATAGTGTCATAGTCGTCAATAGCCACTAAATTAGCCCCGTGCTCAACAACCTGCCCTACGGAACGCTGCGGGCATTTTTGACCCCATTTTTAATGTTGGCCTTTCGTCCAAAGGTTAGAGGCCTTCGCCATGTTCCATCAAAGGGACCGGTGATCATCGCCTCAAACCATCTCTCCTTCAGCGATTCAATCTTTATGCCCTTGGTTGTTCCTCGCAAAGTTACCTTTCTGGCAAAGAGCGAGTACTTCACATCTCCAGGCCCAAAGGGTTTGCTTAAAAAACTTACCTTCATCGCATTAGGTCAGGTTCCGGTGGATCGTTCAGGTGGTCGTCGCAGCGAGGCTGCATTGATCACAGGGTTAAAGGTCCTTGCCGATGGAGATTGCATCGGTATATATCCAGAAGGTACTCGATCACCAGATGGCCGTTTGTATAAAGGTCGCACAGGTATTGCCCGTCTTGCCATCGAATCAGGTGCTCCAGTTGTGCCGGTTGCAATGTTTAACACCGACAAGATTCAGCCAACTGGAAAGGTGATTCCCAATGTGAAGCGCGTGGGAATGCACTTTGGTGAGCCGATGTACTTTGATGGTGACTCAACTGATCTTCAACACCTTCGAGATGTAACAGATCAGATCATGAACGCGATTCAAGCGATGTCAGGCCAGGAGTACTTAGATACTTACGCCCCTAAAAAAGCCAAGCTTGGCGAGATTCAAGAAGAGGATTAATCCAAAGCATTTCTTGCAACTAAGTAGTTGCATGTTTGACACTCAGGGCCAGCCTCTGGAAGTTCACCCTCTAGCACTTGAATGAACTCGCCAATAACCTTAAGAAAGTTTGCTTGATCCCTTTCAACTGGAACATACTTTTGAAAAACTCCAAAGCCATACTCATCGGCGTTGCTGCCTATAGCAGTTGTTGGTCGCCATACAAGTAGACCCATAGATGCAACGGTTTGAGCCTTACCAGCTGCTGGATTTTCAAGTGCATAGGCATAAGCCTCAAGTTGTGGTGAGTAGAACTGGCCACTATCTCGTTGACTGTCAGAGACCTTGCAATCAATCAAACCAATACTTCCATCATCATTTGTAGATACGAGATCGTACTTACCTAAAATGCGCCAACGTGTTTCTACTCCATCGATAACAAGGGGCTTGCTCTTTACCCACTCGCCCCACTTGCTGACCTTTCCAGGTCGCAGTGAAGGATCAATTGTCGGCATATCAGCACCTTGGAAATGCTCCTCTTGTAACGCCGCCATCGTTCCAACCAGTGGGAAAGCGCCAGGCATCGTGACCTTGAACCAATACTTAATCCAGAGACATCTTTTACATGTCGATAAGCCAAAGGTGAGGTCGGAGGGAGAGATATTTTCGCGGGCTGGCTTGGCGGGTTTAATCATGTGCTTATTGTGTACTTAAGCACCGACAATTGCTGAGTACAAAACTGATATCCCCAAAACAATCATGATGACCCCACCAGTTCCACGTAGCCGCTCAAGTCTGGAGCCATCGGTAGCAAGCCAGTTACGTGCCGTACCAGCCAGCATTCCCCAGGAACCATCTGAAACAAAGGCCAAGATTGCAAAGATTGCGCCGAGCAAGATCAATTGCGCGGTCACGCTTCCTCGCTCACGATCGATAAATTGTGGCAACACTGCGGCAAAGAAGACCACACCCTTTGGATTTAATGCACCAACCCAAAACCCATCGCGGATTGATCTTCTAACAGTGGGTGCGACATCGCCTTGGTTAGTCATATCGGCGGCGTGAATCGCTCTCTTTCTAATCGCATCGATACCTAAATAGATTAAATACAAACCACCTGCCCACTGCACCGCAATATAAGCAAGCTCTGATCGTTGCAAGATTGGACCAAGACCAAGTGCAACAAAGACTGATAATGAAAAAGCGCCGGTCACATTGCCGGCGACTGTAAAGACTGCGGTCTTGCGACCCCACGCGATGGCCCGAGCGATTACAAATAAAACGCTCGGGCCAGGCGCCAAGATAATCACCATCGCGGCGACAAAGTACTCAGGTAGTCGCGATGGAATAATCATGAAGGGATGTTACTTATTGCCTCGTGCATCTGCAATTGAGTGAAGGATTCGGTATCCAAGGATTGCAACCAAAGTTGCGTTAATGATTCCGTTGAATGTGTAATCTCCACGAGTCCATGACATATCGGCGATACCGATGATCAATGCAGAGCCTGCGATAAGCAGATTTGTTGAGTTAGCAAAATCAACCTTGCCTTCGATCCAGATGCGAGCGCCAACGACGCCGATCATTCCGAACAAAGCAACACCAACGCCACCTAGTGCACCTACTGGAGTTGCGCTAAGAACCGCACCGAACTTAGGTGACAATGAAAGACCGATCGCACCCACGCCTGCAATCCAGTAAGCAGCTGTTGAGTACACACGAGTTGCAGCCATTACGCCGATGTTCTCTGCATATGTTGTTGTTCCGGAGCCACCACCGAAACCAGCAAGTGTTGTTGCAACACCATCTGCCATCAATGCAGTTCCCATTTGATCATCTAGATCTTTGCCAGTCATTGAGGCAACAGCCTTTACGTGACCAACATTTTCTGCGATCAAAACTAGTACTACAGGAAGGAAGAGGATGATCGCCTTGCCATCAAATGTTGGGTTGGTAAATGTTGGAAGTGCAAACCACTTTGCAGCCTTAATTCCATCGGTGTTTACATCGCCTTGTACATAAGCAACAAGATAACCAATAAGGAGGCCAAGGAAGACGCTAATGCGTCCCATGAAGCCACGTGAGAAAGCTGAGATAACACCGATTGATGCCAAGGTAATAACACCGATCATTGGTGCTGCAACAAAGTTGTTCTTTGCAGCCCCTGCAAGGTTTAGGCCAATAACCATCACGATTGTTCCTGTTACTACAGGTGGCAACATCCAGTTAATCCAGCCAATTCCTGCCTGCTTAACAATCAGACCAACAACAGCCAGGATCACACCTGTTACAACTACGCCGCCAAGTGCTGCGCCCATTCCGCCATTTGTCTTTGCAGCAGCGATTGGTGCAAGGAATGCAAAGGATGAACCGAGGTAGCTAGGAACCTTGTTTTGAGTTAAGGCAAGGAAGATCAGTGTTCCAACACCTGAGAAGAACAGGGTTGTTGTTGGCGGGAAGCCGGTGATGATTGGAACTAAAAATGTTGCACCGAACATAGCGGCGATGTGCTGTAGGCCCACGCCAATGGTGCGGGGCCAGGTCAGGCGCTCATCGGTTGAAACAACCTCGCCTGGGTTTACTGACTTACCGTTTCCATGGAGTTTCCACGAGAGTAGAGACACTTGAAACTTCCTTTCCTGTATGGCCCAAAGAGGGGCCTTGTGGATTCAGCGTAAAGCGGGGCTGGGTGTTACCTGTGTGTACGCCACGCCTGAACTTTGAGCCAGATCACAGGAGCTGGCAGGGGGTTTGGGGGGTGTCTAGGTTGCAACAACGGTTACATCCCCTTAGATTACGACCCGATATATCGAATAGATACATCTTCAGGAGTATAAATAGGCGAAGATTGGGGGAGTTCAATGCGTTCACGTTCAGACTCTCTCGAGTTTGCCCTTCTGGGTCTGCTCTCGCAGGCTCCGCTACATGGATATGAGCTACGAAAGAGAATCCAAACCATCTTCGGACCTTTCCGTGCCCTTTCATTTTCAGTCCTGTACCCACAACTTCGTCGCATGATGGAGGCCGGTCTCATTGAAGAGTCCACGGCAGATATCTCATCGCGTCGTTCACGCATTGTTTATGCGATCACTGAAAAAGGCGCTCGCAAATTTGAGGATTTAACTGAATCTGTAACACCTGAAACATGGGAGGACGAGGGCTTTGAGATTCGATTTGCCTTCTTCTCTCCAACATCTGCAAAGAACAGAGTAAGAATTCTTGAGGGGCGCCATCGTCGCCTTAAGGAGAAAGCCGAAATCCTTCGTGGTGAACTCGAGAAGTCACCCGTTGGTATCGACAAATATCTAGAGGAGTGGCGACGTCATTCACTGGAGACAGCTGATCGAGAGATCGCTTGGCTGGAAGACATGATCAAAACCGAGAGGAAATAGAGTGAACATCACAACCGGTAAAGGCGACATCCGTGTTGCAATTGTTGGCGTTGGAAACTGCGCTAACTCATTAGTTCAGGGCGTTGAGTACTACAAGAACGCTGCTGTTGA
>JBFYOY010000046.1:0-3816 GCA_041303575.1 Actinomycetes bacterium
GGCTACGGAATACCAATACATCTTCGCGGAAGGTAACCGCTCCTGCGTTTTCCATCGCACCAAAGTTAAAGTCAACAACAGCGATCTGGTCATATTTTTCGAATGGGTAGGCCAAACCGAAGGTCTTTTCAAAGTACTCAAAACCCTGCTTGGTGATCAAGAAGATATCTTCAGGATCTAGGTACTGCATCATTGATTTGCGGCAATAGATTCCCATAGGAATCTCTTTTTCTCCCTTGTAAACATCATGAACAGATGAGTAAGGACCAGCGATTAACGCATCAAGATAGGTAGCAATGCGTGGAGTTGTTGAGAACTTCCATTCAACCAAATCGCCCTTAGCAACCTTTGACTCAACTGGGTTATTTGAAACAGCTTCCCAATGTCCCGGCGTTGTAACGGTCAATGTAAATGTTGCCTTCAGCGCTGGCTGATCAAAGCAAGGGAACATATTGCGAATATGTGCGGTCTCGCCTTGTGAATACAAGTAGACCTCTCCATCAGATGGATCTACAGAACGCTGCAAACCTTCACCGGACTTTGAGTACTCAGCTTCAATCTCAATCACCAAGAGATTGTCTGCAGCCAGGTTTGTTAGGAAAATGCTTTCGCCATCAAAGTTGCTGGTATCTACCGCAACACCGTTTAGGGTCGCGCTAATTACTGATCGACCAACAGCATCAATAAAGGTTGAGAAACCAGGCTTGTTACATGTAAATGAAACCTCGGACTTTGAGTAGAAGGTTTCTTCCCCCTTTGTTACATCAAGGGTGACTACATAACTGTTGACATAGAGATGGTCCGCACGCTCTTTAGCTTCGGCACGGCTCAAATTTAGACCTGGCACTTGTTGCTCCTTCGGTGATTTTGTAGGTTCTTATCCAACCATGACACAGTTGTCCCATGGAACGCCCATCGGTACGTAGCTACAGTATCCGCGGCTCCCGAATTACAGATGCCCAGCGAACAGCCAAAGATGCCCTGCAAATGGTTCATGGAATTGAGTTTAAGCAGGAGCAGATCGACATCCCTGCAATCTTTCCAACAAGTGACAAGGTCATCATGGAGATCGGATTTGGAATGGGCGAGGCCACAGCAATCATTGCCAAGAATCACCCCAACAACGGTTACATCGCAGTTGATGTTCACCCACCGGGGATTGGAAAGCTATTAGCCCGTATCGTTGAAAATGATTTAACAAACTTGAAGGTCATTGAAGAGGATGTTCATGTTGTTTTGCAGCACATGATCAAAGATGAATCCCTAGATGGAATCCATCTCTTCTTTCCAGATCCTTGGCCTAAGAAGAAACACAACAAACGAAGAATCGTCAATGAAGCTTTCCTATCTTTGATTCATCCAAAGATTAAAAAAGGTGGATTCATTCATATTGCCACCGACTGGGTTCCATATGCGGTCAACATTCAAGAAGTTTTTGCAGCCTCAACTTTGTTTACTGGGGGAGTAATTGAAAAACCTGAATGGCGCCCAGTAACACGTTTTGAAGGTCAAGGAATCGATAAAGATCATGCCGTTAACGACATGATGTATGTAAAGGCTTAAAGCGAACCTTCATTTTCATACTTTGCAATCTTGTTGATTCTGCGAATATGGCGCTCATCATTTGAAAAAGGTGTCTCGATAAAGGCATCAATAATCGCTTTGCAATCTTCGATGGAATGCATGCGTCCACCGATACCGACAACATTTGCATTGTTGTGATCGCGACCAAGCTTTGCCGTCTCAACGCTCCACGCTAATACCGCACGTACGCCCTTAACCTTGTTGGCAGCGATCTGCTCGCCATTTCCTGAACCACCAAGAACGATTCCAAGTGATGAAGGATCAGCCACCGTTGCAATCGCTGCCGGGATACAAAAATCTGGATAATCATCTACCGCGTCATACTCATGTGGGCCGTGATCATTCACATCGTGGCCTTTGCTCTGCAGATACTCAACAAGTGCTGCCTTTAACTCCAAGCCTGCATGGTCGCTACCAATATGAATGCGCATGGGCGCATCTTGCCACGGGAAAAGAAAAACCCGCCAAGTGATTGCTCACGTGGCGGGTTTTCCCACTACTTATTTACAACTTATGGACGTGGACCCTTAGGACCCTTTCCATGCTTTCCGCCCTTTTCTGGGTTAGCTGCCTTCTTGGCGGCACGCTCTGCTTGCTTAGCTGCACGATGCTCTTCAAATTTCTTAACAATCGCATCGGACTGTGCCTGCGTAATTGTTCCTGCCTTTACTAGGTCAGCAAGGACTGTCGCCTTGGCTACACCCTTACCAGCTCCATCATGTGCTGATGCAACTCCGACTGATCCAGTTGTTAACGCCGCGATTGTGATTGCAATCGCGGCCATTCTCTTCTTTGATGACATATTCATTTCCCTTCGTTTGAACTGCTTGTCCTGACCCCTCGTCATCGACTAGATGTAATTAACAGGTCAATGCTGAGGTTTTTAGCCACTGAACCTGAATGTGGGGATAGAGAAAGAGATATTTTGATGCTGGGCTTTCCTTACATTTGTGCGTAAATCTTGTGTTGAAACCCTTATTCGCTCGGTTAATTCACAGGTTCACACTGAAATCCCCACACAGAAATCTTGGTGAACCATGAAAGCCAATAAATCCATCATCGCTTTAACCCTTATTTTTTCTATGGCGATGCCACCGTCAACCTTCGCTGCGCAAAAGACAACTATCAAAGCCGCCGGTCCCAGTACAAAAACAGTTGTAAACACAATCCTTAGCGGTGTTGGAACACCTTCAAAAACAGTTGGAATAAATGGTGATTTCTATATCGATACAAAGAATCTAAATCTTTATGGACCAAAAACAAAAGGTGTTTGGAAGGTAACAACATCCTTGCGCCCGAAAGAGGCAGCTGTTGCAACAAGCATTACAGGTGAAACTGGTGCAACGGGACAAACAGGTGCACAAGGTGAAAAGGGAGAGAAGGGTGATAAAGGCGAAAAAGGTGACAAGGGTGCAACTGGAGATAAAGGTGCAACCGGTGCAACTGGTTTAACAGGAGCTACTGGCGCAACCGGTGCAACGGGATTAGTAGGTGCAACTGGATCAATTGGTGCGGCAGGTGCGAAAGGTGAAATTGGTTTAACCGGTCCTGCGGGTGCAACAGGTGCAACTGGACTAACAGGTGCAACTGGTTCGACTGGAAGTGCAGGACAAACAGGTGCACAAGGCTTACAAGGTATTCAAGGTTTGCAAGGCGTTAAAGGCGATACAGGAACTGCAGGTGCACAAGGAGAAGCTGGTCCACAAGGAGCCATTGGCCCTGCAGGATCATCTGCAACTTCCATTTCATATTTTGTTGATCTTGGATCTTGGATTCTCTCTACAAATCAAAGTGTTGGCACGAGCGATTCATCGAATTTTATTTCTTTGGAATCAGGATCGTACACATTCCAAATTTCAGTCGATGGAACATTTTCACCTGAATCATCTGCTCAGATGTATATCGGAATGCAAGTAGTGGCAAGTGGAGCAAGTTTGGAGTACCAAGTCTTTGCTTCAGATTTGCATACCTTTATAGGGGGACAAGGACGCAGGCACTACCAATTTATGATTATTGGAAAAATCGTATGCACTGCATCTACATCAATGAAACTACGAGCGATTGATCAGTTTGGGGCAACAAGTGGAAACATTTTGAGCTTCAGCGGCAAGGCCCTCGTAAACAAGGTCGGATCTATCGGGTAAACAATCTGGAGCGGGTGACCGGGATCGAACCGGCATGGCCAGCTTGGAAGGCTGGGGCTCTACCATTGAGCTACACCCGCGGGTGTAT
>JBFYOY010000047.1:0-11116 GCA_041303575.1 Actinomycetes bacterium
GTTTGTGCAACCAACGCCTTTGCAAACTTTGCTTTAGGAATTCTTACGCTGACACGATCTAGTTGATTTCCGTCTCCAAGATCCCAGCTAAGGCCAAGTTGTGGTCGCAAATTCAATGACAACATTCCGGGCCAAAACTTTTTCATTAGCGCTTTTATCTCTGGAGTTGTCTCGCGAATAATTCCATCAGTTGTTTTAACACTTCCGACAATTACTTGGGCAGCCGTAAACAATGGATCTCCGCGCAACACATGCATTGCCCGAACTGAATCTTGTCTAAATGCATCACAAGCAAATGCGTAACTATGTTCCATCGGAATCACGATGATGTAACCATCTGCAATTGCTTTTGCAGCTTTGCTGACGTGACGAGAAAGTTCGCCCTTCTTAAGATCAATCTCCTTAGCCATGGCTACCTCCTCACCGCACTAGTCCAACGTGGTCGACCTACTAGGTCATCATGCAGGGCAACCTCTGAAAAATCTACTGACATCGCTGATGCAATCGCTGGCCCTTGCTCTTCGGTGTGCTCAATAACTAAGACTCCCCCAGCCTTTAACAGGCGAGCTGCCGCAGTGATGAACTGTTGCGGAATCTCCATACCTGTTGGGCCACCAAATAAAGCGATATGTGGTTCAAATCCGGCAACATCTCTGGGTAGTTCTTGTGAATCAGGAACATAGGGTGGGTTTGCGATAACCACATCGCACTTAACTCCGGGCAAAACATCGGTTACATCGCCTTCAACGACCCGTACGTTTTCAGCGATGACAGAGACATTTCGCTTGAGCCAAACAAGTGCTTCAGGGCTTTTTTCTACAGCAATAACTCGTGCAGTAGGTGACTCGGTTGCAATCGCTAATGACAAGGCGCCGGAACCTGCACCTAGATCGATGACACTTACCGGAGCTGGAAGATTTTCAATGTGTTTCAATACAGCTTCTACGAGTAATTCTGATTCTGGACGCGGCACCAAAACTCCTGGGCCTACTTCAATGTTGAGGTATCGAAACCCAGCAACGCCCGTTAAGTACTGCAAAGGCTCAAAGTTCAGACGTCGATCTAACAAATCATAAAACTGTTCTTCCAAGACATCTTTATCTTCAATGCCCAGCAAAGTTGATTCAAGTAAAACTGGATTGTGTAGATCCATGCGAGACAAACCAAGGACATGTGCCAGCAGATGTTCGGCATCGACCTCTGCAATACCAGATTCAGCTAACTGGGATTTAGCAGCGCGTAAAATCTCTCTGGTATTCATTTACAGAGCCTGCATGTTAGTTAGCGTTAGCCAAACGTGCCGCTTTGTCCGCATCCAGCAAGGTTTGGATCATGTCATCCAAATCGCCATTTAATACCGCATCCAAGTTATTAGCCTTGTAGTTAACGCGGTGATCGCTAATGCGGTTTTCTGGAAAGTTATATGTACGGATTCGCTCTGAACGATCCACCGTACGAACCTGGCTCTTGCGCTCTGCAGATGCAGCAGCTTCTGCCTTTTCTTGGGCGTCAGCTAACAAACGTGCACGCAAGATACGAAGCGCAGATTCCTTGTTCTGTAACTGGCTCTTCTCGTTCTGGCATGAAACAACGATTCCAGTTGGAACGTGGGTTAAACGAACTGCAGAGTCAGTTGTATTCACTGACTGTCCGCCGGGACCTGATGAGCGGTACACATCAACGCGTACATCATTCATATTCAATTCCACATCGATTTCTTCTGCTTCAGGAAGGATCAAAACACCAGCTGCTGAGGTGTGAATACGTCCCTGGCTTTCAGTCTCTGGCACACGTTGTACGCGGTGAACTCCGCCCTCAAACTTCAGACGCGCATATGGAGATTCTCCAGGTGCTGCAGTTCCCTTTGATTTAACCGCTACTGAAATATCTTTGTATCCACCCATTTCACTTTCGGTGGCGTCAATGATTTCAACTTTCCAGTTGTGCTTTTCCGCATAACGCATATACATACGCAGTAGATCACCAGCAAACAACGCTGACTCATCTCCACCAGCACCAGCTTTGACTTCCAAAATAACATCACGATCATC
The DNA here is from genome assembly GCA_041303575.1 of Actinomycetes bacterium. Lineage (GTDB taxonomy): Bacteria > Actinomycetota > Actinomycetes > Nanopelagicales > Nanopelagicaceae > Planktophila. The sequence continues at coordinate 2,052 of JBFYOY010000047.1, forward strand.
ATTGGGGTCGCGGGGTAACAACAACTCTTCAAGACGCTCTGCTGCAGCATCACGTGCCGCCTCTAGCGCTGGAATCTCAGCAGCAAACTCGGGATCAACTGAAGCAAGCTCTGCAGCTGCTAACAAATCATCCTCTGAAGATTTCCATGCCTTAAAACCCGCAACAACTGGACCCAACTGCGCATAACGGCGTCCTAGCTTGCGAGCATTTGCTTGATCTTCGTGAATAGATGGATCAGCCATCTTCTCTTCAAGTTCGGCGTACTCGCGCACCATTTCATGTGCTGATGCAAAGCGATCATTGCTCATCGACTGCTCCTTTCTATTACGACCCTGCTTTTGATTTAAACCTTGGAAAATAAAAAAACCGCGACCGCAACCCGACAAGGGCTGCGATGCGGTTTCTTTAGAAAGCTAGTTCTTCTTACCGAAGCGCTCTTCGAACTTAGCCACGCGACCACCAGTATCAAGGATGCGCTGCTTACCTGTGTAGAACGGGTGGCAGACTGAGCAAACTTCAACATAGATTGAACCGCTTGCAACTGTTGAGCGAGTTACGAACTTCTCACCACAACCACAAGTTACTTGGGTCTCTTTGTACTCTGGGTGGATCTCTGGCTTCATGGTTATTCCTTATATTCGTGTTTGGGTCCTGCTCCTATTAATAGGTGTCAGGTGAACCAAACGGACGGTTAACAGACCCCAAGGGTAGGCGATAAGCCCACAATTGAGAAATTTACGCTTACTTTGAGTCGTCTGGACCCGAAGTTGTCTTCTGAATCTGCATCAAGAACTCGACGTTGGACTTAGTGCCCTTCATCTTCTCAAGCAGCAGTTCTAGTGCGGCCTGTGGCTCTAGTGCGTGCAGCACGCGACGTAGCTTCCAGACAATGTTGAGCTCTTCTGAACCCATAAGGATCTCTTCCTTACGTGTACCTGAAGCAACAACGTTAACCGCAGGGAAGATGCGCTTGTCAGCCATCTTGCGATCAAGGATGAGCTCCATGTTTCCGGTTCCCTTGAACTCTTCGAAGATAACTTCATCCATACGAGAACCTGTATCAACAAGTGCTGTTGCAAGAATCGTTAGCGATCCGCCATCTTCAATGTTACGAGCAGCTCCGAAGAACTTCTTTGGTGGATACAAAGCAGCTGAATCAACACCACCAGAAAGGATGCGGCCTGATGCAGGTGCTGCAATGTTGTATGCACGTCCAAGACGAGTAATTGAGTCAAGAAGAACAACTACATCGTGACCTAGTTCTACCAAACGCTTTGCACGCTCGATTGCAAGTTCAGCGATTGTTGTGTGGTCATCAGCTGGGCGGTCGAAGGTCGAAGCAATAACTTCACCCTTAACGCTGCGCTGCATATCTGTAACCTCTTCTGGACGCTCATCAACTAGAACAACCATCAAGTGACACTCTGGGTTGTTTGTTGTGATCGCGTTAGCAATTGATTGCAGAACCATTGTCTTACCCGCCTTTGGAGGCGAAACGATAAGACCACGTTGACCCTTACCAATTGGTGCGATCAAATCGATAACACGAGTTGTAAGAATGTTTGGCTCAGTCTCAAGGCGCAAACGCTCCTGAGGATAAAGCGGAGTTAGCTTTCCGAACTCAACACGGTTACGTGCCTCTTCAGGAGTCATTCCATTAACAGTTTCTAGAGTGATCAAAGCGTTGAACTTCTGCTTGGTTTCACCTTCGCGAGGCTGACGAACCTGACCTGTAACAACATCTCCCTTGCGCAGACCGTTCTTACGAACCTGCTGCAATGAAACGTAAACATCGTTAGGGCCTGGCAGGTATCCACCTGTGCGGATAAATGCGTAACTTTCCAGAATATCTAGAAGTCCACCTACTGGAACGAGAACATCATCTTCGCTTAGAACTGGCTCGCGCTCTTCGCGGTGTCCGCGGTCACGGTTGCGATCGCGATTGCGGTCACGTCCACGGCTACGGTCGTTGCGATCAAAGCGACCACCACGGTCGTTGCGATCATTTCCACGGTCATTATTTGACTGCGGCACTGAATCATCATCGCCATCATCATCTGAATCTTGGGTGTTGTTTGAAGGCTTTGACTCCTTCTTGCGGTTGTTTCGCGCCTCGCGACGTGCTTCGCGTTCAGCCTTTGCAGCCTCGCGGTTCTTCGCCTGTAAATCAGCGATCGCTTCTACCAATGCGTCCTTCTTCATCTTTGCTGCGCCTTCAACACCAAGTTGCGTAGCAACTGTCTTTAACTTTGGAAGGGTCATTGCGGCAAGCTCTGGACTCTGTGAGCGAACTGGTTCAATTTCTGTTGTCATGTATATCTTTTCGCTATTGGCTCTGGATTTTTTCAACTCAGCGTTTTAACTGAGAGAGTTCAATCCTGGTGAACCTGGATTTTTGTTTTTTTGAGATTACCTGATGTGTTACTGGCTACTAGATGAGCCGTTCAGATGAGTGAAGATTAGCAGGATTGGCCTGGAAATCCCAAAATTACGCTGTTACGACCGCGACCCCTGTGCGTGAAACACCCAAAGGAATCATCTGGAACTTCTCCCCTGCAGCGCGCTCTAGCTCAGCCGCCTCGGCATCTGCCCCTGTGTGAAGCACCAAAACAGTTGGCCCTGCACCTGAAATAAAGGCGGCAACCCCTGCTTTGCGAAGCTTTGTCATCAAAGCAAAACTTTGTGGCATCGCATCGCTGCGATAGCTCTGGTGCAGGTAATCCTCTGTTGCACTTAAGAGAAGATCTGGGCGGTGCTGCAACGCTTGAACTAAAACCGCTGTATTTATTGAGTTTCGAACCGCATCCTGATGAGGAATTGATTCAGGCAGCATCTTGCGTGCCTTTGATGTTGAAAGCTCTGTTGATGGGACAAATGAAAGCACGCTGATACGTGGATCAACTTCAATGCGAAGAGATTGTGCAATTACCTGCCCACGTTGGCTTTCTTGCCAAGCGATGTTTGCACCGCCGTGAATCGCAGCTGCAACATTGTCAGGATGTCCTTCCATCTCATTAGCGATATTCAACATATCTTCATGTGACATGCGCTCATTGCCGCCAAGAACTAATGCTCGAGCAAGAGCTAAGCCGCCAACAATTGCTGCAGCAGATGAACCAAGTCCACGTCCATGAGGAATGACATTGAGCTGACGTAATGCGATTCCGCGAGGACGTCCGCCTAAGAAATCAAAACCTTTATACATCGCTTTGATAACTAAGTTTTTATCAGTTGTAGGAACAGCATCTGCACCTTCGCCGGTGACATCAATATCAACACCAGCTTCATCCATCACCTGCGCCATGTAACGGTCATGCATATTTAACGCTAAACCAAGGCAGTCAAAGCCAGGTCCCAAGTTTGCACTTGTCGCAGGAACTTGCACCTGCATTGGCTGAGCTTTAAATGTTGGCTTCATTTTTTATGCAAGACCTAAAGCTTTAGCTGCGATCTTTGCATTTACAGGAACAACGACCGGCTTCTTTGCAGCTTCAAGTGCGTATGGGATGTCCTTTAATCCATGGCCTGTCACAGTAATGACAATTGTCTTGTCCTTAGGAAGCTTGCCCGCCTTCTTGTACTTGAGCAATCCTGCAAGACCTGCAGCAGATGATGGCTCAACAAAGATTCCCTCTTTAGCAGCAATTAAGCGGTAAGCAGCCAAAATTTCGCGATCTGTAACTGAATCAATCACGCCACCAGATGTGTCGCGCGCTTCAACTGCTTGCTGCCAAGATGCTGGATTTCCAATACGAATCGCGGTTGCAATTGTCTCTGGGTTCTTAACAACCTTGCCCTTAACGATCGGAGCAGCACCTGCTGCTTGGAATCCGTACATCATCGGTAACTTGGTTGTTAGGCCATCCTTGTTGTATTCCTTGTAACCCTTCCAGTACGCAGTGATATTTCCCGCGTTACCAACTGGAAGTGCGTGAATATCTGGAGCATCCCCCAACATATCTACAACTTCAAAACTTGCTGTCTTTTGTCCTTCAATTCGGAAAGGGTTAACTGAGTTAACTAGTGCCACTGGATAGTTTTCAGAAAGCTCACGTGCAAGAGTTAGGCAATCATCAAAGTTACCGTTGACTTGCAAAATTGTTGAATCATGAATAACCGCTTGGGCAAGTTTTCCCATTGCGATCTTGCCTTTAGGAATTAGAACCGCTGGACGCATTCCAGCTTTAACAGCGTATGCAGCGGCTGAAGCAGATGTATTTCCAGTTGATGCACAGATAACAGCCTTTGCGCCATCCTCTGCAGCCTTTGAAATCGCCATTGTCATTCCGCGATCTTTAAAGGAACCAGTTGGATTTAAACCTTCGTACTTAATCCACACATTATTTCCAAGAAGCTCTGAAAGGTTGCATGCATAAATAAGTGGTGTGCCACCTTCGCGCAATGAAACGATTGGCGTCTTTGCACTTACTGGAAGTCGATCGCGGTACTCCTCGATAACTCCACGCCACTGATGTGCGCCATTTGCCTTCTTTTTTGGGCTAGAGCTTTTTCCAAAAAGTGCCATTAGTTCTGTGCCCCTTCGACGCGAATCACGCTTTCAACCTTGCTTACTATGTCCATTTTCTTTAGCTTCTCAATACATGCATCAAGTGCATCCTCAGATGCTGCGTGAGTGACAACGATCAATTCAGCATCCTCACCTAAACCTGCTTGGCGAACAGTCTGGATAGATACATTTTCACTGGCAAAGGTCTGGGCGATTGAGGCCAAAACACCTGATTTATCAGCTACATGTAGGCGTACAAAGAACTGTGATTTCACTGCACCAATTGGAGCGATATCAAGATCGGCATAATCAGATTCACCATACCCAACAGTTGAATAAGCAGCATGACGAGCAACTGCAACTAAATCACCAAGAATTGCTGATGCAGTTGGTGCGCCACCTGCTCCGCGACCGTAGAACATCAGCTGACCTGCAGCCTCTGACTCAACATAAATCGCGTTAAAGGCATTACGTACAGATGCCAATGGGTGGGATAGCGGCAAAATAACTGGGTGAACTCGGACTGAGATCTCATCCTTAACAGTTAGCTCGGCAATCGCCAGCAGTTTGATCACACTGTTCATTGATTTAGCTGCTTGAACATCATCTGATGAAATCTTTGAAATACCTTCGCAGTAAACCTCATCGATAACTACTGTGCTGTGGAAAGCAAGGCTTGCAAGAAGTGCCGCCTTTGCTGCTGCGTCATGGCCCTCAACATCGGCCGTTGGATCTGCTTCGGCATAACCAAGTGCTTGGGCTTCCTTTAATACCTCATCAAAGGCGCGACCTTCTTCATGCATCTTGGTAAGAATGTAATTTGTTGTGCCATTAACGATTCCCATAACGCGGGTGATTTGATCACCGGCAAGAGATTCGCGCATTGAGCGAATAATCGGAATCGCACCAGCAACAGCAGCTTCGTAATAGAGATCTACTTTGGCGGCATCTGCTGCGTTAAAGAGTTCATGTCCATGGGTTGCAAGCAAAGCCTTATTTGCAGTGATGACAGATTTGCCATTCTTGATCGCTTCTAGAATCAAACTCTTTGCAGGTTCGATTCCACCCATAACTTCAATGACGATATTGATATTGGGATCAGAGACAATTGATTGAAGATCAGTTGTGATTAACGATGGATCAACACCTTCGCGTGGACCAGCGGTGCGAACGCCAACCTTTGAGAGTTTAAGGACCGCACCTGAACGCTCTGAAAGCTCTTGCTCATCATCTTGAAGCAGGCGGGCGACCTGGCTGCCCACAACGCCGCAGCCGAGCATGCCAATCGATAGTTGCTTAGCGCCCGAGTTCATGGCCTTATTCTTTCACAGATGGGTTAAACGGCGTTAAATATCCAACGCTAAAAGATCTTCAATACTCTCTCGGCGAACAATTACGCGAGCTTTTCCATCCTTTACTGCAACAACTGATGGACGAGGCACATGGTTGTAGTTGCTTGCCATGCTGCGTCCATATGCACCTGTTGCTGGAACAGCTAATAAATCCCCAGGCACAATGTCTTCAGGTAAATCAATCTCGCGAATGATGATGTCACCGGTTTCGCAATGCTTGCCGACCAAGCGGCTAGATACCTTTACAGCGGCGCTGGTTCGATTAGCAAGAATCGTTGTGTACTCAGCTCCATATAGTGATGGGCGAATGTTGTCGCTCATGCCACCATCAACTGAGATGTAACGGCGATGTGTGCCATTTTCTAAGGTCACATCTTTTATAGTTCCAACTTGGTACAGGGTAAACATTGTTGGCCCAACAATTGCGCGGCCGGGTTCGATCGAAACAATTGGAAGTTGAAGATTAAATGTGGCGCAATGCTTTTTCAGCGCAGCAGCTAAAACCTGCATAGCTTCAAATGGATCAACCGTCACATCGCCTTCAAGGTATGCGATTCCGTAGCCGCCACCGAGATCTATCTCGGGTAACTCTCTCTTGAACTCATCACGGTACTTGGCAAGGAAAGTTATAAAACGCTCTGACAAGATTTCAAATGATTCAAAGCCAAAGATTTGCGATCCTATGTGGGCGTGGAAACCGCGAAGCTCTAAAGATTGCTGGTTGTGAACCGCAGTAATTGCAGCCCATGCTGCTCCACTTGCAATAGAGAAGCCAAATTTCACATCTTCATGTGCGGTTGCAATTGATTCGTGGGTGTGGGCTTCGATGCCAGGAGTCAGGCGCAGCAGGACGCGCTGCACCTTTCCACTCTTTGCAGCAGCGGCTGCAACACGTTCGATCTCATACATAGAGTCAATAACGATTGTTTCGACGCCAACACTGATCGCCTTTTCAATCTCGGCGATTGATTTGTTATTGCCATGAACTTCAATCTTCTTTGGATCAATCCCGCCAGCAAGCGCCACAGCCATTTCGCCACCTGTACTGACATCGATTCCGATACCTAGATCCTTAATCCAGCGAGCAACTTCGGTACAGGAAAAAGCCTTTGATGCGTAATACACGGTGCCAGCTTTGTCGCCAAAGGCATCTTTCAGTGCATCATTCCAAGCTAAGGCACGGGCGCGAAAATCCGCTTCATCAATAAAAAATGTGGGCGTACCAAACTCTTTAGCTAAATCTTTAGCTGAAATTCCTGAAATGGAAAGCTCTGTGCCAGTTGTTACAGAGGATGACCACATGAGTTACATCCTCTCTGGTGCGCTAACACCCAAAAGATCAAGTCCATTGCTGATTACCTGCTTAGTGGCAGTACACAGTAATAGACGAGCGGTGTGAAGCGCAGTTAATTTCTCTTCGCCCATTGGAAGCACGCGGCAATCGTTGTAGAAGCCGTGATAAGTGCCAGCGAGCTCTTCTAGGTAGCGTGCGATGCGATGTGGTTCTCGCAGCTGTGCAGCGGTCGCCACTACGCGTGGGAACTCTGCAAGTGCACCTAGTAATTCATTTTCGCGGTCATGGACTAATTGCGATGGATCAAAATCCTTAAGATTTAGCGATGCACCTAGCTCTTGAGCATTACGCAAAACTGCAGCGATACGAGCATGTGCGTACTGGACGTAATAGACAGGGTTCTCATTTGTGTTTCGCTTCAGTACATCGATATCCATAATCATTGGAGTATCAACTGGGTAGCGAATCAATGTGTAGCGGGCGGCATCTACCCCAACCTTTTCAACTAACTCTTCAAGGGTAATGATGGTTCCGGCGCGCTTAGAAAGCTTTACCTCTTCGCCACCTTCCATGATCTTTACTAGCTGGCCGATCAGTACATGGATGTTGTATTCAGGGTCATCGCCGGCACATGCAGCGGTGGCCTTTAAACGACCAATGTATCCATGGTGATCAGCCCCCAACATATAGATACAAATATCAAAGCCACGATCACGTTTATTGATGTAATAAGCGGTATCTGATGCGAAATATGTAAGCGATCCATCGCTCTTAGTCATCACGCGATCTTTATCATCACCAAAATCAGTTGTACGTAGCCAAACCGCTCCATCTACTTCAAATACATGGCCTTGGGCGCGTAGCTTTTCCATCCCTCGTTCAACTGAGCCTTGCTCATGCAATGAACGCTCTGAAAACCAAACATCAAAATGTGTATTAAATGTATCAAGAACGCGCTGTTGGTCCTTGAGTTGCAGTTGATATGCCGCTTCACGGAAAGCAACCACGCGATCTGCTTCAGGTAGATCTTTGATACCGGCTTCGTTCGCAACAACTGCTGAAGCTAAATCTTTAATGTAATCGCCTTGGTAACCATTTTCAGGAACAGGGTTGCCAAGTGCAACCGCCTCAACAGATTGACCGAAGTAATCCATCTGGTTTCCGCGATCATTGATGTAAAACTCGCGAGTTACTTGTGCGCCAGCTGCGGTAAGAACTCGACCTAATGCATCACCAACGGCAGCCCAACGTGTGTGACCAAGGTGCAAAGGTCCTGTTGGATTGGCGCTGATGAATTCCAGATTGATCTTTACATTGGCAAGCGCATTTCCTTTTCCGTAATCCTTTGTCGATTTCAAAATCGTTTCGACTAATGCGGCTTGGCTTGCACGATTTAAAGTGATGTTGATAAATCCAGGTCCTGCAATATCAACCTTTGAAATTCCATCGACTCCATCTAATTGGTCGGCAATTATTTGGGCGACTTCGCGAGGATTCATCCCTGCCGGCTTTGCCAATTGCAATGCAATCGAAGATGCATAATCTCCATGGCTACGATCCTTCGGGCGTTCCAGCTTGATGGCATCAGGGGTAGCTCCAGTCAGAGCGCCTGCGTCCAAGGCACGGCCGATGGCAGCTTTAAGGGCAGCTTCGAGCTCTTCTACCTGTGTGGACATTGGTCAAGGCTATCGCGAGCACTCTTGGGCTTTAAGTAAGAGCGAGCTTTTGAGCGGGAGCGCCCAATAATCGTTGCCCGTTTTGGAACATTGCTAACTTACCTCTAATCTTGACCCCTATCCATACTTCGGCGGTAACGCTTTGGTAAGGATTTGCGGGAGTGGTGAAATGGCAGACACGCAGGTCTTAGGAACCTGTGTCTTCGGACGTGCGGGTTCAAGTCCCGCCTCCCGC
>JBFYOY010000048.1:0-3313 GCA_041303575.1 Actinomycetes bacterium
CCGAGTTTCCAGGGTTGCCTACGATGCCCTTAGATCAAATGGTTACAGCGGTTCGAGCTATGCTCGAAGTAGTCTCTTAAGGATATAAACCGCGAAGTTTGTGTGCTTCGGCGACACGGCCTACACCAATCATGTGGGCGGCTTCTCTCCATGAAACCTTCTTGGCCGATGCCATACCCTCAACCTCTTTAAAGGAACGCATCATTATTTGGTTGAGATTGGATTTAACTTCTTCGGAAGTCCAAAAGAAGTTTTGTTTATCCTGAACCCATTCAAAGTAAGAAACAATTACGCCACCGGAGTTTGCCAAAATATCAGGAACTGTGAGAATCCCGTTTTCGTTAAGAATTTCATCCCCAGCCGGTGTGGTTGGAGCGTTAGCACCTTCCACGACAATCTTGGCCTTAATTCCTAAAGCTGTCTTTTCTGTGATTGCATCTGACAGAGCAGCTGGAATGAGAACATCGACTGGCAGATGCAAAAGCTCATCTTGTGAAAGTTTGTCCGTGCCGGGCATATTCAGATTTCCGTGCTCAGAAAAGTACTTCCATAACTCCGCAACACTGTTGAATCCAGTTATAGCGCCATGAACATCGCTAACAGCAACAACCTTAAGACCAAGATTTTCTAGCCCAATAGCTGTCCAGTATCCAACCTTTCCGAAACCTTGAATTGCAACGGTCGCACCATCTGGATTAATTCCTCGAACCTTAAGTGCTTCAATCGTAGAAATGACGACACCATCGCCGGTTGCAGAGGTTCGTCCTAATGATCCACCTAAAACAATCGGCTTACCAGTGACAACACCAGGAACCGAATACCCTGCATTTACTGAATAGGTATCCATCATCCATGCCATGTTTCGTTCATCTGTTCCTACATCTGGTGCAGGAATATCACGCTCTGGGCCAATAATTGGAAGAATTTCAGAGGTGTAGCGTCTAGTCAATCTTTCATTTTCTCGTTCGGAAAGGTCACTAGCATCAACTGCAATTCCACCTTTTGCACCACCGTATGGAAGATTTGTGAGAGCACATTTCCAAGTCATCAGCATTGCAAGAGCGACTGTTTCATCCATATCGATTGAAGGGTGAAACCGTACTCCACCTTTTGATGGCCCACGTGTAGTTGAATACTGAACTCTAAAACCTTTATACATTTCGACATCGCCGTTATCGCGACGCAAAGGCACAGCAACCTCAAGAATTCGACGTGGAGTTGAGAGGGTCTGCCAATCATTTTCTGAAAGTCCAAGTAGATCTACTGCTCGATGTAATTGCTGCCGTGCTGTATCGAGTGCTGACTCCATTGTCATCGATCTCTCCCTGTTAGTTATGCTCGAAGTGCTTTAGCAAACTCGAGGAAATCTTCAACCAGTAGATCAATCTCTGTTTGGCCATGTGCCAAGGAGATCAACCACTGCTCATCTAAGCCCGGAGGCGTAATGATTCCGCGGTTAAGTGCAAACAACCAGTGCGCTTCTGCAACAGTGAAATCAGTTGCCTTGTAATCACGGTAGTTGCGAACAGGTTGTGTAGACCAGGTAACGCAACCCTTCACACCAAAACCAACTGTGTGTGCTGGAAGTTGGTACTCCTCGATGATTGCACTGATGCGATCCAGAGCTTGCTGATTTAAAGCCTCAGCAGCAGCTAATGCTTCATCAGTACAAATACGATCAATTGCTCGGATTCCAGCCATTGCAAGGGGATTACCGTTGAATGTACCGAAGTGAGCCATTTTGCCGTTTGTAACAAAGTCCATGTACTTCTTCTTGCCACCAAATGCAGCTAGCGGAACTCCGCCACCGATTGATTTAGCAAGGGTGATCAAATCTGGCTGAACTCCAAGACGAACAGATGCACCGTGTGCACCCGCTGTAAGCCCTGTCTTAACCTCATCAAAGATAAGAACAACGTTGTACTGATCGCACAGCTCGCGAACGCGCTCTAGGTAACCCTCATCTGGGAGAACAATTGCAAGGTTTTCCAGAACTGGCTCAACGATAAAGCAGGCGATCTTCTTGGCATTCTTCTTAAACATCTTCTCAAGAGCTTCGATGTTATTGAAAGGTACGACGTAAATATCTCCTGGAACCAGGTTGGAGTCAATGTAAGCCTTTGGCTTGTTTGGATTTCCAATTTTATCTACTGGTGGTTTTGAAGAGACAACAAATGGGTCGTAGCTACCGTGGTAACCACCCTCAATCTTTAGGATTCCCATTTTATCTGTTGCTGAACGCGCAACGCGAACCGCATACATTGTTGATTCAGTTCCACTGTTTGTGAATCGAACCTGATCAATCTCAAAGCGCTTACAGATTCGTTCTGCTGCATCTGTTGAAATCGGTGATGGTGTAACAAAAAGCATTCCTGTAGTTAATGAGCTTTCAATCTCTTCAATAACAGTTGGGTTGAGGTGACCTGCAAACATCGCTCCAAATCCCATTGAAAGATCCAATAGCTGGCGACCATCGACATCGGTCATGTATGCACCCTTTGCAGATGCGATTGAGATTGGGTATGGATCCCAGTGTTGGAAGCTAGAGGTAACGCCTAATGGCAACGCCTTAAATGAACGGCGGCTCTCTTCAGCGCTCTTGTCTGTTCCCTTAGTAAATAGTTCCCACTCTTGCTTGAGAATCTCCTCGACGCGCTTTGGGTCAATAGGAGTTGAAGTGGACGGAACGAATCTAAATGTTTGCTTGTGGTTATTCTGTGTCTGCATTTGTAAAACTTGTACGGCAAAGGTTTCAGCTTTTGAAACTCGTTTGAGAAGTACTCTCCCGGTTCGTTTTTTAGTTAGTTTTAACTAAGGGTTAATTCTCCCATGGTTTATTTAAAAAGCAACCCCGATAGACTGGGGGTATGCGAAAAACCGGGGTTTTTATAGCCTTTTTATTGGTTTTTTCACTTTTTAATGAGGTATCTCACGCATCAGACACGATTCCATTGCAATGTATGAATAAAAAAACAAAGGTTTTGCGTATTTCTAATGTAATCAAAGGTTGCGAAAAAACTGAGGTTTCATTAGGCGCGGGTGCGATTTCTCGTTCATTGATCCGACCAACTGATGTTGATAAACAAGTCATGAATCGATTCAAGGCAGCAAAAGCTGCAGCAAAAAAAGATGGCGTAACAATTTATATAGTTTCAGGTTTTAGAACTTTAGGCCGACAACAAACTTTGTTTAATCAAGCTGTTCGTAAATATGGATCGATAAATGAAGCAAGCAAGTGGGTGGCTCCACCTTTGATTTCTCATCATCCATGGGGAATTGCGATTGATGTGAATTATCCAGATGAACCAGTTGG
>JBFYOY010000049.1:0-5008 GCA_041303575.1 Actinomycetes bacterium
GCAGATGGCGCAGTTGTAAGAAAACGACTTCGCAATGTTCCAGAAACTCCACCAATTGGTAAACCTGAGTAAATCAGCGCGTACTTCTCATCTTGTCTAATCTTGTATAAAAACTCACCCATCATCTTCGCGGTGATCTTGTTTTTACGTGACAGTCCGCTGGCATCTGCTACGACAAGTTTGCTGTCATCAATCTGCATTCCGATCAACACATCACGCAGCACCCGGTCTACCCCCTTTGAGTTCATCGGGTAACCAGCTGCCCTTGCTGATAAGCGGGCAAGGCGTTCGGAAATTAAGTTATCGCTCCACAACAGGATCCAATCAACAAGTGCTGCAACTGTTGGAGAGTTCTCGGAGACAATTTGCTCGCCAAGTGCCATAAAGGCTTCATCATCTGTAACCTCTTTAAACTTTGGCTTAAAGCCCCGCTTTGCCCAAAATGATTTGAGATTTGAAACATCCTGCGAATATAGATCGCTATAGATGACATCGTAGTTTTTTAGTGATCCGCCATTAAAAGCCTTAACACCTTTAAGGGTTTCAAAACCCATAAATGGAAGGGATGCGCGGCTCATTTTGCGCGCGGTTTTGTGATCCAAGCTGATCCAAGGATCAAGTGCTCCTCGAATGATTACAGTCTTTATGTCAGGATTAATATTGATTGTCGTATTAAATGTTGATTGAAGATCTAGATGTTGAATAGTTGCCGCACTTGTTAGGAGCTTCATCACTGATGCAGGTTTACGTTGCGAGAAACCATTCTTCTCATAGATCACTTCACCCGTGGTTCCATCGATTAAAACCATCGCTGGATTGGAAAGTCTTTGATTTTTTAGTAGCTCATCAAAGACTGCTGGGATAGTTGCAGGGCCGATTGCAGCGTTAGCTGGAACGGTGATTGCACCCAATAGGAGTGTGACCGCAAGTATGCGGCGAAGTAAGCGCACTATTTTTTTAACGCCAAGAAGCGATAACAATATTTGTGATGGTCAAAGAGATCATCGTTAGCCATACATTCTTTGAGATCTCTGGCTTCTTAACATTTTTGTAGCCCAACGCCAAGATAACTAGAAGAATGACAAATTTGATTCCGACCTTTATGTGGTTGAGCTCTTCATCTGGCTTAACAACGTTATGAAGACCAACTAAAACCAAGCCAGCGACAAGGGCGGTTAACCCTGCATGTAGAACCCCTGGATTTAAGGTGCGAGGAGATTTTTTCACCTGCAGTAACAGCAAAACTAAAATGCCGAGAACAGAGAGAAGGTGGATTACATACATGACTGTGTTGATAGCTGACATGTATTCAGTTTAGAGTGCATACATGTCTTCTCCAACAACCCCCGCCAGTATTGGCCCAGGTGAGTTTTTCCCTGTTGTTGGGGTTGGACCTCATGAAAAGCCTTGGCCAGAAGGGGATCAATACGATCCTGAACTATTGCTGAATGGTGATCGCAGAAATGTCCTAGATCACTATCGATACTGGACCGTTGAAGCGATTGTGGCCGATCTAAACACCAAGCGCCACAAATTACAGATTGCGATTGAAAACTGGCAACACGATCTCAATATTGGCTCGATTGTAAGAACAGCAAATGCATTTAATGTTACAGCTGTTCACATTGTTGGAAAGCGTGACTGGAACAAGCGCGGCGCGATGGTGACAGATCGATACTTAACGGTGATGCACCATCCAACAATTGAAGATTTCTCAAAGTACTGCCAAGAACAAAAGCTTCCAATTATTGGAATAGATAATGTTCCGGGTTCAAAGCAGTTGGAGTCTGCACAGTTACCTGAAAGTTGCGTGCTTCTCTTTGGGCAAGAGGGTGCTGGTATGTCTGATGAGGGAATTGCGGTTTGTGAAGTTTTATACGAGATCAATCAATATGGATCAACAAGATCAATGAATGCATCCGCAGCAGGTGCGATTGCGATGTATCACTGGGCTTTGCAGCATCTGCCTCGTTAAGCGATTAGCTCAGCAAGTAATCCATCAACTGCACGTTCAACCATAGCCAAGGTTGTCTCATACGCCTCATCGCTTTGATTGTAAGGATCAGGAACCTCTAGCTTGTAAAAATCTGCCGAGCTTGGATCTATGCTCTTTAACTCTGGATCAAAACTTCGCAGGTAAAAGACCTTTGACCGTTGTTCTTCGCTTTCAGCCAAGGAAATTACATTGTGATAATTACTTGAATCCATAACCAAAATCAGGTCATGTACAAAAAAATCATTGACTGTGAACTGTTTTGCGGTGTGGTCGTGTTTGTAACCAGCTTTTTCCCAAATCTTTTTAGATGATGGATGTGGACCTTGACCAATGTGCCATGGACCAGTCCCTGAGCTATCTACAGTGATGGCCGGAGCCTTAATACTCTGCTTTTTGTTAGCTAAAACCGCTGCTGCCATAGGCGAGCGACAGATATTTCCCAGGCACACCATTGTGATGCTGAGCTGATCACGGCCTTTAATTGAGGAGATCAAGTTCTGGTTCATCTTCTAACGCTTCTTGTACAGACTTAAGTCGGCGCTCAATCTCATCAGCTTCATCTGTGCGGCCTTGCATACGTAAAATCTTGGCAATCCGAGATTCGATATCGACGATGAACTCAAAATCCTTTGGTTCATCTTCACTGACAACAGCTAAAACATTTTCAAGGGTCGCAAGACCTTCATCATATTTTTCAAGCAAGATCTGCGCCTTACCAAATTCAAATGATGCAAAGGTTTCGCGGCGGTGATCATGACCTGTTTCAAAGACATCTACAGCTTTGCGTGCAGTCTCTAATGCAAGCTCGCCTTCACCTAGTTCGATCAGGCAAGAAGCCATTTTTTGATCACAACGTGCAACATGGATAACCTCTTTGTTGCGCTTGAAAAGAGATCGCGCTTCTTTAAAGGCTTCGATTGCTTTCTCATAATTTTTTAGCTCGCGCTCGGCACAACCGATTAAGTGAAGATCATTAGCTGCGCCAATTTCATTTCCATCAACAAGATGTTCTTGTGCACACTCATTCATGGTTTCAACAACCTTGTCGTACTTCTTTGATGAGTACCACCACTCGCCAAGGGTGCAGGCAAGTTCTAAAGCGATAGGAGATTTGTTCTCGCGCAAAATTTCAACCGCTTTGCTCATCGCAGTTGCCGCTTCATCCATGCGCTTTAACTGATTTAGGTTGTAACCAATCGCTGAATACGCCTGTGCTAATCCTTCAGATGAAACCGCTGCACCTAGTTGTGAGTAAATATCTCGAGCGGTTTCTGCCAAAGCTAAAGCTTCGTCATATTGTCCGCGGGCGTAAATACGTGCACTTAATTCGTAGTAAGTGCTGGCACGTTCTTCACCTTCGACCTCAGGGATTCGATCCCAGAGCATCTCTTCGGTGACGAGCTCTTCCATGCCTTCGTCTTCACTCATGGCTGTGACCTTATCTTTACTAGGTGTGTCAGGGCTGAGGAATAGGCCCGCAAGACATGAATTCTCAGGATTCTGCCTATTTGTTGCAGATGCAAATCATTTGCATTAACCTTTTCCTATGCATATTCCTGATGGTTTTCTCGATGTCCAGACCTCTGTCATCTTCACAGGCCTATCTGCCGCAGGCGTTGCCGTGGCCCTGAAAGGTGCTCGTTCACAGCTCGATGAAAAAACTGCGCCATTGGCCGGCCTCACAGCTGTCTTCATCTTTGCAGTCCAGATGCTTAACTTTCCGGTTGCTGCAGGAACAAGTGGTCACTTGATCGGTGGTGCATTAGCGGCCATCTTGGTCGGACCGTGGGCTGCAACTTTGGCCCTGACAATTGTTCTGCTGATGCAAGCATTTTTATTTGCCGATGGTGGATTAACCGCCTTAGGTGCGAGCACATTTAACATGTCAATTGTTGGTGTCTGGACTGGATACGGTGCATTTCTTTTGGTGCGCAAGATTCTTCCGAAGAAAAAGGCTTCGATTCCCGTTGCTGCTGCGATTGGTGGCTTTATCTCAGTTCCGATGGCTGCAATCAGCTTCACATTGCAATATGCAATGGGTGCAACCGCGACCTACTCAACAACCACAGTGCTAGGTGCAATGGTCGGAACACATATCTTGATCGGAATCGGTGAAGGTTTGATTACCGGTTTAACAGTCAGCGCGGTAATTGCAAGTCGTAGTGATTTGGTTTATGGATGGAAGAACAACAATCAGAAGTTGGAGATTCGACATGCCTAACAACAAGAAGTTCTACATCGCTGGATTTGTTGTATCCCTATTTCTAGCTGGAGTTGTTTCCTTCTACGCATCATCTTCTCCAGATGGTTTAGAGAAGGTCGCTGAGGATATTGGCTTTATTGAAACAGCTAAGGAAAATACCAACGCTGATGTAGTCCTATCGGATTACGGAACAAAGGGCGTTGACAATGAGCGTGCCTCAGTTGGTATTGCAGGCGTCGTGGGTGTTCTTGGTACCGCAGTTGTTGCAGGCGTTGCCTTTAAGTTGATCGCTCGTAAACCAAAAACGGTTAAGAATTAAACTGCAAGAGGATAAGCACCATCACGGTCATGATGTTGGCGAGAGGTTGTATCTCCACCGCCACACGGTGATCCATGGACTTCCTTCCCACCTAAAAATCATTGCAGCACTTAGCTTTATCTTGATTGTCGTTGCTACCCCAGTTACACAATGGGGCGCTTTTATCGCATATTTTCTCTGGTTATTCATCGTTGTAAAAATTGCACAAATCCCCTTTCCAACACTTTTTAAGCGCGCTCTGATTGAGATTCCATTTATTTTCTTTGCAATTTTGATGCCCTTCTTTGGCTCTGGAGAAAAGATTGCGGTGGGTCCATTTGATTTATACCGCGAGGGTTTAATTGCAGGATCTGGAATTGTTGTTAAGGGAACCCTTGGTGTTATGACGGCGATTATCTTGTCTACATCGACAACTGCTCGCGAAATCCTTCGCGGATTAGAACGTTTGCGTCTTCCGGTACTGATGGTTCAGATCGCTTCATTTATGTTG
>JBFYOY010000050.1:0-9530 GCA_041303575.1 Actinomycetes bacterium
TACCGCAACGATTCTAAAATCATTATTGCTATGCACATCATGATCAGCCATGCCAAAGGCGTTAAGCCATTCGTACTTACCTTTTGCAACAAATACAAATCGGTAGATTGTATGAAGATTAACAACTTTGATCTTTACCTCAAGCCAAATTTCACTTGCGGTGCTCTTTCCACGCTTTAGCTCGTAACTTCTAGGTTCACCATCTTCGTAAACTCGAATAAATGCTTTTTCAAAGTGATAGCTATTGGGGACACGTACTTTTAAGGTGATTGTTTGACCTATAGCTGGAGCAGCATTGCTGACGTAGATCTCACTCCCATCATGGTGTGGGTGAAGGTTCACCAATTAGCTCTATCCCTTAACTGAACCTGCGGTAAGTCCATTAATAATGTACTTCTGCAAGGACAGGAAGATTATGACAATTGGTATAGATGCAATGATTGATCCTGCGGCAAACGGCCCCCAATTTTGGGAGTACTGCCCCCCGATGAATCCCTGTAATCCGACTGCAATAGTGCGGCTTTCCATATCGACCAAGAATAATCTAGCCAAAATAAACTCATTGAAGGTACCGATAAAGCTGAGCAAGCTAACAACCGCTAATACAGGTGCGGCTAATGGCACAAATATCAGCCAATATGTCTGAACTGCGCTGGCACCATCAACACGGGCTGCCTCATCTAACTCCATCGGAATAGAATCAACAAAGCCTTTGAGTAGCCAGATGTTCACACCCATGGCTCCACCCATATAGACAAGAAGTAGACCTGGTTGTGTTCCTAATCCAATTGATGGCGCAAATGTGTAAACGCGCTCCATAATCACATACACGGCAGAAAGTGCCAACAAAGCAGGGAACATTTGCACTAGCAAGAGCAACTTAATTCCAGAACGCTTTCCTTTAAATTTCAATCGGCTAAATGCAAAAGCCGATGCAGCGCCGACAACCACCGACAAAACCGCCACTGTTCCCGCTATAACCAATGAATTTCTCATCCAAGTTAAATACGGAATGGTTGGATCATTAAACAACCTTGAAAAGTTGGCGAAGGATCCTGAGGTAGGGATAAACGAGGTTACCTGCAAACTTCCAGTTGGATTAACTGAAGAAATGATCACAAGATATATAGGAAAGAGTGCAAAAAATGATGTGATTACTGCAACAAGGTGTCTCCATAAGTTTTCTCTTAGCCATTTACTCATGAGAAACTATCCAATACCTTAGATTTACGAACACCGTACAGAGAAATAGCAGCAATAATCACAAAAATGACTACAGAGATTGCGCTTGCCAATCCTAGATTCTGTACATCTCCGACAAAGGCTATCTTGTAGGTATAACTGATCAGAATATCGGTGGCACCAGCTATGTCGCCATCTAATGGGCTGCTAGGCCCACCACCTGTCAGTAAGTAGATTAGATTGAAATTATTGAAGTTGAAAGCAAAGGATGCAACAAGCAACGGTGCAACAACCTGCAACAACAGTGGAAGTGTGATCTTGGAAAAAATCTGACGAGGATTGGCGCCATCGATTGCAGCGGCCTCTGAAAGGTCTGCTGGAATCGCTTGAAGAGCGCCACTACAGATTAAGTAAAAATATGGGAATCCGAGCCAGAGATTTACAATAATGACAGCAGTTCGGGCAAATAATGAGCTTTGGAACCAGGCGATGTCAGTCCCAAATAAGTTATTCACAGCGCCAAATTCAGTGTCAAACATTCCAGCCCAGATCAAAATGCTCATGATGCTTGGCATTGCATAAGGCAAGATAAATATTGAGCGATAGATTCTTCTACCCCTCAACGGTCGATTCATTGCAATTGCTAAAAGCAATCCAAGGGCGAATTGAGTAAGGACTGTTAATGATGCAAAGATCATTGTCCAGGTGAAAACTCTCAATAATGGCTTACGTATCTCACTATCGGTAAAAAGACTTACATAATTTGAAAACCAAATCGGAGATCGCCAGCCAGGCTGCAAAATTTCTGACGGATTAGAGGTATCTGCATAATTTCCTCGTCCATTATCTGCGAATGTTCGGCCATCAATAAGATTAATAAATACATCGGTATCGCTGCGATACTCAAGGACTTGGCGCTTTACAACACCAATATCGGAGCCCTCCATAACAACAAAGTACTCATCCTTGTACTTAAAACGAGTTGATGAAAGGGATGAATCCAGAGATCCTCGTTCAGAATCTAGAATTGGAAAAAACCCTGGGGCTGAAGTTGCAATGCCATCACTATTTAACTCGATATCGCTTGCAAAAAAATCTGACTTACTTGCTGATGTTGAAATGAAGTACTGCTGGTTCAAAATATCCGAAGCCAAGATCGCTAAATTTCCAGCTGAATCACGACCGACCACTACATCAAATGCGGTTCCTGCCTCATCACTTTCTACTCCCAAAAGCTTGATTTGGGTTATTGATTCTTCTTTAGATATGTAATTGCCATTTTGATATTGAAAAGTTGACATAACCAAGGTGTAAACAATTGGTCCTATAACAAAGGCGAAAAGAAAGAGCATGCCAGGCAAAAGAAACTTGAATGGGACCGATACATCCGTTAAATAGACCACGGCTATTGCAACTAGAGCGATAGCCAGAAAGGCTGCAATCTCATACTGCCCCTGAGCAAATGCGCTCTGGATTAAAAGTCCGAGAACAGCAGAGACCAAGGCGACCACAACATATTTAGCCGTTTTGGTCACTTTTCTTAGATAAAGAACTTTCACTTTTTCCTAACTATTTTATTTGAGAGAAAAACTATCGGGCGAGAAAAGCTCTCGCCCGATAGTTTTACATTCTTAAAGATCGATTTATAGATCTTTAACGCCAGCTGCGATATTTAGCTTGAAGAAGTTATTCAGCTTTGTCGCCTCAGACTTTGGATCCTTGCCATCAACTAAAATCGCTGTCCAGAATGCTGGAAGTAGATCCCAGTATGACTTTGATCCAGCAGTACCGTTCAGAATTCCGATTTGTGGGATTCCTGCGAGTGTAGCTGCCTTACCAAAACCAACCTGTGCTGCAGTTAGATCTGCACTCTGTGCACCCTTTTCTGCAGGTGGGCGTAGCTCAAGTGACTGGTAACGAATTGCACCCTCTGTTGAAGCGAAGAACTTCACTAGAAGATCCTTAGCGCCAACTTCAACTCCACGCTTTGCAGCGTAAGTTGTAAGTAGTGCACCGCTTACTGAACCAAACATCTGGCCATATGTTCCAGCCTTGATTCCTGGTACTGGCATCAAGTTCATCTTGAAACCCTTGTAAACATAATCTTTCCACTCCCAGTTACCAATAACTGCAAATGGAACCTTGCCTGCAAGGAATGCATCCTTACATCCTGCATCTGATGCTGGGAAGAAGCCTGTGCTCTTGCCCTTCGCATCTAGCAGGTAAGTCTTGATGTTCTTTGCCAACTCGGTTGGGTTGATTGGATCAACGTTTGTAACAACCTTGCCATTCTTCATACGGTAAGCAGATCCACCAAGTGCTGAAAGAACTGAGTGAGCACCCCATGAAGTTCCGCCACCTGCGATGCAAAGACCTGAAGTTAGCTTCTTGCTGGTCTTGTTTGCCTTGTAGTAGTTCACCATCTCGCCAAGAGTTTTTGGTGCTGACTTAACAAGCTTTGTGTTGTAAATCATTGCAACGTTGTTAATGTCTAGAGGAACTCCATAAACCTTACCCTTGTAGGAAAGATCAAAGAAGTTATTTGCAGTAAAGCGTGCCTTTACAGCACTGCTCAATGTGATTGGAGCTAGCTTTCCATTCTTTGCGCCAGTTGGAACCCAGTCGTTAGCGCCAACAATGATGTCAGGACCAGTTAGATCTGTTGCATTATCTACAGCAGTCTTTAGGGCATCAAAACTTGAAAATGTTGTTACCTTGATTGTGTATCCGCTAACCCAGTCGCCTTTAGCCGCAAAAACCTTCTCTAGGTTTGGTCCGCGAGTTTCATCGGCCCAAACTGTAATTTCCTTATCAGCAGCAAATGCGCTTGGTGCGACCAAACCAGATACTGCGATTGCGGCAGCGGCTACGACGCCGACTATGCCAAAACGCTTTTTCTTCATTTATATCCTCCATGGATGGAAATTACGCATACGAGAGCATGCGTTGTTGGGGTAATTCCACTCTTTAAGGCGTAAGTAAGCAACCCAAACACCTTGTTTTTGGCTTATTTAGCCGGTCATTTATCCGATTGTTATAAAGGTTGCCCGTTGCATAGTCCCTTGCAGAGCCCCGTGAAAACTCGCCCCCTGACCCAAAGTGGGGTTCGATAGGGGTATGGCTGAAGAGATTGTTACCCGCGATGAGATCCGCGCGATGCGTCGCTCTTACAGCGATGCTGGATTAGAGAGCCTTCCGGAAAGTCCCTTTGAAGCCTTTGCATCGTGGCTAAAGGATGCACATGCAAACCCTGTGATCGTCGAAGCAAATGCGATGGTGCTATCAACTGTTGCTGCGGATTCGCAAATCAATACTCGTACCGTTTTGTTAAAGGATATTTCAGATGGTGGCTTTACATTTTTTACAAATTACCAATCACGCAAAGCACATGGCATTGAATTAAATCCAAATGTCTCATTGTTGTTTCCTTGGTATGCAATGGAGCGACAGGTTTCAATTAGCGGCGTTGCAGAAAAAGTTTCTGAACAAGAGTCAGATGATTACTTTGCAACACGACCTTGGGGTTCTCAAATTGGTGCGTGGGCAAGTGCGCAATCTTCACACCTTGCATCACGTGAAGAGTTAGAACAGCGTTACGCAGGTGCGGCGGCAAAGTGGCCTGAAGGAACAACGGTTCCACGACCTGCCCACTGGGGTGGGTATCGCGTGACACCTCTAAATATTGAGTTTTGGCAGGGCAGATACTCAAGGTTGCATGATCGCTTGCGCTTTGAGAGGACCACCACAAGCGGTGATTGGGAACTCTCTCGCTACTACCCGTAGTCTTAGCCCATGAGCATCATTATTCCTTCAGAGTTAAAGCCAGTTGATGGCCGTTTTGGTTGCGGTCCATCAAAGATCCGTCCAGAAGCATTAGCTGCATTGTCAGCAAGCGGAAACTCGATCTTGGGAACATCGCACCGACAAAAGCCGGTGAAGAATGTAGTAAAGCGCGTACGTGAAGGTCTTACATCTCTATTTAATCTTCCAGAAGGTTATGAAGTTGTTCTTGGCAATGGTGGATCAACCGCCTTTTGGGATATCGCAACATTTGGATTAATTGAAGAGCGTTCACAGCACCTTGTATTTGGCGAATTCTCATCTAAGTTTGCAGCAGCTTCAAAGGAAGCACCTTTCCTTGGTGAGCCAACAGTTATAAAGGCAGAGCCTGGTTCACATCCAGTTGCAACCGCTGAAGCTGGAATCGATGTTTACGCGTTAACACACAATGAAACTTCAACTGGCGTTGCGATGCCGATTATTCGCCCAGCCGGAACAGATGGGGCTCTTGTATTAGTTGATGCGACATCTGCTGCAGGTGGATTAATGGTTGATGCAAAAGAGTTTGATACTTATTACTTTGCTCCACAGAAGTCATTCGCATCTGATGGTGGTCTATGGATTGCGATCATGTCTCCTGCTGCGATCGCTCGCGCAGAAAAGATCAAGGCAAGTGGCCGTTGGGTTCCAGCCTTCTTTGATCTAGGAATCGCAATTGAAAACTCACGTTTAGATCAGACTTACAACACTCCAGCACTTGTGACTTTGATGTTGCTTGCAGAACAGATCGAGTGGATGAACGCTAATGGCGGTCTTTCATTTGCAGCAGGTCGTAGCGCACAGTCATCTGAGATCTTGTACTCATGGGCGGAAAAGACCAGCTACACAACACCATTTGTTACAGACGCTGCGATGCGTTCAAAGGTTGTTGGAACAATTAACTTTGATGATGCAATTGATGCAACAAAGATTTCTGCAGCGCTTCGGGAAAATGGAATTGTCGATACCGAGCCTTATCGCAAGCTGGGCAAGAATCAGTTGCGTATCGGTATGTTCCCGGCTGTAGATCCAAGTGATGTCGAAGCGTTAACCAAGTGCATTGACCACGTTGTTGCTGCTCTGTAATGTCTAAGAGCTTCCACCGCGATCGATTCTTCTGGGTAGTAGCGGTCCAGACCGCAATTGTTAACTTTTACCTGGGTGGCTTTGGTCCCGCACAATCATTGCTGCGTGCAGATCAGGGAACATCGCTGACAATTGCGGGTCTACACGGAACTGCAATGGGAGTTTCTTCGATCCTTGCTGGTTGGGTTAATCCGCGAATCGCACATAAGTACGGTCGTAACCGTGCAAGTTGGATTGGTTTAACAATCTTTATTGTTGGACTTACATTATTTGTGATCTCTCCCCCTGTGTACATCACCTTGCCTGCAACTTTTATTACAGGTTTTGGAACATCGTTAGTCATCAACACAATGCTGACAAAGATGTCTGCGCATTACGGCAAAGCAGCTGAGGTTGCGATTCCACAAGCAAATGGAATCGCATCCGTTGGTTTTGTTGCCGGAACCGCATTGATTGGAACTATCGCTATCGCCTTTCCTAACCTTTGGCGTTTGGGATTGCTGTTGGCGCTGCCAGTTGCTTTGACTCTGTTCTTTGTAGGACGCGAAAAGGATGCAGAAGAGCATGTACCTGATGAGCATGGACCACAAGGTGGAAAGCTTTCACGTAATTTTTGGATCTCTTGGTTTGGTTTTGTTGCATGTATTTCAAGCGAGTTTGCAACATCATTCTGGGCCGCAGCGTTACTGAAGGAACGAGTTGGTTCGACAGCCGCGATCTCAACTGTTGCAATTGTGGCACTTGGTACAGGAATGGGAATCGGTCGTTGGTTTGGTGGCCTATGGTTAAAGCGTCTTGCGCTAGATAGCCAACTTCAGTTGATCATCGCGGTTCAATTTCTAGGATTTTTAGGTTTCTGGCTTTCACACAGCATGTTTATCTCGCTACTTTGTTTGTTTGTTGTCGGCTTAGGTATTTCAATGCAGTTTGCTCTTTCATCAATCCGATTAATTGGATTAAGCGATGGCCGCCCAGATTTAGCAATTGGTCGATCATCTTTGGCAGCAGGAATCGCGATCGCTGGAGCCCCATTTTTGCTAGGTCTTTTGGGAGATAGCTTTGGAATTTCACGTGCCTACATCATGGTTTTTGTCTTGATCGGCATAGCTTTTGTGATCGTTAAGGTAATTCCATCCCATGTGAAGGAGGCAGCATGAACTACAAAACTAGACGGTTAGTTACCTTGCTTGCCCTGGTTGGACTGTTAATCCTGATTGCGATCAACAGTCTTTAAGACTGCGGCGACGGAAATATCTGCAGGTGGTTGAACCCGGTTCTTGTAACGGAACCAAATAAACAAAGATGCTGCTAATGAGATAGCTCCGCAGAGAGCGATCGTTGGACGAATTCCAATGAGTTCAGTTGTTGTTCCGATAAGCGGTGAACCAAATGGCGTTCCGCCCATGAAAATAAGTAGATACACACCAGTCACACGTCCACGAATCGCAGGATCGGTGCTTGTTTGAACAATTGAGTTGGCAGAAACCAAGGTTGTAAGCGCCGTGACTCCACAAATCGGTAACCAAAAAATATACGAGGTATAGGTTGGCAGAATCGCTAGTGCCATGATTGAGATTGAAAAAGCGATTCCACCCTTGATCACAAACTTGGTACTTCGAAAACGCTCTAAACGCGCTGAACCGATTGCACCTGTTAAAGATCCGATTGCAATAAAGGTTCCCATTAATCCAAAGCTGGCAGGTCCTAAGCCGAACTCTTGTGTTGCCATAAGAGCGTTAAAGATCTGAAAGTTAAGGCCAAAGGTTGCTAAGAAGAAGACCATCAACATAACGACGTAGATATCGGGACGGGCCATTGCGTATGCAATTCCTTCTCGGATGCTGCCATCGGTCTTTGGACGATCTAGATGAAAAAACGCCTTTTCATTAAGGTTCATTAAAGCTGCGATAACAAATAGGTAGGAAAGACCATTAACGATAAAGGAAGGCCCTGTGCCAAAGGCTGCGATCAAGCCACCAGAAATTGCAGGGCCAATCAGGCGTCCGGCGTTGAAATTAGCTGAGTTAAGAGAAACCGCATTTGGAAGATCATCTGGTCCGACTACAGCCGTTGTGAATGATTGACGCACAGGTGCATCAATTGCCGTTGAAATTCCTAGTACAGCGGCTAAAACAAAGACATGCCACAAGGCAATCAGATCTGTCATCACCAATACGCCCAAAGCCAGGGATGATGCTCCGCCAACAATGTTGGTGAGGATTAAAACTCTTCGCTTATCAAACTTGTCAGCGAACTTTCCTCCATGTAACGAGAAAAAGAGAACAGGGGCAAACTGCACCGCCGTTACTAAACCAAGATATGTGCCGTTGTTATTTGTAAGTTCGAGAACCAGCCAATCCTGAGCGATTCGTTGAGCCCAGCTGCCGATATTTGAAACTGCGTTGGCAGGAAAGAGGATCCGGTAATTACGGTGACGAAATGATCGCCAATTACCATCCTCTTTTACCGATAAACGCATTACTCTTGCCCCATGACTACTCGACTACGTAATGCAGTAACTCTAGTCGTAATTGGAACAATGTGCTGGGTTATAGCTGGGGTGATTGCATTAGCAGCCAACGCCGATGCCAAAGTTATTTGGACATGCGTAATGGGTGCAGCCCTTGGCTTAGTTGGAATTCGTTACACAATCCGTCGTGATCGACGAAGCGGCATTTAATACTTAAAGTAAAAAAGCTTAAGCGCCGAGGGCAGTAGCGATACCGCGAAGCACACGACCAAGACGATCCGCCTCTTGTGCATTTGGGTGACGTCCATGGCGCAAACCATTGCCAACCTTGTCCAAGATCTTGATGGTGTCTTCAATCATCGCAGCGAGATCATCACTGTTAACACGTGAGTTTTCGACTAATGATGGTGGCGCATCAATGATGTGCACTGACAAGGCTTGTGGGCCTTTACGGCTGTCAGCGATAGAAAACTCAAGCTTTGTTCCAGGCTTTACAGTTGCAACACCTTCTGGAAGTGAGGTTGCAGCTAGATAAACATCTTCGCCTTCATCATTTGCAATGAAGCCGAAGCCTTTTTCCAATGAGAACCATTTAACGCGTCCTGTAGGCATGGGGAGGGCTCCTTGCTAGTTTTCTTTACGGGTACAAATTAAGTATCGCGGTTGCGATAGCAGGTGCTTAGTTTAACACCGGCTCTGTGAAGGTCGCTTCCGAATGTGCACCGCAGCCATGATCAACGCTGACCACGCGTGCATCATCGGGTGAGATTGCGTTGGCGCACACGCCAAATGTTGAGCGTAGAGATCCGGCGATAGGAATAAAGAATCCGCAGCTATGACATGGCTTTGGCGCTGACTGGGCAACGGGAGCGTTAGGTCCACGCTCACCTTCATACCAACGCTTTGCTGCCTGGTCACGGCCTTCAATTGAAAGAACACGTGCGCGACCTAAACCAAGTTCAATCGCCATCGC